>NZ_JBHZTC010000010.1:0-134685 GCF_042879195.1 Kocuria nitroreducens
CACGACCACGGCGGAGCGACCAACGCCAACCCTGCCAGCCAGTCCCGGACCAGCCGACCCAAGACTCACAGGTCTGTCAAGCCGTGTTGGGGTGGTGCTCGAGCAGTCGGTAGAGGTCTCGGGCGACGTAGCGCTTGAGGCAGCGTTTGATCTCTCGTGGTGTCTTGCCCTCGGTGGTGCGGCGGTCGGTGTAGTCCCTGGTGGCCTGGTCGTAGCGCTGCCGGGACAGGACGATGGTGTGCAGGGCTCGGTTGAGCTGGCGGTCGCCGTAGCGGTTGAGCCGGTGGCGGGTGGTGACCTGGCCACTGGTGGCCGGGATTGGGGCCACCCCGGCGAGCATCGCGAAGGCGGCCTCGGAGTGGATCCGCCCCGGGTGGGACCAGGCGCACAGCACGGTCGCGGCCACGATCGGGCCCACCCCGGACTCGGCGAGCAGGTCCGGTCGCCAGGAGCGGACGATGGCCAGGATCGCCTTCTCGTGCTCGGTGGCCTCCTGGACCAGGGTCCGGGCGCGCCGGGCCAGTGAGCGCAGCACGGTGACGGTCGTGGTGGTCTCCACATCCCAGGAGGAATGGACCCGCAGTCCCACGGCGGTAGTGAGCATGCCGGGCAGCTTCTGCCCGCGGAACCGGGCCCGGATCGGCTCCGGGGCGGCGATGAGGAGGCTGAACAGCTGCCGCTGGGCGTCGGTGGCGGACTCCACCGCCGAGCGTCGGGCGGCCAGCAGCACCGACAGCGCCTGCCGGTCCCCGCCGTGGCGCGGGGTGCCCAGCCGGGGACGGGCCAGGGCCTCGCGCGCGGCCCGGATCGCGTCCAGCGGGTCGGACTTGGCCCCGTTGCGCCGTTGTGCCCGCTGGGGCCGGTCGAGTTCGACCACGAGCTCTTCGCCGCCGGCCAGGTGACGGGCCAGCCCGGCCCCGTGACCGCCGGTGCCCTCGATCGCCCAGGCCCGCAGCACGGCGTGCTCATCGGCGAAGGCCACCAGCCGGGTGTAGCCCTCGGTGGTGGCCTCGACGGTGACCTTCCCGAGCACACCACCGGTGCCGGTATCGACGGCGGCGGCGGAATGGGTGTGGACGTGGGTGTCGACGCCGATGACGACGTCGACGACTTCTCGCAGATCGGTCAGACTGGACATTGCGTTCTCTCCTTGCCGGAACGGGGACGTGGTTCCGGTCCGGGGCGGAGACTCGGCAGGACTGTGATGGGACACGCCCGGCGCCGCTAACGCCAGGCGGTCAAGCTCCTGATCAGGCCAGTTGCTCCGACCGGGCCGGGGCAGGCATCCACGAGCGGACAAGTCCGCTCCAAGGCACGAAGCCAGTCAGGCCAAGGGTCACGTTCGTGGTCACCTCCCCACAGCCCAGCACCATCAGGCTGCAAAAGAAATCCTCACAGTCAGACCTGCGGGTCCTGCGCCTCCTGGGCGGCGGGACTGTGGCCGAAGATCCAGGTGATGTGCTCCCGCAGCGTGGCGGCGGCGTCCTCGCCCCGGCGCTCCTGGAAGGCGAGCAGGATCTCCTGGTGCTGCTGCTGCAAGGTGCGGCGCACCTGCGGCCAGTCCTTGAGGCCGGCGACGGTCTCCTGGACGTAGCAGATGGTGGCCTGGCGCAGCGAGGCCATGATCGTCTCGACCACCACGTTGCCGGCCAGGGAGGCGAGCAGGATGTGGAACTGCGCGTCCGCGGCGTGGAAGCGCTCGTCCGGCACGTCCGGGTCCGCCATGGCGGCCACGAGCTCCGCCGCGTGCTCGAGCGCCGCTGCCCGCTTCGGAGTCTCCGCCGCGGCGGCCGCCTCGCGGGCGGACTGGGTCTCGAGCAGCAGCCGGGTCTGCACGAGGTCCCGCACCGGCAGCGACCGGTTGGCCACGTGCATCCGCAGCGCCCACCCGAGCGCGGCCGAGGGCTCCGCGATGACGATCGCCCCCGCGTTCGGCCCGGACCCGGTCGAGGAGCGGACCAGTCCCATGGCGTCGAGGATCCGGATCGCCTCCCGCACCGAGGCGCGGGAGATGCCGAACTCCTCGGCCAGGTGGCGCTCCCCGGGGAGCTTGTCGCCCACGGAGATCTGGCCCGAGCGCAGGCGCTCCTCGAGCCAGTCGAGGACGACGGTGTACATGCGTGCGGCTGCGGGCACGGGGGCTCCTCCGGGGATGATCGGGACGCGGCCAGTCTATGGAGGGCCGGGCCGGATGAGCGCCCGCACCGGAAGCACGGCGAGAAGCAGGCCGGCAACGGTGCCCGCCGGCCTGCGCCCCGGGGTCCGGAACGTCTCGGCGATCTCCCGCTTGTTCCGGCGGTGGACGGCGTCGGCGAACAGTGAGGCGAGGATCAGCACGAACGCCGGCTGCGGGAACGGCTGCACGGTCGCGGTGATCCCGGTGCCCGGGCCGCTGGCGGCACCGGCGTTCGTTGTGTCGCGCATCTCACCCGTCTACTATGGTCAGACCACATGTGGCAGGCCGTCGTCGTCGCCTCTGTCCTTCCCGTTCCCCGGAGGTCCCATGAGAATCGCCCTGTTCGCCACGTGCATCGTGGATGCGATGTACCCGCGGGTCGCGCTGGCCACCGTGCGGGTGCTCGAGCGGCTCGGCCACGAGGTGGTGTTCCCGCCCGGTCAGGGCTGCTGCTCCCAGATGCACGTCAACAGCGGCTACTTCGACGACGCCCTGCCCGTGGTCCGCAACCACGTCGAGGCCTTCACCGCCGCGGAGTACGACGTCGCCGTGGCGCCGTCGGGCTCCTGCGTCGCCTCCCTGGGCCACCAGCAGCCGATGATCGCCCGCGCCGGCGGCGACGAGGCGCTCGCGCGGAACGCTGCGGCCGTGGCCGCGAACACCTACGAGCTCTCGCAGCTGCTGACCGACGTGCTCGGCGTGACGGATGCGGCCGCGCAGCTCGGCTCCTGGTTTTCCCACCGGGTCACCTACCACCCGTCCTGCCACGGGATGCGGCTGCTGCGTCTGGGGGACCGGCAGAAGGACCTGGTCGCCTCGGTCGGCGGCATCGACTTCGTCGAGCTGCCCGACGCCGAGGAGTGCTGCGGGTTCGGCGGGACCTTCTCCTTCAAGAACCCGGACGTCTCCGCGGCGATGGCCGAGGAGAAGATCGGGAACATCGTCTCGACCGGCGCCGAGCTGTGCACCGGGGGAGACGCCTCCTGCCTGATGCACCTGGGCGGGGCCATGAACCGGCGGAACTCCGGGCCGGCCACCGTCCACTTCGCCGAGATCCTCGCCTCCACCCGCGAGAACCCGCTCGAGGTCTCCGGGCCGGCCGAGCTGTCCATTCCCGGCTCGGGGGCGCGCCGCACGGCGTCGTCGTCGACCCCCCGCACGACCGGAGGTGCTCGATGAGCCGCACGGCCCTGGGGATGCCCGCCGTCCGCCCCGTGCACGGCCGGGGGAACCTGCACGCGCAGACCGCGTTCCCCGCCGCGGCGAAGGCCGAGATGGGCAACACGCAGATGCGCGCCAACATCCGCCACGCCACCCACACGATCCGCGGCAAGCGCGCCGCAGTGGCGGGGGAGCTGCCCGACTGGGAGGAGCTGCGCTCCGCCGGTTCCGCGATCAAGGAACGGGTCATGGCGCACCTGCCGGAGCTGCTGGAGGAGTTCGAGCGCAACCTCACGGCCCGCGGCGGCACGGTGCACTGGGCGCGCGACGCCGCCGAGGCCAACCGGATCATCACCGAGCTCGTCCAGGCCACCGGGTCCACCGACGTCATCAAGATCAAGTCCATGGCCACCCAGGAGATCGGCCTCGAGGAGCACCTGGCCGGTCACGGGATCACGGCCACGGAGACGGATCTCGCCGAGCTGATCGTCCAGCTCGGCCATGACAAGCCGTCCCACATCCTGGTCCCGGCGATCCACAAGAACCGGCACGAGATCCGCGACATCTTCCTGGCGGGGATGGCCGAGACCGACGAGACGCTCACGTCCGAGCCGCGCGACCTCGCCGAGGCCGCCCGCACCCACCTGCGGGAGAAGTTCCTCACCACCTCCGTGGCGGTCTCGGGCGCGAACTTCGGCGTGGCCGAGACCGGGACGCTGACCGTGGTGGAGTCCGAGGGCAACGGCCGCATGTGCCTGACCCTTCCCGAGACCCTGATCACGGTGATGGGGATCGAGAAGATCGTGCCCACGTTCCAGGACCTCGAGGTGTTCCTGCAGCTGCTCCCGCGCTCCTCCACCGGGGAGCGGATGAACCCCTACACCTCGATGTGGACGGGCGTGACCCCGGGGGACGGCCCGCAGAACGTGCACGTGGTGCTGCTGGACAACGGCCGCACCGCGGTGCTCGACGACCCCGCCGGACGCGCGGCGCTGCACTGCATCCGCTGCTCGGCGTGCTTGAACGTCTGCCCCGTCTACGAGCAGGCCGGCGGCCACGCCTACGGCTCCACCTACCCGGGCCCGATCGGGGCGATCCTCTCCCCGCAGCTGACCGGCCTCACCTCCGAGCAGAACGCGTCCCTGCCCTACGCCTCCTCGCTGTGCGGGGCCTGCTACGACGTGTGCCCGGTGAAGATCAACATCCCCGAGATCCTCGTGCACCTGCGCGACGAGGACGTGCGCACCCGGCACGGCCAGCGCTCCGACGACGGCGCCGCTGCCGCGCCGGCGCGGACCCGGCGCCTGCCGCAGGCCCCGTCCGAGATGGACCTCATGATGAAGGGAGCGTCCTTCGTGATGTCCTCCGGCCGGCGCATGGCGCTCGCCGAGAAGGCCCTGCCGCTGGGCCGGGCGGTCGCGGGCAAGGACCGGGCGATCAGCTGGCTGCCCGGGACGGCCGGCGGCTGGACCGACGAACGGGACCTCCCCGCTCCGCCGAAGGAGTCCTTCCGCAACTGGTGGGCCCAGCACGCCGGCGAGACGCAGCAACGGGTGGCCGACGACGGCGGCCCCGTCTCCGGCGGCTGCGCTCCGCAGGACGGGACCCCGGACGGGACTCCGGACGGATCCCCGAACGGGACCCGGGAAGGGTCATCGGACGGCACTCAGCACTCCGGGGGGCAGCGGTGACCGACGCCAAGACCGAGATCCTGAACCGGATCCGCGGGGCGCTGCACGACACGCCTGCCCCGGTGCCGGCGGCGCGCACCTACCGCCGCGCCTCGGACCGTCCGCGCGAAGAGGTCCTCGAGATGCTCGAGGACCGGCTGGTCGACTACAAGGCCTCGGTGCACCACGAGACCCCCGCGTCCCTGCCCGCCCGGATCGCCGAGCTGCTGGGCGTCTCCGCCCGCTACGTGGTGCCCGAGGGCCTGGACTGCTCCTGGCTGCCCGCGGAGTCCGGCATGCGGCGGGCCATCGTGGACCCCAACGACGCCCGGGCAGCCTCGGCCCTCGGCGTGCGGGAGCTCAACGCCGTGGACGCCGTGGTCACCTCCTCCACCGTGTCCTGCGCCGAGACCGGCACCATCTTCCTCACCGGCCGTCCCGACGAGGGACGCCGGGCCATCAGCCTGGTCCCCGACCACCACATCTGCGTGGTGCCGATCAACTCGGTGGTCGAACTGGTCCCCGAGGCCCTCGCCCTGGTGGAGCCCACGGCGCCGATCACCATGATCTCCGGGCCGTCCGCCACCTCGGACATCGAGCTCGAGCGCGTGGAGGGCGTGCACGGGCCCCGGACGCTGGACGTGATCCTGCTCGGCTGAGGGCCAGGCCCCGGCCGTACGGTCCCCATCCGCCGCGCACTCCTCGCTCCGTACAGTGGACACTGTCGGACGGAGGAGAAACTGCGCCGGGGCCTCCCGGGGGAGGAGCCGGGGCCGCAGGCCAGGGAGAGGACAGCGATGAGGCGGATCCTGGGCAGCCCGGTCGACGAGCAGACACGGTGCGTGCACTACCGGACGGCCCTGGATGTGGTCGCCATCACGTTCTGGTGCTGCGGGGAGTACTACCCTTGTCATCTGTGCCACGAGGAGAGCGCCGGCCACCCGGCGGCGCAGTGGCCGGTCGAGGAGCAGGACACCGAGGCCGTGCTCTGCGGCGTCTGCGACCACGAGCTCTCCGTGCGGGAGTACTTGGCAGTGGAGAGCTGTCCGCGGTGCGGGGCACGGTTCAACCCGGGCTGCGCCCTGCACGCCGATCTCTACTTCGAGCCGGCACCCCGGCACTGAAGCATGTCGGGACCGAGGCATCTCGGGACCGAAGCATCTCGGGACCGAAGCATCTCGGGACTCAGGCGTCCCGGGACCGGGACGCCCCGGGACTGCGACGCCTCCGCGCCGCACCGGGGCGCGGTGCGGGAGCGGACCGGTGAGCACGATGAGGAGAGGAAGGCGTCCACGGTGTCGATCAAGCATCCGCTGCGGGACCGGTCCCACCGGGCGGAGCCTGCCGCCACGCCGGGGCCGCAGCGCTCGGACATCCGGCTGACGGGGGTCACGGTCACCCGCGAGGGCCAGGACGTCCTGCGGGACGTCGATCTGTGCCTGGACGAGGACCGGATCGCGGTCATCGGGCTCAACGGCTCGGGCAAGTCCACCCTGGTGCGCCTGGTCAACGGCCTGCTGCTCCCCACCCGGGGCACCGTTCAGGTGGGCGGGCTGTCCACCGCGAAGGACGCCAAGCAGATCCGCCGCCGGGTGGGCTTCGTGTTCCAGAACCCGGAGAACCAGATCGTGATGCCGCTCGTGGCCGAGGACCTCGCCTTCGGGGCGAAGAACCTGGGCCTGCGCGGGGCCGAGCTCACGGGACGGATCGACGAGGTGCTGGAGCGGCTGGGCATCGCCCACCTGCGCGAGCGGGAGTCCTACGCCCTGTCCGGGGGCGAGAAGCAGCTGGTGGCCCTGGCCTCGGTGCTGGTCATGGAGCCGGCCACGATCGTCTTCGACGAACCGACCACCATGCTCGACCGCCGCAACCGGCGCCGGCTCCAGGCCACCATCGACGAGCTCGACCAGCGGGCCGTCGTGGTGACCCGCGACCTCGACCTGATCGGCGACTACCAGCGCGTCCTGGTGGTGCACGAGGGCCGGATCGCCTTCGACGGCGCCCCCGCCGCCGCGGTCGAGTTCTACTGCGCGGTCAGCGACCGATGACCAAGCCCACGGGTCCGCTGACCCGCATCCCGGCCGGGTGGAAGTTCGCCCTCCTGTTCGCCGCCAGCCTCGGCATCTACGCCGCGGCCCACCTGGGCCTCCAGGTCGCCGTCTTCGTCACGGCCGTGGCCGCTGCCTGGCTGACCCGAACCCCGCCGGCCCGTCTGGTGCGGATGCTGGCAGGGCTGGTGCTCATCGTCGGGATCGTCGTCCTCACCCTGGGCTTCACCACGACCTGGGAGGCCGCGGCGGTCTCGGCGCTGCGACTGCTGAGCCTGTGCCTGTTCGCCTACGCGGTGAGCCTGAGCACCACCTTCGGCGAGATGCTGACCCTGTTCGAGCGACTGCTGGCACCGACCCGGCACCTCGGGGCGAACCGGCCCAGATGAGCCTGGCCCTGTCCATGACGATCCGGTTCATCCCGCAGATCCGCACCCAGTACCTCGAGGTCCGGGAGGCGCAGTTCGCCCGCGGTCTGCACCACAGCCCGCTGGCCGTGCTGGTGCCTCTGCTGGTGCGCACCCTGGAGTCGGCCCAGGAGATCGCCGCCGCCCTCGACGCCCGGTGCTACGACTCCGCGGCGCCGCCGCGGCGGAGGACCCGGAACACCGCCCACTGAACCCCGTCCCACCCCGTCCTTTCCAGCTCCATCCGCTCGAGCCCACCGGCTCGTCCCCGATCGAAGGACCCCATGACCACCGTGACCTCCCGGACCACCGACACCTCGCAGAGCACCCAGAACACCGTCCTCGTGGCCGTGTTCGCCGCCCTCATCGCCGCCCTCGGGCTCGTGCCGCCCATCACGGTGGGGATCATCCCGGTGCCGATCACGCTGCAGACCCTCGGGGTGATGCTCGCCGGTGCGCTGCTCGGTCCGGTGCGCGGCATGCTCTCCGTCGTCGTCCTGCAGGCCCTGGTGCTGGCCGGTCTGCCGCTGCTGGCCGGGGGCCGGGGTGGGCTCGGGGTGTTCCTGGGCCCGACCGGCGGCTACCTCGTCGGCTGGATCCCCGCCGCCCTGGTCGTCGGGGCGCTGGTGCAGTACTGGGCGATCCGGCGCACCGGCCGCACGGCCCGCTTCGCCGCCGTGCTGCTCAGCGTCGTCGTGGGCGGCATCGTGGTGATCTACGCCTTCGGCATCCCGTGGACCGCCGTGGTCACCGGGCTGCCGCTGTCCACCTCCGCCCTGGGTGCCCTCGTGTTCGTCCCCGGGGACCTGCTCAAGGCGGTCGTGGCGACCCTGGCCGCGATCAACGTCCACCGCAGCTACCGGCGGCTCCTGGGCGGGGTGCGGACCGCCGCCCGCTGACCACGGGGAGCACCACGCAGGGGACGAGTGACCACCACCGAGGACGAGGACATGCCCTTTCTGGACCGTGTGACCCGCTGGGCCGAGGAACGCCCGCAGGAGCCCGCCGTCGTCTGCGGGAACGATCGGCTGACCTGGGGCGAGCTGCGCGCCGAGGCCGCGGCCCTGGCCGCCTCGGGCGAGCCCACGGGGATCCTGCGACAGGCCAACGGCGTGGACTTCGCCGTCCGGTGGGCCGCAGGGGTGGCCGAGGAGCGCGTGTGCGCCGTCCTGGACCCGTCCTGGCCGGTGGAGACGGCCGAGCAGGTGCAGGAGCACTGCGCGGCACGGCTCCCCGCCGATCCGGTCCCGGCGCTGCTGCGCGACGGCGACCCCGCCTCGGCGTTCCTGATCGGCCTGACCTCGGGCACCACGGGCCTGCCCAAGGGCTTCCTCCGCAGCCGTGCCTCCTGGCGGCGCTCGTTCGAGGTCTCCGCCGCGCACTTCGGGCTGGGACCTGCGGACCGGGTGCTGGCTCCCGGTCCGCTGGCGTCGAGCCTGAACCTGTACGCGCTGTCCGAGTGCCTGCACGCCGGGGCCGGCTTCGTGACCCTCCCGCGCTTCGACGTCGCCGCCGCCCACGCCGCGATCACCGGGCACGGCGTGACCCGCCTGGTGCTCGTGCCCACGATGCTGCGCGTGCTCGCCGAGCGCGGCCTGACCGGGGACGTCGACGGGAGCGGTGTCACGGCGATCGTGTGCGCCGGGCAGAAGCTGGACGGCACCACGCTGGAGGCGGCCCGCCGCTGGGCCCCGCACGCCGTGCTCTGGGAGTACTACGGCGCCGCCGAGCTCGGCTTCGTCGCGGCCCGCCGCCACCGTCCGGGCGAGCCCGCCGAAGGGCACGCCGAGGAGTCCGGCACCGCGGTGGGCGCTCCGTTGCCCGGCGTGGAGGTGGTCGTCCTGGACGAGGACGGCCGCCCGGTGCCGGAGGGCGTGACCGGTACGATCTGTGTCCGCTCGGACCTGGTCTGCGACGGCTACCTCTGGGGTGACGACGGACGGGCCTTCGGCCGTGTCGGCGGCATGCCCACCGTGCGGGACCAGGGCAACCTGTGCGACGGGCAGGTGCACGTGCTGGGGAGGGCCGCGGAGATGATCAACACCGGCGGGCACAACGTCTATCCGCACGAGGTCGAGGCGGCGCTGGACACGGTGCCGGGAGTGGCCGACGTCGTCGTCGCCGGCCTTCCCGACGAGGTGCGCGGTCAGCGGATCGTGGCCGGGATCCTCCGGAGCTCCGGCGGGCCCGACCAGGCGCGGATCCGGGCCGGCCTCGAACGACGGCTGGCACCCGCCAAGCGCCCGCAGCAGTACTGGGAGCTCCGAGAGCTGCCGGTCACCGCGAGCGGCAAGCTCAGCCGCGCGCTGTTCCACGAGTGGATCCTGGAGGGGGATGCCCGTGTCCGTCCGCTCGGCTGATGCGCCCGTGCTGGTGCTGGGTCGCCGCACGCCCCTCGCGCGCGCCGGCACCCTGCTCGACGGCGTGCCGGTCCACCGGCTCCTGGCCCCGGTGCTCCGCTCTCTGCTGGAGGACTCGGGCCTGGACCCGGCCCAGGTCGCGGACGTCGTGGTCGGCAACGCCGTGGGCGCCGGCGGCAATCTCGCCCGGCTCGCCGCCTTGGAAGCCGGTCTGCCCCTGTCCGTGCCGGGCTGACCGTGGACCGGCAGTGCGGCTCGGGACTGGACGCCGTGCTGCTGGCCTGCCGGCTCGCGCAGGCCGGAGCCGGCCGGGCCTTCCTCGCCGGCGGGGCGGAGAGCATCAGCACCGCCCCGCTGCGCGGACGACGACGCGAGGACGGTGCGGTCGAGTTCTACCGCCGCGCCCAGTTCGCCCCGGACCACCTGGGCGACCCCGACATGGGCGAGGCCGCCGAGACCGTCGTCCGGGAGCACGGGATCGGCCGCGAGCGTCAGGACGCCTACGCCCTGCGCAGTCACCAGCGGGCCCTCGCCGCCGCGGACGCGGGGCGGTTCGAGGACGAGCTGGTGCCGGTGGCCGGAGCGCGCGGGAACGTGCGGGCCGACAACGGCCCGCGCCGGACACTGGCCACGGGGCTGCTGGCGCGCTTCCCGCCCGCGTTCGAGACCGGCGGGACGGTCACGGCCGGCAACTCCTGCGGCGACGCCGACGGCGCGGCAGCCGTCCTCGTCACGGACCCGTCCACGGCGTGGGAGCTCGGCCACCGGGAAGGGCTCGCCTTCCGCGGTGCGGCCACGGTCGGGGTGGACCCGGCGCGGCTGGGCAGCGGTGCCGCCGTGGCTGCTCGGTCGCTGCTGGCGGAGCAGGGCGTGGCCGTGGGGGAGCTGGCGGCGGTCGAGTTCAACGAGGCCTTCGCCGGGCAGGTGCTGGCCTGCGCCGACCTGCTCGGTCTCGACGAGGAGGTGCTCAACGCCGAGGGCGGCGCCCTGGCCCTGGGCCACGCCTACGGCGCCTCCGGGGCGGTGTCCGTGGTGCGCCTGCTCGCCAGGTCACGAGCGCTGCCCAGCGGCAGCCTGCTGCTGGCGATGATCAGCTCCGCCGGGGGCATCGGCACGGCGGCCCTGTTCGAGAAGGTCTCGCTCTGACGGGAGCGCCCCGCCACGAACGGGGCCGACCGGTACGGGTGGCCGCACTCGGTCTCGTGCCGTTCAGCGCGCCCACTGCGCCACCGGCGGTTCCGCGCCGTCCAGGCCGGGGTACTGCGGCCCGTGCTCCCCGAGCACGGCCACCCCGCGCCGCACGTTGTAGTACACGTCCCGCAGCGTCCAGCTGCGCAGGTCCGTGCGCTCCCGCCGCGGGACGGACTGCCGGCCCACGGTGGCGAACACGAGGAGCAGCGCCAGGAGGTAGAGACCGCCGACCATGAGGAACTCCTTCTCGCGACCATCGTCGCGTAAGGGTCTAAACTGTTGATGACACTCACGCTAGCCCCGGAAGGGATAAGTAGTCAAGTGCATTTTGCCTATGACACCGAAGACGTGCTCGAGTCCGACGTGGCGCTGATGAACACGGCGCCGGGAGCCTCCCGCTCCGGGGAGGACGAGCTGGTGACCATCTTGCAACTGCGGGACCTCCTTCAGGAGCACGGCTGGTCGGGGCGCTTCGACCGCGACGAGCAGGAGCTGGCCGAGGTCCGCGAGGTGCGCCGAGAGCTGCGGCGGGTCTGGGCCCTGGACCGGGACGCCATGGTGGCCGCGGTCAACGCCGTCCTCGACACGGACGAGCTCGCCCCGCACCTGGCCCGGCACGACGGGAAGGACTGGCACCTGCACGCCTCGCCCTCGGACGCCCCCCTGGCCGCCCGTCTGCGCCTGGAGACGGCGTTCGCCCTCGTGGACGTCCTCCGCGCCGACGAGACGGACCGGCTGCGGGAGTGCGGCGCGGAGGACTGCGAGGGGGTGCTCCTGGACCTCTCCCGCAACCGCTCCAAGCGCTTCTGCAGCCAGCGCTGCGCCAACCGCACCAACATGACCGCCTACCGCCGGCGCCAAGCCTCCGGCCCGGACCATCCTGGCCCCGGCGACGAGGGGTGAGCCGGGCCGGCTGACCGGCCGGCGCGGCGAGCGGGGCGTCGTCGACCGGGCCGTCGGACACCGAGTTCCATGAATATCCATTGATTCCTTTCTATGCTGACGGGGTGAAGGAATCCTCTCTCGTCGCCGTGGTGTTCGTGGCCGCCCTCGCCCTGGGCGGCGGCACGCTCGCCGCTCAGCTGTCGTCCCAGGCGGAGGAGGAGGCCCAGGCCGCGCCGCCGCCGGTCTGCACCGTCCTGGACCGCTCCGAGCTGGCACCCGAGACCGGTGCCCTGTACGGCGTGAACCTGGACTGGGAGGACAAGCCGCTGGCCGACTACGCCGACCGGCTGGGCCGCCGGCCCGCCGTGTCCGTGTCCTTCACGGGGTTCCCCTACGACGAGCGCGGTCACGACTACCTGCGGATGGCGGCCGACCAGATCCGCGCCGACGGGCAGATGATGCTGCTGACCCTCGAGCCCGAGGGCGGGCTCGCCGAGGTGACCGACGACGCCGTGCAGGATCTGGTGGCCGATCTCGCGGAGATCAACGACTCCGGGGTGCCGGTCGTCGTGCGCTTCGCCCACGAGATGAACGGGTCCTGGTACGCCTGGGGCCATCAGCCGACCGCCTACGTGGAGGCCTATCGGCGGGTCGCGGACGCGGTGCACGAGCAGGCCCCCGGGTCGGCGATGATGTGGGCCCCCAACTACGGCGGCGGCTATCCGTTCGCCGGCGGGCAGTACGAGGCCCGGCCCGGCACCGCCGATTTCGCCGCCCTCGACACCGACGGGGACGGCGAGCTGACCATGGCCGACGACGCGTACGCCCCCTACTACCCGGGGGACGACGCCGTGGACTGGGTCGGCATGTCCCTCTACCACTGGGGCGATGCGCATCCCTGGGGCGAGAACGAGATCCCGGAGGCCGGCAAGTTCGCCGCTCAGCTCACCGGCACCTACTCCGGTGCCGGCGGCGACGACCGGGCCGTTCCCGACTTCTACGCGGAGTACGCGGAGCGGCGCGGCAAGCCCGTGGGCATCCCGGAGACCGGCGCCCTGTACAACCCGGCAGCGGGCGGTGCCGACGAGCTCGCGATCAAGCGGGCGTGGTGGGCCCAGGTCTTCGATGCGTCGATCCCGCAGGACTTCCCGCAGCTGAAGATGATCAGCTGGTTCGAGTGGGACAAGCACGAGGTCGAGATCGACGGTCCCGTGGACTGGACGACCACCAACACCACCGCTGTCCGGGACGCCTTCACGGCGGATCTGCCCGACTGGCTGCGCTGGGGCCCGGAGGAGAGCTGCACCGCTCCGGGTTCCTGACCTGCCTGCGGTGCGGGCGCGGCAGGAGCACACTGGAGCCATGAGGATGATGCTGCTGACGTCCGGGTCCCGCGGCGACGTGGAGCCGTTCGCCGCCCTGGCCCGCTACGCGTCCGACCGTGGACACGAGGCGCGGCTGGGCGTCCCGGACTCCTCCGGCGTGGACCTGGCCGGGCTCGACACCGTGAGCCTCGAGGTGGACTTCCACCGGCTGGTCCAGGCGCACGGGATCTCGCCGTGGACGGCCGTGCGTCACTTCCGCACCGAGGTGGGGCCCGGCATGCGCCGGATGCTGGCCGCCGCCGTGCGGGAGACGCTCGCCTTCGAGCCGGACCTGGTGGTCCACCACCCCAAGGTGCTCACGGCGCCGGCGGTGGCGGTGGCGCTCGGCGTCCCGCACGTGCTGGTCGAGGCCGTTCCCGTGGCCACCCCCACCCGGCAGTTCCCGGCGCCCGGCGTGGTGAACCGGGACCTGGGCCGGTTCAACCGGGCCACCTACGCGGTGGCCCGGGGCGCCGAGCGGATGTTCCGCCGGGACATCGACCGCGCGTGCGCCCAGTTGCCCGGTGGCCGACCGGCCTCCGTTCCCCCTCCTGCGGCCACCCTGCTGCCGATCAGCCCGCAGCTCCTGCCGCGCCCGGTCGACTGGCCGGCCTCGGTGCACCTCACCGGGTCCTGGCACTCCGGCGCCCCGGCGCCGGAGCCCGATCCCGCCGTGCTCGAGTTCCTCCGGGGCGGGCCGTACCTCGTGGCGACTTTCGGCTCGATGGCCTCCGGGGACCCGCAGGCCCGGGGGAGGACGGTGGTGGAGAGCGCCCGGGCCCACGGTTTGCGCACCCTGCTGCTCACGGGGTGGGGTGGTCTGACTCTGCCGGACGACCGCCGGGGCGACGACGTGCTCGCCGTGCCGTCCCTGCCGCTCGACGCGGTGCTGCCCGGTGCCGCACTGGCCGTCCACCACGGCGGGGCCGGAACCGTCCACGCCGTGGCCCGGGCCGGCGCTCCGCACGTGGTGGTGCCCTTCCTGGCCGACCAGCCGTTCTGGGGCCGACAGCTCCACGCGCTCGGCCTCGCCGCCGCGCCGATCCCGCAGAAGAAGCTGACGGCCGAGCGGCTCACCGCGGCGATCGACGACGCCCTCGGGTGCCGTTCCGCCGCCGAGCGGGCGGGACTGGAGATCCGGACGGAGCACGGCCTGCAGACGGCGCTGTCCGTACTCACGTCCTTGTAATTTCGGGATCGCGCGAAGCATTGATAAATCTTGAATACTCCCATCAAAGCTATTTCCTTTCACGACCGTTGAAGACTCCCTACCGAATGTTCTTGATTCATACTGTTCGACTTTTCCGAACTGCCTGGTGACGTGCTCAGACGTCGGAAACTTCGCCATCTCAGTTAGTCTCTCTCCCGTGCAGAACCTCAGAAGAGGGGACGATCAATCAACCGGGTGTCAGTCAAAGCGCCCACCAACCGGAGGAATGCTCTCGTGGAGCCCCTGCCTGGAACAGCACCCCTTTGGCTGGTGCTGACCGCCGGACTCGTCGGCGTTCTCGTGGGGTGGTTCTTGCCCTCGACGGTGATGCGGTACAGCCCGGTCGCGGACGAATCGATGCCGGCTCCGTCACGTCCGTTGTTGATGACGGTGACGGCGGCTCTCTTCATTCTTGTAGCTCTGTTCCTCGGCGCATCGTGGCAACTACCCGCGTACCTGTTCTTCGCCAGCGTTGCCGTGGTCCTAGCGGTGATCGACCTGCGCCACCACCTGCTTCCCAATGCCGTGGTACTGCCCGCGCTGAGCATCGGTTTCGTGCTGCTCACCCTTGCTGCTGCAGGAGAGAACACATGGGATGCGCTGCTGCGTGCAGTGCTGGGCGCCGTCGTGCTGTTCATGCTCTATCTCGTGCTGGCCATCATTTCGCCGGCGGGACTCGGCATGGGTGACGTCAAGCTTGCCGCGGTACTGGGGCTGTTCCTCGGGTACCAGGGGTGGGGCGCCTTGTTCGTGGGGGCGCTCCTCGCCTCGGTCTTCGGTGCCCTGGTGGGGCTTGTCGTGCTGACGACCCGCCGCGGCGGATTGCGCAGTGACGTCCCGTTCGGGCCGTCACTGCTCGCCGGCGCCCTGGTGGCCGTCCTGTGGGGCGAGATGCTCGCCCGAGAGTACCTGTTGCCGGGCCTGGCCTGACGCCGTTCGGGGGACAAGCTCACTCGGGAAACGTTCCATGCGGATGCATGCAGTGCGCCACCAGGCATTACGTCCCTTTTTGACGTCCCCCAAAGTGTATGCGTCTGAATGCTTGTGAGTTTGCGATCGCGACCGCTATCTTTTCTACAGGTCGGTACGCAAGTGGCAGTCAGATCCGCAAGACGCGAGTGCCAGAACACTTCTCCGACTTACCCCCCTTATTTCTCTCACTGTGAGGACTCACCATGCTGCCCCTGCTCATCACCCTGCAGTACGTCGCCGACACCAAGAACTCCATCGTGGACCGCCTGACCCGCGAGGAGAAGGGCGCCACCGCCGTCGAGTACGGCCTGCTCGTCGGTCTGATTGCCGTGGCGATCGTTGTGACCCTGGTAGCCCTCGGCCCCCGCCTCAACGGTCTTTTCAACACGGTGCTGACCAACCTTCCCGGAGGTGCAGCGGCTCCGGTCTCAAGCTGAACTTTTGCTCGAGTCGAAGCAAGCGCCGCGGCGTCCCGTCCGGGGGCTCCGCGGCGCTTCTCGGTCCGGGGTTGGTTCTGCATCTGTCTCTCGATTCACTGATCCTCCAATCAAGGACACCACCATGAGCCTTTGGCGCTCCGAGCGCGGAGCCGCGGCCGTCGAGTTCGCCCTCGTCGTGCCGATCCTCCTAACACTCTTGCTGGGCGTCATCGAATTTGGGCACTTCTTCAACGTCCAGATTTCCGCCACCCACGCCGCCCGCGAAGCAGCGCGCACCATGTCGATCACCGGCAACTGGACCAAGGCTGAGCAAGCGGGTCGGAGTGCCTCGCCTACGCTCAGTCAACCTTTGGTGACTGTGACCCGCGATCCGCTCACCTGCAGCCCCGGAGCCACCGTCACCGTGACGGTGGCGTACGACTTCGACTCCTACACCGGGATCGTGAAGGACAAGGACCTCATCGGAAAGGCGGCCCAGCGATGCGGCGGATGATCGACCACATTGAGAGCTTCCTCGCCGCGAACCGCGCGGACAATGAACGGGGAGCGGTTGCCGTCCTGACCGCCCTGAGCATGGTCGTTCTGCTCGGGTTCGTGGCACTGGCGGTCGACGTGGGACTGCTCTACGCCGAGCGTGCGGAGCTCCAGTCAGGGGCCGACGCCGCAGCCCTTGCCATCGCCGGCGACTGCGGGCAGGGTGTCAACTGCACTCCAGCCCTGGCAGCTCCCGTTGCGCAAGCGATGGCTGATCAGAACGCCGGCGACGGCAAGGCCGCCGCGTCCTTGCCGGTGTTCAGCGACAACACGGTGCGGACCACGGTCACCACTCGTGACAGGAGTGGAGCGGGGTCGCTGGCCCTGAACTTCGCGCCTCTCCTCGGGGGCAACGACCGGGCGACCGTTTCCGCGACCGCCTCGGCCGCCTGGGGCGCACCGTTAAGCGGTGTCGCCATCTGGCCGGTGGCCTTCGCGGAGTGCGAGTTCGACCTTTCCGGCCAGCCGCAGGCGCTAACCCTCGGCGCCAAGGGTGGGACGTTGTGCCCGACGTACGACGCGAACGGCGACCTCAATCCACCTGGTGGCTTCGCCTGGATCGGCAGTGACAAGGACGGTTCCTGTTCGCAGGAGGTCGGCGTGGGCAGCCAGATCCAATCCACAGGCACCAGCTTGCCGCAGGACTGCAATGCAGCCCTGGCGGCTGAGCTCAAGAACCGCACGATCCTCATCCCGATTTACGACTCCAAGGGCGGACAGGGCAGCGGCGGCTGGTACGGCATCAGCGGGTGGGCCGCCTTCCACGTCGAGGGATACACCTTCACCGGCAACGTCAGCTGGGAGCCGCAAAAGGTCACGCAATTCTGCGGCGGTAGCTGTGACGGCATCTACGGGCGCTTCGTCCGGTTCACCTCCTTCGACGAAGGCTTTACCATCGGCCCACCCTCGTCCTTCGGCGTTTCGGTCGTGGACCTGCGCGAATAACGGCTGTGTTCGCCTGACCGGAAGCGCATCCACATGCCACGCCCCCTCAACGCCTTGTTCTGCTCGATCGATCGTCTGGAAGTCCCATCGTGAAGATCCGCATCATCGCCGGCGCAGTGATGGCCGTTCTCGCCATCGCAGGTCTGGCCATCATCAGCGCCTACGTCGGCACCGCCGACGCCCGCGCCCTGGACGCCCAGGAGCCGCGCGAGGTCTACCTCGTCACGGCCCCGATCCCGGAGGGCACCCCCGTCGACGAGCTTGGAGAGTCCATCGCGCTGCACACCGTCCCGGCGGCTGTGGTGCCCGACGGCGCGCTCTCCTCCCTCGGCGGCCAGAGCGGGAAGGTCGCCGGCGTGGACCTGCAGCCGGGGGAGCAGCTGCTCGAGTCCCGGCTGGTCGATCCCGAGGTCCTCGAGGCGCCGGGCACCGTCCCGGTGCCCGAAGGACTGCAGGAGGTCACCATCCAGCTCGACGCCCCCCGGGTGGTCGGGGGCCAGCTGACGGCGGGGGACACAGTCGGCTTCTACGTCTCCTTCGAGGGAGACGAAGGCCGGGAATCGAAAACGGCGAAGGACCTGCACAAAATCCTGGTCACGTCCGTGCAGGGGGCCCCCAGCACGGCCGCGCCGGCCGAGGGCACGGAGACGTCCGGCAACGCCGCCCCTGCCGTCCCTGAAGGTTCGATGCTTGTCACTCTCGCCGTGAACGCCGACACCGCCGAGAAGATCGTCTTCGCCTCGGAGTTCGGCCGTATCTGGCTCTCCCTGGAGCCGGAGGACGCCGAGGAGAACGACAACGGCGCCACGAGGGGTGATTTCGAGTGAGCCGCCTGCTGCTGATCACTGCCGACCGCGAGTACGACTCGCACTTCCGCCATGCCGTCCAGGGCCGGCTCCCCGGCGACGTCCAGACCGTCCTCACCTCCGATCTCCCGGGCACCCCGGACGAGCTGCTGGGGTGGTCCGTGGGGGAACTCCCCACCGTGGTGCTGCTCGGACCCGGCGTGGATCTCTACGAGGCGCTTCGCCTGGGCGGCGTCTTCGACATCCAGCGTCCCGAGGTCGCCCTGGTGTTGGTCGTGCCGTCCGACATGTCCCTCGCCATCGCAGCACTGCGGGCGGGTTTCCGGGACGTCCTCGACCAGGACGCCGACCCCGACGCCATTCTCGGAGTGCTCAGCCGGGTGTGCGACGCGGCCGAGTCCCGCCGCCGGGCCATGCCGCAAGGCGCTCTTTTGAGCGGGGGGAACCATGCTGTTACGTCCCAGCCGCGCGACGACAGCCGCGTCATCGTGGTCACCTCACCCAAGGGCGGGGTCGGCAAGACCACCATCGCCACCAACCTGGCCGTGGGCCTCGGTGCGATCGCCCCGATGAACACCGTGATCGTGGATCTGGACGTCCAGTTCGGGGATGTTGCAGCCGCTCTGCGCCTGGCGCCGGACCACTCGCTCACGGACGCCGTCACCGGTCCGTCCGTCGACGACGCGCTGGTGCTCAAGACGTTCCTGACCGTCCACCCCGCCTCGATCTACGCGCTGTGCACTCCCGCCAACCCGGCCGAGGGTGATCTCGTCGGCGCAGGTCAGATCGTCCACTTGATCGACCAGCTCTCCGGTCAGTTCCAGTACGTGGTCATCGACACGGCCCCAGGGATGGGCGAGCATGTGCTCGCGGCTCTGGAAGCGGCCACCGACGCTATTTTCGTCACGGGCATGGACGTGCCCGGCGTACGAGGGCTGCGTAAGGAGCTGGACCTGCTCGGGGAGCTCTCGCTGATTCCGGAGAACGTCACGGTGGTGGTCAACGCCGCCGACCGCAACACCGGCTTGTCCGTACAGGACATCGAAGCCACGATCAGGACCCCCGTGGACTTCGTGATCCCCCGTTCCCGGATCGCGGCCTACGCCACGAACCGCGGCGAACCCCTGCTGCAACATGCGCCGAAGGACAAGGCCGCGCGGCAGCTCTACCAACTGGTCGGAACGTTCGCCCCGGACCGACCCATCGCCAGGAAAGGCTTCCACCGAAAGGCCATGGTCTGATCATGAAACTGGCAGAACGCCTCGCGGCGGCCCGCGGTGAAACACTCGCCTTGCAGGCCACTGCGCCCACCGAGCCCGCACTCGCCGAGACCGAGTTTCTCGAGCCTCCGCAGTTCGCGGACCCCCATGGCGTCGTCGACTCCGCGGAGGCGGACACCGACGGCGAGTCCGTCGGAGCGGAGACCAGGTCCCCGGGCGACCTCGACGACGGGCCCGCGCTGTCCTCCCTAGTCTTCGCCGCACCGGAACCGGCGCCGCCGGCCGAGGCGGCTCCGCGCGTCCAGGCCGCCCGGTTCGACGCGCTCGCCGGACTCAAGCAGCGCGTGAAGCAGGAGCTGCTCGACCGCATCGGCTCGCGTCAGTCCGACTCGAGCCTCTCCGACCTCCAGATCGCGGAGTTCGCCACCAAGGAGCTCACGCGCATCGTCGCCGAGGAGAAGGTGCCGATGTCCGCCGAGGAGCGGACGCGTCTGATCCGCTCCGTGAGCGACGACGTGCTCGGCTACGGGCCGCTCCAGGTGCTCCTGGACGACGACACCGTCACCGAGATCATGGTCAACGGACCCGACCAGATCTTCGTGGAGCAGAAGGGCAAGGTCACGCTAGCGGACGCGACCTTCGCCTCCGAGCAGGACCTGCGCCACGTCATCGAGAAGATCGTCACCCAGGTGGGCCGGCGCATCGACGAGTCCTCGCCGCTGGTGGACGCCCGTCTGCCCGACGGCTCGCGCGTGAACGCAGTGATTCCGCCGCTCGCCGTCAAGGGCTCCTCTCTGACCATCCGGAAGTTCGCCAAGGACCCGCTGACCATCGACGACCTCATCCGGTTCGGCTCCGTGTCCCCGCAGATGGCAGATCTCCTCAGGGCCTGTGTCGAGGCGCACCTCAACATCCTGGTGGCCGGCGGCACCGGCACCGGGAAGACGACGATGCTCAATGTCGTCTCCTCGTTCATTCCGCACGGCGAGCGCATCGTCACGATCGAGGACGCCGTGGAGCTGCAGCTGCAGCAGGAGCACGTGGTCCAGCTCGAGTCCCGCCCTGCCAACATCGAGGGCAAGGGCGAGATCAGCATCCGGGACCTCCTGAAGAACTCGCTGCGCATGCGGCCCGACCGGATCGTCGTGGGGGAGTGCCGCGGCGGTGAGGCCCTCGACATGCTGCAGGCCATGAACACCGGCCACGACGGGTCGCTCTCGACCATCCACGCCAACTCCCCGCGCGACACCATCTCGCGCCTGGAGACCCTGGTCATGATGGCCGGCATGGACCTGCCCCAACGGGCCATCCGCGAGCAGATCGCCTCGGCCATCCACGTGGTCGTCCAGCTGTCCCGCCTCCGGGACGGCACCCGCCGCGTCACCCACATCACCGAAATCCAGGGCATGGAAGGCGAGACCGTGACCCTCCAGGACGCCTTCCTCTTCGACTGGGACGCCGGGGTGGACCCTCGCACCGGACGTTTTCGGGGAACGACCCGGTCCACCGGGGTGCGGCCGCGCTTCGTGGACAAATTTGAGGACTACGGCATCAAGCTCCACCCTTCCGTCTTCGATCCGGGGAAGCGCTGATGTCCCCCCTGCTGATCGGGATCGGCCTCCTCATCCTGGCCGGCCTGCTCGGGCTGTTCGTCGTCTTCCGCTCGCGCACGCCGCGGCTGCCGATGGACCGGCGCCGTCCGCCGCGCACGGCCCGCGAGCAGAGCCCGTCGCAGCTGTCGCGGCTCAGCGGTGTGACCACCGAGGCAGTGACCGAGTTCCTGGAGCGGCGGGGTTGGACTCGTCGCGTCGCCGCGGCTCTCGAGAACGCGGGGATCAGGTCCTCACCGGCGGACTTCCTCGTGCTCGTGGCGGTGGGCGCCGCGGTCGCCACAGCGGTGGGCACCATCGCCGGGGGGCTCTTGCTGGGGCTGGTGTTCTGCGCGGCTGCTCCTCTGGTGGCGAAGCTCGGCGTTGGTTTCCTGACCGGCCGGCGCAAGCGGATCTTCGCCGATCAGCTGGACAACACGCTGCAGCTGTTCTCCGGATCCCTCCGTGCCGGGCACTCCCTGCTGCGCGCCGTGGACGCGGTGGCAAAGGAGTCCCCGGCGCCGACCTCCGAGGAGCTGACCCGGGTGGTCAACGAGACGCGTCTCGGCATGGACCTCGACGACTCCCTGAGCCAGGCGGCGAAACGGATGGAGTCCGATGACTTCTCCTGGGTCGCACAGGCCATCGGTATCCACCGGGAGGTCGGCGGGGACCTCGCAGAGGTGCTCGACCGTGTCGCCGGCACCATCCGCGAGCGCAACCAGATCAAGCGGCAGGTGAAGACGCTCTCGGCCGAAGGAAAAATGTCCGCCTACATCCTCATGGCCCTGCCGGTGCTGATCGCCGCGGTGCTCGCCGTGATCTCACCCGAGTACATCTCCCAATTCGTCACGAGCGGCTTCTTCGGCTACGCGATGATCGCCGTCGCCCTGCTGATGTTCGCCATCGGCGGCTTTTGGATGTCCCGCATCGTCAAGATCCAGTTCTGAGTTCCGTCACCCCGTTTCCCGAAGGGCGTCCCATGTCGTCGATCTCCCCCCTGTTCGGCCTCCTGCTCCTAGCCGGTGCCGCGGCTCTGGCCATGTGGCTCGCCGTCGGTGTCCGGTGGGGTGGCGACCGCATGGTGCGCCAGAATTTGAAGTACGGTTTCGGTGCCACTGGGACCGAAACCGTTCGCGAGGCCCCGGACTTCGGCTGGGCCCGCCGCTTCACCACCGAGGGCGGACGGGACCGGCTCGAGAGCCTGTACTCGAAGGCAGGCCGGCCCGTCGACTGGCCGGTCGCCCGGCTGATGGCGTACAAGGTCTATGCACTGGGCGGTACCGTGCTCTTCGGCCTGCTGATCCTGCTGCTGGCGGGCGACAACGGCATGATCGTGGTGATCGTGGCGGTCATAGTTCCGCTGTCCTACTTTGTGCCGGACCTGCTGCTCTACTCCCGCGGCACCGAACGCCAGAAGGCCATCGGTCTGGCGCTCGCCGACACCCTGGACCAGATGATGATCGCGGTCGAGGCCGGACTCGGCTTCGAGTCGGCGATGGCCCGGGCCGGGCACAACGGCAAGGGTCCCCTCGCGGAGGAGCTGGTGCGCACCCTGCAGGAGATGCGCGTGGGCATTCCCCGCCGTGACGCCTATCTGGCCCTGGAGCAGCGCACCGACGTCCCCGACCTGCGCACCTTCACGCGCTCGGTCATCCAGGCCGATGCCTACGGCATCTCCATCTCCTCGGTGCTGCGCACCCAGGCCAACGAGATGCGCATCAAGCGGCGGCAGCGGGCGGAGGAGGCCGCGCAGAAGATCCCGACGAAGATCCTCATTCCCCTGATGCTGTTCATCCTTCCGGTGCTCTTCCTCACCGTGCTCGGCCCCACGGTCCTCAACGTCCTGAAAATGTGATCCGGTGCTTCGCAATAGTTCTGCACTGCTCCCGACGACCGGTGCCGGACGCACCGCGCTGTCGACCTTCCTCGCCGTGGTGTCGCTCTGCGCTGTGGCACTCTTGGCCGCCAACTGGCTGACCGGGGGTCCAGCTGCCGGTTTTGGCGGGGACGTCCAGCACGCCGATCCCGCTTCGGCCAGTGCCCCCGGCCCGGTGCACACGTCTTCGCTCTCCGCGGGTGACGCCCGGGCAGCCGGCGACCCGGGCGCGCACCGTGCGGTGCGGGGCCCGGAGACCTGCGGTGACCTGTTCGCCCGGGCGCGGGTTTGCTCCCCGTCGATCGGCATCGACGCGGCGCTCGAATCCATGGGGACGGACGAAACCGGGAACATGGCGGTGCCCACCCACGAGGACCGCGCGGCGATCGGCTGGTACTCGGCCTCCGCCGTGATCGGCGGCCAGCAGGGCAACGCCGTACTGGCTGGCCACGTGGACTATCCCTACGATGCTCCCGCCTTGGCCACGCTCTACACGGCACAGCCGGGCCAGAAGCTGTGGGTCTCCGACGGGACCGGGGGAGTGTTCTCCTACACGGTGACTACGGTGCGCGAGCCGACCCCGCGGGACGCCCCGCCGCGGAACATCTTCGAGCTGAACGGGGCCCCCGGGCTGTCCCTGGTCACCTGCTCCGGCGACTACGTCCAGCCGGACGGATCGCCGTCGTGGTCCTACACGAACAATCTCATCGTCGACCTGGCCCTCGATCCCGAGACCGTCCCCGTCCCGTGACGCCGCCGGGCTGCCCGTCCCCTCTTGTGCGCACGCCCGGCGTCGCACAACGACTTCCCCGGACAACGACCCCTTCATGCAATTACATTAGTAAAGATCGGTCGGCCGCCCACCGGCCTGCCGATCCCCTCACGATCCCCCCCCAGGAGTCCCCATGCTTTCCCCCCTTTCTGCCCGCCGCGCGCAGCTCCTCGCGGTGGCGGCTCTGGCCGGCACCACCGCGGTGACCGGGACGCTGGTCGCTGCGACGCCGGCCGTCGCCGTGCCCGTGGCGATCGCGGAGTACCTCGTCGAGGTCCCGGAGGGAGGCCCGGACACCGGCGCGGAGACGTCCTTCACCCCGGTGGCGCTGACCAACAAGGACACCGCCTACGGCATCCACGAGGACCAGCCCTTGGCGCCGGTGGGGGAGTACGTGCTCGACGACGAGGGCTACGCAGTGGCCGAGCCCTTCGACGACCCCGCGACCGGGTGGGAGAACGTGGTGGGCGAGAAGGTCGGCGACACCCCGGTCTACTGGGAGCCGGAGAACGCCGCCCTGGCCGGCTACATCCTCTCGGTCTTCGGTCCCACCGAGAACCCGGACGAGGCGCTGGCCGTGCACTGGGCCGTGCGCTCCCTCTCGACCGCGGGAGTTCCGGAACAGGAGCCGGCGGGGATCGAACAGTCGCATCTGGAGCGCGCCGAGTTCCTGATCAAGGACGCCCGCCGGAACGTCACGGCTCTCGTTCCGCTGGACAGCTACCGGATCTCCCTGTCCTTCGCGCCGGACGGCCGGCCCGACACGCTGCTCGTCACGATGCCGGAGGCCTACTACGCCACGACCGTGACCCTGTCGGGACCCGTCACCTTTGCGGACGGGACGAGGACGCAGACCTTCACCGGCGGGGACCGGGACAAGTACCTGGAGCTGGCTGTGCCTGAGGGGGTCACCGAGGGAGAGCTCACCGCCGACCTGACGGCGACCATGCCCTCGACCGAGCTCACCGTCCTGGCCGACGAGCAGTACCGCGACCTGCTCATCGCGGGTCAGGAGCGAACGGTCGCCTGGGGGGCGAGCGCCGTTTTCACGATCGACGCGCCGGCCGTGCCGGACGATGAGGTCTCCGACGAGGGGACCACGACCCCGGACGACGACGAGGCCGACGAGACGCCGGTCGATCAGGACGGCCCCGCCGGCTCTGACACCGACGACGACCAGACTGGCGAGCACGGCACGGGCACGGGCACGGGCTCCGGCGACGGCGCGGCCGGACCGGTTGCCAAGCCGGCGGTCCGGGACCGCGACGCCCGTGTCCTCCAGATCGTGACCGATGCCGGCGCCGAGCAGAAGCTCACGGCGACCCTGGAGGCCTTCGTCCTGTTCGACGAGCAGACCACCACCTCCACGGAGGTCGTCACAGAGACCACCATGTCGGCCGGCGAGGCCATGTACGCGGATCCGGCCATGGCGAACACCGGCATGGGCGCGGCCCCTGCTGCCGGTGGACGCGGCGCATTCACCTCGGTGGTCCTCGTCGTGGTCGCCGTCGGTGCGGGCCTCGGCGCCTGGTGGCTGCGCCGCCGCCCGTCCGTCATCCAGGACCGGTCCGCCTGATGCCCACCTCCGCCCCAGTTCTCCGGGAGATCCCGATGTTCCGCACCACCCGTACAGTCGTTGTGGCGTCCCTCGCGCTCGCTGCCCTCACCGGCTGCGGCGGTGCCGCCGCCGAGGCGAGGGGGGCGCACACCTACGAACCCCTGCCGCCGCTCAGCACGGCGACACCAACCCAGAGTCCGGCCCCACAGCCCACCTCTCGGCCGGCGCCCAAGTCCTCTCCCACACCGACGGCAGAGTCTTCCGGTGGAGATGCCACCAGTGGAGATACCGCCGATGGAGAGGCTCCCGTGGCCGGAGGGTCCGCTCAGGCCGCGGCGCCGGTCGGAAACGGGGTGCAGTCGACCGCTCCCGGGCAAGGGTCGAGCGCGGGGCAGGCGCCCGCCGCTGTCGCAGGACCGGTCAGCGGTGGCGTGCCGGTCCAGGCAACGGAGCGGACATCGACCAGCACCACGACGACCACGTCGACGACGCTCGAGGCCGGTCTGCTGCTCGTGATCACCTGCGAAGGGCTGTGCGTGCTGGGCGACCTCTCCACGCCGGAGTTGGCGGGGCAGGACGGGCCGTTCACCCCGGACCTTCTGCGGCAGGCGCTCGAGGATGGGCTGGGCGGAAAGGGCGGCGACCAGCAGCGGCTGACCGACGAACTGGTCGCCCAGCTCATGAAGGGGCAGTGGGCCCTGGCCGAGCGGGACCTCGAGGGCGGGGACGAGAAGATGGTCTTCTCCTCGGCCCGGAAGTAGGTCCGCTGCGGCCGGAGCACGGTCACCCGGCCGGACCCGCACGGTCCGGGCCCGGCATGCACTGTGCAGCCACTGCAGACGCTGACGCACCCGGCCCCCCTCCTCGGCCGGGTGCGTCAGTCTCTCTCAGGCAGGCACGGCCGCCCAGTGCACGGCGAAGCACGCGGTGGCAGCCATCGAGTAGAGCCAGACGGAGGCCTCGCGGGTCCACGGAATTTTCCTGGTCATGGCGGAGCTGATGACGGCGGCGACGATCAGACCGATGCCGAGCCACAGGGACCAGTCCGTGAACAGCTGGAGGGTGGCACCCAGTACGCCGGTGCCGGCGTCGTCGAGGACGCGATCGATGTCGAGATTCATGTGGACTCCCCCGGAGCAGACGAATGTGGCCGGGCGCCCCTCACGCCCGCGAGAAGAGCGGCGCGGCGCCAGCGGCGGGGGAGCGGAGGATCAGTTCGTTCCCCACCGCCGGTCGGGCACACCCTTCAATTCTGATCGTAATTCATGAATTTGTAGATGCATCACTGTGGGTCGTGGCTTCTTGCGGGGACAGTCGGCCGCGAACGGGGGGCTGTCGGGACATGCGAAAGGCCCCGGACCGACTGGTCCGGGGCCTTTCGCTGGTGGTCGGGATGACAGGATTTGAACCTGCGACCTCGTCGTCCCGAACGACGCGCGCTACCAAGCTGCGCCACATCCCGTGAAGCATCCGGACTCAGCCGGAAACAACTGCTTCATCATAGCCATCCGGCCGCGCGGGTGGGAAATCGGGCGGTGCCACGGTATCGATTCCTGCCACCTTGCCATAATGCGCACGGTCATTGTGCGGCCGCCCGGGAGCTGGGATTCTGTGCACATCGCTCCATCAGCTCGATGAAGCCGCTGTCCCGGCCGAGCCCCCGATCGGCCCCTGCCCTGGGAGATCTGATGCGCCACCGCACCCACCACCACCGGACCGTGGCCGCCGCAGCGGCCCATACGTTGTCGAGCGCCGGCGCCGAGTGCGCCGTCCTCCTCGCCGCCCAGCCGGCCGTGCCGGAGTGGTCGCTGTGACCGCGGCGGAGGTGCCTGCCGACAAGGTGCTGGAGCACCTCGAGGTGTTCCAGGCCATCGCGAACGCCAACAACGGCAATCGTGCCTCGGGCACGTCCGGCTACCGGGGCAGCGTGGACTACGTGGTCGGCCGGCTGCGCGGCGCCGGCTACGCTCCGCGGGTCCAGAAGTTCACCTTCCCCTTCTTCCAAGCTGTCAGCCCGGCCACGGTCAGCGTGGGCGGGAGGCAGCTCCCCGCGGAGGACGTCGCGGTCATGACCTACTCCGGCTCCGGGACCGTGACCGCCCCGGTGCAGGCCGTGGGAACGACCGGAGAGCCGGCCGCGAGCACCAGCGGGTGCGAGGCCGAGGACTTCGCCGACTTCGTGGCGGGGAACATCGCGCTGATCCAGCGGGGCACGTGCGCCTTCGGGGTGAAGGCCGCCAACGCGGCGGCCGCCGGGGCGTCCGCGGTGCTGATCTTCAACACGGGCCGGCCGGGGGAGGAGGGCGTGGTCGCCGGCACCCTCGGCGAACCGGGTGCGACGACCATCCCCGTGGTCGGCCTGAGCTACGCCGCCGGTACGGCGCTGCTGGGCGGGGGCGAGGTGACGGTCAGCACGCAGACCGTCTCCGAGAACCGGGAGACCTTCAACGTCCTCGCAGAGACGGGCTCGGGTGACCCGGAGCGCACGGTCATGGTCGGCGCCCACCTGGACAGCGTCCCGGAGGGCCCCGGGATCAACGACAACGCCTCCGGCTCCGCGGGGATCCTGGCCATCGCCGAGGCGCTCGCGGACACGGAGACGGCCAACGCCGTGCGCTTCGCCTGGTGGGGTGCGGAGGAGCTGGGCCTGCTCGGGTCCCGGCACTACGTCGCGGACCTGAAGGCCAACGACTCCGCGGCACTCGAGAACGTCGCGCTGTACCTGAACTTCGACATGATCGGCTCTCCGAACCACGGCCGCTTCGTCTACGACGGTGACGCCTCGGCGTTCGGCCCGGAGGACGGCTCGGTGCCCGCCCCGGCGGGGTCCGCCGCGATCGAGGCGGCCTTCCACGAGCACTTCGGCTCCGTGGGACTGGCCTCGGGCGAGACCGAGTTCAGCGGCCGCAGCGACTACGGGCCGTTCATCGCGGAGGGCATCGCCTCCGGCGGCCTCTTCACCGGCGCCGAGGGGATCAAGACCGTGGAGCAGGCCGCGCTGTTCGGCGGGCGGGCCGGCATCGGCTACGACTTCTGCTACCACGCGCAGTGCGACGACCTCAGCAACATCGACCTCCGGACGCTGGACGAGATGACCGACGCGGCCTCCGCCGTGGTCCTGCGCTTCGCGAACTCCACCCTGGATCTCGAGGAGGAGGGCCGGCGGCTGCGCAGCGTCATGGCGCCCATTCCCGCCGCCACGGTCGACCAGGGCCACGGCCCGAGCAACGCGGCCCAGGAGAGGGAGTCGGAGTGAGGCCGTCGCAGTGAGGCCGATGTCGTTCCCGGTGCCACGATCCGTCCGGCCATTGTGCCTCTGACCTGGAGCTGAGATCCTGGGCGCAGCGCTCCACCCGTTCGATGGAGCCGACGACGAACACGGTCGAGCCCCCGATCGGCCCCCGGCCCGGGGAGGACCCATGTCGCACCGCACACCCATCCGTCGGACCGTGGCCGCAGCCCTGGCCGGCACCCTCGCGTTCGCGGTGCCGAGTGCCGTCGCGGCGCCGCCGGGCGACGACGACGCCGGAGCGGCCGCCACGACCGTCGCGGCCGTGCCCACGCAGCAGGTGCTCGACCATCTCGAGGTGTTCCAGGCCGTCGCCCACGCCAACAACGGCAACCGGGCCTCGGGCACCCCCGGCTACCGGGGCAGCGTGGACTACGTGGTCGGCCGGCTGCGGGCCGCCGGCTATGCCCCGCGCGTCCAGGCCTTCACCTTCCCGTTCTTCCAGGAGATCGTCCCGACCACGGTGGCCGTGCCCGCACCCGGCGGTGCCCCGCGTCCCCTGACCGCCGCGGAGGCGGCCGTCATGGTCTACTCCGGCTCCGGCACCGTGACCGCCCCGGTGCAGGCCATGGACACCGACGGGGCCCCCGTGGCGAGCACCAGCGGCTGCGAGGCCGAGGACTTTGCCGGTTTCGTGGCCGGCAACATCGCGCTGCTCCAGCGCGGCACGTGCACCTTCGGGGTGAAGGCCGCCAACGCCCAAGCCGCGGGCGCCGCCGCCGTGCTGATTTTCAACTCGGGTCTGCCGGGCCAGGAGGACGTGGTCACCGGCACGCTCGGGGAGCCCGGTGCCACGCCCCTCCCGGTGGTCGGCCTCAGCCATGCGACCGGGACCGCACTGCTCGGCGGGGGCGAGGTGACCGTGACGGCGCAGACCGTCTCCGAGAACCGCGAGTCCTTCAACGTCCTCGCCGAGACGAGCTCGGGCGACCCCGAGAACACGGTGATGGTCGGCGCCCACCTGGACAGCGTGCCCCAGGGGGCGGGCATCAACGACAACGGCTCGGGCTCCGCGGGAATCCTGGCGATTGCCGAGGCGCTCGCGCACACGGACACCGCGAACACCGTGCGCTTCGCCTGGTGGGGCGCGGAGGAGTTCGGCCTGCTCGGGTCCCGGCACTACGTCGCGGACCTGAAGGCCAACGATCCCGCCGCCCTGGAGGACATCGCGCTGTACCTGAACTTCGACATGATCGGCTCCCCGAACTACGGCCGCTTCGTCTACGACGGCGACCACTCCGCCTTCCCGCCCGTGCAGGGAACCGAGGGCCTCGTGACGGCCCCGGAGGGATCCGCCGCGATCGAGGCGGCCTTCCACGAGCACTTCGGCTCCGTGGGCCTGGCCTCCGGCGAGACGGAGTTCAACGGCCGCAGCGACTACGGGCCGTTCATCGCCGAGGGCATCGCCTCCGGCGGCTTGTTCACCGGCGCCGAGGGGATCAAGACCGCGGAGCAGGCCGCACTGTTCGGCGGCCGGGCCGGGGTCGCCTACGACTTCTGCTACCACGGCGCGTGCGACGACCTCGCCAACGTCGACGCCCAGGGCCTGGGCGAGATGACCGACGCGGCGTCCGCCGTGATCTCGCGCTTCGCGAACTCCACCCAGGACGTCGAGGGAACGGGCGCGGACGAGAACGCCCAGCAGGACGGCCGCGCGCTTCCGCTCGGCCCGGCCGCCGTGGACCAGGGGAACGGCCCGACCAGCGCCGCCGGGGACTTGCCGGCGCTGTGACCGGAGGGTCCCCGGCTCCCTCCGGCCGGTGAACTTTCTCCACAACTTCGCTGTCGGTCGGGGCGGTCGTGACCATGTCCGAACCGGCCGCCGCGGACGGCGTGGTGGACGGGGGCAGCCCCACCGCCCGGACGCTCCACACCCTGGCGCTCGCGGTCCTGCTCGTGCGGCGCCGCAGGAACCTCGCCTCGCATTGATCGGCCGGCCGCCGGGTGGAAGGGTGAGGTCATGACTCCTCCCCGGACCCCCTACTCCTCCGCGCCGGTCAGGCGTGGCGTCCTGTTCGACGTCGACGGCACCCTCATCGACTCGAGCTATCTGCACACCGTCGCCTGGTGGCACGCCTTCAACCAGGCCGGCCACGACGTGCCCATGCACCGCATCCACCGGCTCATCGGCATGGGCTCGGAGCAGCTGATCGACGAGCTGCTGCCCGCCGACCGGGACAAGGACGGGGACGACGCCATCGGCGACGCCCACGGAGCCCTGTTCTCCGTGCACTGGCCGGGGCTCAAGCCCACCCGCGGCGCCGCGGAGCTGCTGCGCCGCTGCGCCGACGCCGGGCTCGTGGTGGTGCTGGCGTCGTCGTCGAATGCCACTGAGGTGGCCGCCATGCGGGAGGCCCTCGGTTCCGACGACCTGCTCACGGCGGTCACGACCGCCACGGACGCCGAGCAGAGCAAGCCCGCCCCGGACATCTTCGCCGCGGCGCTGGAGGCCGGGAACCTGCGCCCCGAGGACGCGATCGTGGTGGGGGACGCCCGCTGGGACGTCGAGTCCGCGTGGAAGCTCGGTCTCGACGCCGTGTGCCTGCGCAGCGGCGGGATCAGCGAGTCGGAGCTGCGCGAGGCGGGGGCCGTGGCCGTCTACGCGGACCCGCAGGCCCTGCTGGACGACTTCGAGAACAGCCCCCTGGGCCGGCTCGTCCCGGCGGGCTGAACGCTCCCCACCGGCGCCCGCGCGGACTACGCTGTGCACCACCGCGAACGGAAGGCTCCGGAATGACCACCGACGACAGACCCGTCCTCGTGTTCGACGTGAACGAGACCCTCTCGGACATGCGCCCCCTGCACCGCGCCTTCGAGGAGGTGGGCGTGCCGGGAGAGCTGGCGCAGACCTGGTTCGCCTCCGTCCTGCGGGAGGGCTTCGCGCTGGCCGTCCACGGCGAGGCCCAGCCGTTCTCCGTGCTGGCGAAGGAGATGGCGCGCACGCTCTTCGCCTCACGTCCGCCGACCGGGGGCGTGGAGGACGCCGTGGCCCACGTCCTGGACGCCGTGCAGCGGCTGCCCGTCCACGCGGACGTCCCGGACGGGATACGGTCCCTCGCGGAGGCCGGGTTCCGGCTCACCGCCCTCACCAACGGCTCCGCGGCCACCGCCGAGGGCCTGCTCGAGCGCGGAGGCGTGCGGCAGCACTTCGAGCACGTCAGCTCCGTCGAAGACGCCCCCTGCTGGAAGCCGGCGTCCGAGGCCTACAGCTGGGCGAGCGGGGCGTGGGGCGTACCGCTGGACGGGATGCTCATGATCGCGGTGCATCCGTGGGACCTGCACGGCGCCGCCCGGGCGGGGATGCGCACGGCCTGGATCGACCGGTACGGCGCGCCCTATCCGCAGTACGCGCACACCGCGGACATCAGGGTGTCCGGGGTGCGGGAACTCGCCGCGCGGCTCAACGCCGGCGGCGCCGAGCTCACCGACTGACGGCCGGGCTCACAGCCTGACGACCATCTTCCCGGTGTTGGCGCCGGCGAGCAGGTCGATGAACGCCTGCGGGGCGTCGTCGAGCCCCTCGCGCACGGTCTCGTCCCACTGGATCTCGCCGGCCGCCAGCCAGCCGGCCATCTTCGCGCGGAACTCCGGGCCCAGATCCTGATGACCGCTCACCAGAAAGCCCTGCAGGCTCAGCATCTTGCCGATCGCCAGCGCCAGGTTCCGCGGCGCCGCCGGCGGCTCGGTCGCGTTGTACTGCGAGATCGCCCCACACAGGCACACGCGGCCGTGCGTCTTCAGCGCGGAGATCGCGGCCTCCAGGTGCTCGCCGCCCACGTTGTCGAAGTACACGTCGATGCCCTCGGGCGCGGCGCGCCGCAGCTGGGGGAGCACCGGGCCGTCGTGGTAGTCGAAGGCGGCGTCGAAGCCCAGCTCCAGCAGGCGGGCGACCTTCTCCGGGGAGCCGGCGCTGCCCACCACGCGCGCGGCGCCGCTGCGCTTCGCGATCTGGCCGACGAGCGAGCCCACGGCGCCGGCCGCGCCCGAGACGAACACCGTGTCCCCGGGCCGGAACCGTGCGGCCGCCATGAGGCCGGCGTACGCGGTGAGCCCCGGCATGCCGAGCACCCCCAGGTAGGCCGACTCCGGGGCCACCCCGGGGTCCACCACGGTGGCGGAGCCGGCGTCGATCAGCGCGTGCTCGCGCCACCCGGCCCCGTGCAGCACCGTGGCGCCCACGGGCAGCTCGGGGGCGGACGAGGCGACGACCTCGCCCACGGCGCCGCCGTCGAGCGGGCGGTCCACCTGGAACGGCGGGACGTAGGACTTCACGTCGTTCATCCGGCCGCGCATGTACGGGTCCACGGACATCCAGTGGTTGGCGACCACGACCTGGCCGGGGCCGGGCTCGGGCAGCGCGGCCTCCTCCAGTCGGAAGTTGTCGGGCACGGGGGTGCCGTCCGGGCGGGAGGCGAGCACGATCTGGCGGGTGCTGGTGGGCGGGGTCATCGGTTCTCCTGGGGGTCGAAGGCGGGCGGGGGAGCGGGGGTCAGTCCTCGACGACGGTCACGCGGACGTCGACGTTGCCGCGGGTGGCGTTCGAGTAGGGGCACACCCGGTGGGCCTTGTCGGCCAGGGACTGCGCGGTGCCCTGGTCGAGGTCCGGGAGCACGACCTCCAGGTCGACCTCGAGGCCGAAGCCGCCCTGTCCGTTGCCGCCGATGCCCACGCGGGCCCCGACGCCGGAGTCCCCGAGTGCGACCTTCTCCTGCCGGGCCACCATCTGCAGGGCGGAGTGGAAGCAGGCGGCGTAGCCGGCGGCGAAGAGCTGCTCCGGGTTGGTGCCGTCGCCTGAGCCTCCCATCTCCTGCGGGACGGCCAGGCCCAGGTCGATCCGGCCGTCGGTGGTGCGGGTGCGGCCGTTGCGGCCGGCGCCGGTGGCGAGGGCCTCGGCGGTGTAGACGGTGTCCATGCTGGTCACTCCTGGGGGTCGGTGGGGGTCGTGGGGGTGCTGTCCGTGGTGTCCTCGTCGGCGGGGGCGCCGATCCTGCGGGCCAGGGTCCGCAGCGTCTCCATCTCGGCGGCGGTGAGTCCCGAGACCTCCAGGACGCGCCGCTGCACGGCCGGGGCGCGCTCGCGCAGGCGGTGGCCGGCCGGCGTGAGGTGGACGGTGACCCGTCGTTCGTCGTCGTGCCCCCGGCGGCGCTCGAGGAGGCCGCCGGCCTCCATCCGCTTCAGCAGGGGGGAGAGGGTGCCGCTGTCCAGGCGCAGTCGGGAGCCGAGCGCCGAGACGGTCCGGCCGTCCTCCTCCCACAGCGCGAGCAGCGCGAGGTACTGCGGATAGGTCAGGCCGAGCTCCGCCAGCGGCTCGCGGTAGGCCGCGGTCGTGGCTCGCGAGGCGGCGTAGAGCGCGAAGCACAGCTGCGCGTCGAGCCGGAGGTCTGCGTCCATGCGCCCATGCTTGCACAAGTACCGATTGTGCTCAACTCAGTTGCACGCAACCGACCAGGCGGGGCGGCTCAGCGGGTCGCCTCCTCCAGGTGCACGCCCGAGCACGTGGGGTGCAGGGCCATCGACCCGATCGGGCTGCTGACGGTCAGCCGCGCCAGCACCCGGTCGGCCACGAACTCCACCGCGTCCACGAACCGCAGCGCGTGGTACCGGCTGGACGCCGCCGCGAGCTCGGCCATGGTCCCCAGGCCATCGGTGCAGGACGCGGCGTCGCAGACGACCGGCAGCCGTCCCCGGCGGATCGCCTCCCACAGGGCCGCCGGGGTGCGCTCCGACATCGTGGCTCACCCCGTGGGCAGCCCCGTGGACATCCGCGGCGTGAGGGTGAGGTCCCTGGACGGGCAGACCGGCTCGCAGCAGCCGCACTCCACGCACCGGTCCACCTCCTGTTCGACCGTGGGCGCGGTGCGCCCTGGGGGCGGTCATGGGATCTCCTGACGGGGAGTTGTGGGCGGCGCCGTTTTGGGGGAAGCTCGGGCCACGGGCCCGCCGGCCCGCCAGCCGACCCTGGAGGAGACCACCATGGACCCCATCTGCCCGTCCTGCGGCGGACCCCTGCGCCAGATCCCCGAGGACCAGTGGCCCGAGGGCGGACCCGTGCCCGAGGGCACGGTCGAGATGTACCTGTGCGACAAGACCAACCACCGGATCATCGTGGCGGTCCCCGAGATCTCCGGGTGAGCGCCCCGGAGCCGGACGTCCGCCGGGTCGTGGTGGTGCACGGCTACGACGCCGCCCCCGACCAGCACTGGTTCCCGTGGCTGCGCGATCGGCTCGCCGCCGAAGGCGTCCGGACGGTCGTCGTGGAGCTGCCGGAGCCGTCCTTCCCGGAGGCGGGGGCGTGGCTGGCCGCGGTGGCGAAGGCGGTGGGCGAGCCGGACCGGCACACCCACCTGGTGGGCCACAGCCTCGGCTGCATCACCCTCCTGCGCCACCTCGCCGCGCTGCCCCGGCCCTGGGAGCTGGGCGGGCTGGTGCTCGTGGCCGGCTTCACGGGACGGCTCGAGGGCGTGCCGCTCCTGGACGAGTTCCTCACCGAGGATGTGGACGTCTCCGCGGTGCGCGCCAACGTCCGGCGCCGGCTGGTGCTGCGCTCGGACGACGACCCGACCGTGCCGCCGGCCGCCACCGAGGCGCTCGCCGAGCGGCTCGACGCACGGGTGCAGGTGGTCCCGCGGGCCGGGCACTTCTGCGGCTCCGACGGGGTCACGCGTCTGCCTGCCGTGCTCGAGGCCCTGGGGCCGCGCGGCGGCTGACGGGGTCGGTGCGCGAACGGCCGGTGGGGGACCCGCTCAGTCCGTGAGCGTCAGCAGCACGGCCTCCGGCGGGCAGAACAGCCGGATCGGGGCGAAGCGCGACGTGCCCAGTCCTGCCGAGACGTTGACCGGCACCCCGCCCTGGGTGATCAGACCCTTGCAGCGCTCCGGCTCGAGGTCGCAGTTGCTGACCAGTGCCCGTCCGCCCGGCAGGCAGACCTGCCCGCCGTGCGTGTGCCCGGCCAGCACCAGCTGCGCGCCGTCCTCCGCGAAGCGGTCGAGGGTCCGCAGATAGGGGGCGTGGGCCACCCCGAGGCGCAGGTCCGCCGCGGCGGGATCGCCGAACCCGGGATGCCGGTCGTAGCCCAGGTGCGGGTCGTCCACCCCGGACAGGTCCAGGGTCAGGCCCGCGACCTCCATCCGGGCGGAGCGGTTGATCAGCGGCGTCCAGCCTGCGGCGTCGAACGCGTCGTGCATGTCCTGGGTGGGCAACAGGGGCGCCTCGTCCCGGCCCTCCCCGGAGGTGTCCCGCCACAGGTAGCGGAACGGGTTCTTGGGCCGCGGCGCGAAGTAGCAGTTGGACCCCGGGACGTAGGCCCCGGGGAAGCGGAACAGCGGCTCCAGGATCTCCAGCAGCCACGGCAGCGCCCCGGGGTGGGAGAGGTTGTCCCCGGTGTCCACCACGAGGTCCGGCTCCAGCGCCGCGAGCGAGTGCACGAACTCCCGCACCGCGTGCTGGCCGGGCCAGACGTGCAGGTCCGACAGGTGCAGGATCCGCAGCGGCGGGCTGCCCTCGGGGAGCAGCCGGAGCCGTTCCGTGCGCAGCTGGAAGCGCCGGCGCTCGACGACGACGCCCCACGCGCCGAGGCCCGCCGCGGTTCCGGCAGCGGCCGCCGTCACGGCCGCCGCGGTCCGCAGGGCGGGCGCGACGGCGCCCCGGGCGGTGTGCACGAGGTCCACTGCCGGTCCGGGGCTCAGCCGGGCCGCGAGGTGCCGTTACGGCCCTCGAGCACGCGGTCGGAGGGCTCCTCGAACTCGTCGGTGTCGTAGTCCCGGGCCACCTCGCGCATGAACCGCTGCCACTGGCCGCCGGCGTAGGTGGAGCCGTCCACCCAGTCGTCGCCCTCGGTGCGCTCGCCGCCGATGGACAGCCCGTTCAGGGACCGGGAGCCGAACTCGTAGTTGCCGACCCAGGACGCGGTGGCCAGGCCCTGGGTGTAGCCGACCATCCAGGTCTGGGTGGAGTTGTCCGTGGTGCCGGTCTTGGCGGCGGAGGCGCCCGGCAGGCCGATCTCCCGCTGCCAGCCCGAGCCGCGGATCAGGGTCTGGTTGAGCGCGTAGTTCACGCCGTCGGCCACGTCCTCGCTGATCACGCGCTCGCAGGACGTCTCGGGGATCTCGTACTCCTTGCCGGTGTAGTCCACGACCCGCTCGAGGGCGCGCGGCTCGCACATCTCGCCGCGGTTGGCGAACGCGGAGTAGGCCCGGGCCATGGTCATCGGCGAGATGTCCACGGAGCCGCCCAGCAGGGACGCCAGGACCGTGGTGTCCACGGGCTCGCCGTTCTTGCCGTTGACGATGCCCAGGGACTCGGAGATCTCCCCGATGTCGCACAGGTCGAGGTCCTCGGCCATCGCGTAGATCGCGGTGTTGATGGAGTTGTACAGGCCGAAGTCGGCCTCCATCTCGCGCGTGTAGCCCGACTCGGCGTTCTGGATCTCGAAGCCCTCGCCGTTGTTGCCGGGCTCGATCTTGTACCCGCGCTCGAGGCACGAGGCCTTCCACCGGTGGTCGGCGGGCCACCGGGTGCGGGTGGCGTCGACCGTGTCCTCCGCGCCGTTGCCGGCGTCGATCCAGGCAGCGTACGTCAGCGGCTTGTAGGTCGAGCCGACCTGGAAGCCGCCGGCCCCGCCCATCCAGGAGTCCACGTTGAAGTTGTACGTGGTGTTGGAGGCGCCCTCGCCGGTGGAGTAGTAGGTGTTCTGCGCCATCGCCACGATGTCCCCGTTGGTGGGCTCGAGGGACACGAGCGCGGTGGCGACGTTGTCCGGGTTGTCGTCCCGCGGCTGGGTCTCGTTGACCGCCTCCTCGGCCGCGCGCTGGGCCTCGACGTCGAGCGTGGTGGTGATGGTGAGCCCGCCCAGCTGCAGGGTCTTGAGCCGCTCCTCGGGCGTCTCGCCGAACGCCGAGTCCTGGAGGATGGAGTTCTCCACGTAGTCGCAGAAGTATGGGGCGATCTCGGCGGCCGTGCACCCGGAGTTCGTGGGGTTGGGGTCCACCTCGATGGGCTCGGCGGCCGCGGCCGCGTGCTCCTCCTCGGTGATGGCCCCGGTGGTGAGCATCGTGTCCAGCACGATGTTGCGCCGTTCGGTGGCCGCCTCCGGGTTCGCCGCGGGGTCGTAGTAGTTGGGGGACTGCACCATCCCGGCCAGGACGGCGGACTGGGAGACGCTCAGATCGGCCGCGGGGATGCCCCAGTAGTACTGGGCGGCCGCCTCCACGCCGTAGTTCTGCCCGCCGAAGAGGACCATGTTGAGGTAGCCCTCGAGGATCTGGTCCTTGCTCAGCTCCTGCTCCATGGACAGGGAGAGCTTGATCTCCTTGATCTTGTCCGCGTACCCCTTGTCGGCGCCGATGGTGGTGGCCTCCTCGCCGGCGCGGACCTGGGAGTCGATGATCAGGTTGTTCACGTACTGCTGGGTGATGGTCGACGCGCCCTGACGGGCGTCCGGGCGGATGATGTTGTTGCCCAGGGCGCGCATGATGCCGCCGAGGTCCACGCCGCCGTGCTCGTAGAAGTCGCGGTCCTCGATCGCGAGGATCGCGGCCTCCATGTGCGGGGAGATCTCGTCCAGGGACACGGGGGTGCGGTTCTGCGCGTAGAACGAGGCGATCTCGGTCCCGTCCCGGGCCACCACGGTGGAGGCGCGCGACATCGGCCCCGCCTCCATCTGGGCCGGAAGGTCCTTGAACCACCCGATGGAGGCGTTGGCGGCGAGGCCCGTGGCGGCTGCGGGGGGGACCAGGAGACCGGCGGCCACGATGCCGGCGACGATGCTCGTGGCGATGAACGCCACGACGTTGCCCAGGGCCGACGGTGCCTGCGCGGCAGGGTTCTTGCGGGAAGCCATTCGAACAGTCTACAAGTGCGAACCCGGCCGCGGCCGGTGTGCGACCCGTCACGGCGGAGCGCGTCCCGGCGTTCGTGGCTACGCTGGGGCCATGACTACCTGGGAATACGCCACCGTGCCGCTCATGATCCACGCCACCAAGCAGATCCTCGACAACTGGGGCGACGACGGGTGGGAGCTCGTCACCGTGCTGCCCGGCAGCACCCCCGCCGACGTCCCGGCGGGCAATGTGAACGCCCCCGTGCAGACCAACCCCATCGCCTACTTCAAGCGCCCCAAGGCGTGACGGCCCGACGCCACGCCCCCGAGAACCCCGGAGGACTCCCATGAGCAACGGCTCCGCCGTCGAATCCCGCATCGCCGAGCTCGGCCTCGAGCTCCCGGCCGTCGCGGCCCCTGTGGCCGCCTACGTGCCCGCCGTGGTCACCGGCTCCTGGGTGCACACCTCGGGCCAGCTGCCCTTCGTGGACGGGCAGCTGCCCGCCACCGGCAAGGTGTCCGCGACCGGGACGGCGGGCACCGTCTCCCCCGAGGACGCCCACGAGCTCGCGGCCCGCGCCGCCCTCAACGCCGTCGCCGCGGTCAAGGAGGCCGTCGGGGACCTGGACCGGGTGGTCCGGATCGTCAAGGTCGTCGGCTTCGTCGCCTCCGACCCGGGCTTCACCGGCCAGCCCGGCGTGATCAACGGCGCCTCCGAGCTGCTGGGCCAGATCTTCGGCGACGCCGGGGTGCACGCCCGCTCCGCGGTGGGTGTCGCGGTCCTGCCGCTCGACGCGCCGGTCGAGGTGGAGCTCGTTGCCGAGTTCCGCTGAGCCGCCGCCCCCGCGGCCGGGCCGCCCGCCGGCCGTGCGCTGGTTCGAGATCCCGGAGAACCAGCGCGGGGCCGCGCAGGCCTGGCTCGAGCGGGGCGCCGGCATCCCGGGCAGCGCCCCCTCTCCCGCGGCCGCGGTGGTGTTCGTGCGGGACGGCGACCACGGCGTGGAGACCTACCTCAAGTACCGGCCGGGCAACTCACCGCTCGGCACCGTCGGGTTCCCCGGAGGCACCCTCGAGCCCCACGACGACGAACCCCTCGACTGGGCCGGGCCCAGTCCCGCGGACTGGGCGCGCAAGCTCGGCGTCGAGGACGACCTCGGCCGGGCACGGCGCACCGTGATTGCCGCGGTCCGCAAGGCGTTCGAGGAGACCGGCGTCCTGCTGGCGGGGTCGGACACCATGAGCGCCGTGGAGTCCGTCGAGGGCGCCGAGTGGATGCGCTCCCGAGAGGCGCTCGCCGTGGGGGAGGTGTCCCTCGCCCAGGTGCTGGGCCGGCGCCGCCTCGTGCTGCGCTCCGACCTGCTCAAGCCGCTGGCCCACTGGATCACCTCCGACTTCGCCCACCGCCGGTACGACATCCACTACTTCACCGCGGTGGTCCCCGACGGGCAGGCCCCGTCCGTGCTGGAGTCGAAGGGCGTCTGGGGCCGCTGGGTGGACGCCGCGCAGGCCGTGGCCGACCCGGCGGGGAGCTGGCTGGGGGACCTCGTGGGGCAGGAGGACACCGTGGGCCGCACCATCGACGACCTCTCCTCGCCCGGCGTCCAGTGCGTGCTCGAGTCGGTCGCCGAGTGCTCGTCGGCGATCGCCTTCCTCGCCAGGAAACGGGCCCTGGTGGCCCGCAACCCCGTGCTCGAGGTGCGCGAGGGCCGGCCCGTGCTGCGCCTCGACCTGTCCTGAGCCGCCCCGGAGGCGGGGCGCGGTCCCGGCCTCCACGCCGCTCCCGGACGGACGACGGCCCGATCACCCGCGAGGGCGACCGGGCCGTCTCCCGTCCGGACCGGACTCAGCGGCTGCGCTGCTTGAGCCGCTGGAGGTCCAGGATCACCACGGCGCGCGCCTCGAGCCGGATCCAGCCGCGCTGGACGAACTCGGCCAGCGCCTTGTTCACGGTCTCGCGGGAGGCGCCGACGAGCTGCGCCAGCTCCTCCTGGGTGAGCTCGTGCGCCACGAGGATGCCGTCGGTGGCGGGCCGGCCGAACCGATCGGCCAGGTCCAGCAGGGCCTTCGCCACGCGGCCGGGCACGTCGGAGAAGACCAGGTCGGCGAGGCTCTCGTTGGTGCGCCGCAGCCGGCGGGCCAGGGCCTGCAGCAGCTGCGCGGAGACGTCGGGGGAGCGCTCGATGACCTTCTTCAGGTTCTCGTGCTTGAGCCCGGCCAGGCGGGTCTCGGACACGGCGGTCGCGGACGTGGAGCGCGGGCTCGGGTCGAACAGCGCCATCTCGCCGAACAGCTCGCCGGGGCCCATGATCGCCACGAGGCTCTCGCGGCCGTCCGGGGCGGTGCGGCCGAGCTTGATCTTGCCCGAGATGATGAAGTAGAGCTGGTCGCCCGGATCGCCCTCGTGGAACAGCGTGGAGCCGCGCGAGAGGTCGACCTCGGTGAGCTCCTCCGTGAGGGCGGCGAACGCCTGGTCGTCCAGGGACGCGAACAGGGGAGCGCGGCGGAGGACGTCGATATCCATGGTTCTCCTCAAGATGTGCCGCCGCCGGGCCGTGGCCCGGCGGCGGCCGATGTCAGCGGGAGTCGCCCGCACTCGTGTGTGAGCGACCTAACGTACCTGACGTTCACTGTAGTGTCTCCGGCCCGCGAATCCCAAGGAGCGGCGGGCGGGCCGGAGCGCGGCGACAGCACCGCCACACGAATCTCACAGCCGTGCTCCCTATGCTGGTGGCTCGCTCCCCGGCTCCCGGCTCCACAGAACCCGCAGAGGAACCCGATGTCTCCGTCCTTCAACCTGCTCGACGTCCTGCTGGCCGTGGTGCTGCTGGGCTACCTCTTCTACGGGTTCAGCCGCGGCTTCTTCAACTCCCTGTTCTCCCTGGCCGGGCTCGTGCTCGGCGGCGTGGCGGCGTTCTCGGCCGCCCCGTGGGTCAGCGCGCAGGTGGACCCGCAGTACCGGACGGGCGCCGTGCTCGCCACGGTCCTGGTCCTCCTGGTGGCGGGGCAGATGCTGGGCGGGCTGCTGGGCCGCGCCCTGTCCGCCGTGACCGAGCGCATGCGCCTGGGCGCGCTCAACCGGATCGCCGGGGCGGCCCTCGACGTCGCCGTCGCCGCGCTCGTGCTCTCGCTGCTCGGCTCGCTCGTCGGCCAGCTCGGCATCCCGGCCGTGTCCCAGCAGGTGGCGTCCTCCACCGTGCTGCGCACGATCGACCAGCACACCCCCGCACCCGTGCGCGAGGCGGTGACCGAGGCGCGGGACGCCGTGGGCGGCGCCACCGGCATCCGTCAGCTCGACGCCCTGCTGTTCCCCGCGGAGGAGGCCCCCGACGAGAGCGTGAGCACGCCCGCCCTGCAGGAGGCCGGGCAGTCCGTGGTGCAGGTCTACGGCATGGCGGTGGAGTGCCGCCAGAACCAGACGGGCTCGGGCTTCGTGACCGACGCCGGGCAGGTCGTGACCAACGCGCACGTGGTGGCCGGGGTGGGCGAGCCGGTGGTCCAGACCCGCGACGGCGAGGTGCACCCCGCCGACGTCGTCCACTACGACCCGGCGTCCGACCTCGCCGTCCTCTCCGCGCCGTCCCTCCCGCTGGGTGCCCTGCCGCTCGGGGAGGACCCCGCGGCCGGGGACCTGGTCGCCTTCATGGGCTACCCGCTGGGCGGGCCGTTCGCCGCCGGGTCCGCCACCGTGCAGGGCACGGCGCTCGCGCCCGTGCCGGGCACCGGCGGGACCATGGAGATCATCCAGCTGGCCGGCCGGGTCCAGCAGGGCAACTCCGGCGGCCCGCTCGTGGCGCAGGACGGCTCCGTCGTCGGCGTCGTCTTCGCCAAGGCCCTCGAGGGGCAGGTCGGCTACGCCCTCACCCTGGACGAGCTGGGGGAGGCGCTGGACGCCACGGCGGGCAGCACCCAGGCCGTGGACTCCGGCTCCTGCGCCGCCTGAGCCGCTAGCTAGCTAGCCATCCAGGGTCCGCAGCAGGTGCTCGAGCGCCATCTCGTAGCCGAAGGCCCCCGCCCCGGCGATGACCACGTCCGCCTGCAGGGACACGTAGGACGTGTGCCGGAACGCCTCTCGCCGGTGCACGTTGGACAGGTGCACCTCGACCACCGGCAGCTCCGCCGCCTCGAGCGCGTCGTGGATCGCGATCGAGTAGTGCGTGAACGCCGCGGGGTTGATGATGATCGCCGCGCCCGCGGTGCGGGCCTCCTGGATCCGGTCCACCAGGGCGCCCTCGTGGTTGGACTGGTGGAACTCCACGTCCCACCCGCCCGCGGCGGCCCGGGCGCGCACGGCCTCCTCGATGTCCGCGAGCGTCGTGGTGCCGTACACCTCCGGGCGCCGCACTCCGAGCAGGTTGAGGTTGGGGCCGTTGAGGACGTAGATCGGTCTGCGCGTGGTGGTCATGCCCGCATCCTCTCACTCCGGTGCGGGCCGGGCTCGGCTCCCGGACGCCGCAGCGCCCCCTCGCACGGCAGGGGCGAAGGGGCGCTGCGGAGCGTGGGGTGCGGACTACTTGCCCAGCGAGTCCACGATCTGCTGCATCACGGTCTGGTCCGCGAGGGTCGAGACGTCGCCGACCTCCCGGTCCTCCGCCACGTCCTTGAGCAGCCGGCGCATGATCTTCCCGGACCGGGTCTTGGGCAGCTCGGGGACGATGAGCACCTTCTTGGGCTTGGCGATCGGGGAGATCTCCTTGCCCACGTGGGCCCGCATCTCCTCGGCCAGCTCGGTCTTGTCCCGGCCCTCGGCGTCGGCCTGGTCGGAGAGGATGACGAACGCGATCACGGCCTGGCCGGTGGTCTCGTCCGTGGCACCCACCACGGCGGCCTCCGCCACGGACGGGTGGGACACGAGCGCGGACTCGATCTCCGGGGTGGAGAGGCGGTGGCCGGAGACGTTCATGACGTCGTCGACGCGGCCGAGGATCCACACGTCCCCGTCGGCATCGCGCTTGGCGCCGTCGCCGGCGAAGTACATCTCACCGAACCGGGACCAGTACGTGTCCACGTAGCGGTCGTCGTCGCCCCAGATGGTGCGCAGCATCGCGGGCCACGGCTCGCGCAGCACGAGGAAGCCCGAGGTCTCGTTCGGCACGGGCTGCCCGTTGTCGTCCACGACGTCGACCTTGATGCCGGGCATCGGCACCTGGGCGGAGCCCGGTTTGGCGACCGTCACGCCCGGCAGCTGGGAGATCATGACGGCCCCGGTCTCGGTCTGCCACCACGTGTCGACGATCGGGCAGCGGCCTCCGCCGATGACCCGGTGGAACCAGGTCCACGCCTCGGGGTTGATGGCCTCGCCCACGGTGCCGAGCACCCGCAGGGACGAGAGGTCGTACTCCGCCGGGATCTCCTCGCCCCACTTCATCATGGTGCGGATCGCCGTGGGGGAGGTGTACATGATCGTCACCCCGTACTTCTGCACGATCTCCCAGAACCGGCCGCGGTGCGGGGAGTCCGGGGTGCCCTCGTAGATCACCTGGGTGGAGCCGTTGACCAGAGGGGCGTAGGCGACGTAGGAGTGCCCGGTGACCCACCCGACGTCGGCGGTGCACCAGTAGACGTCCGTCTCCGGCTTGAGGTCGAAGACGTTCTTGTGGGTGAACGCGCCCTGGGTGAGGTAGCCGCCCGTGGTGTGCATGATGCCCTTGGGCCTGCCGGTGGTCCCGGAGGTGTAGAGGATGAACAGCGGGTCCTCGGCGCCCTGCTCGGACGGGGTGTGCTCCGCGGAGGCGGACTCGACGACCTCGTGCCACCACACGTCCCGGCCCTCGGTCATCTCGATGTCGGCCTCGTTGCGGCGGACCACGAGCACGTGCTCCACGGTGGAGCCGCCGCGGGAGAGGGCGTCGTCGACGGCCGGCTTGAGCATGGAGGGCTTGCCGCGGCGGAAGGTCCCGTCCGCGGTGACCACGAGCTTCGCCTCGCCGTCCTCGACGCGCGAGCGCAGCGCGTCGGCGGAGAAGCCGCCGAAGACCACGGAGTGGATCGCGCCGATGCGGGCGCAGGCGAGCATCGCGATGACCGCCTCGGCGATCATCGGCAGGTAGAGGGCCACGCGGTCGCCCTTGGTCACGCCGAGGCCCTCCATGGCGTTGGCGGCCCGGGACACCTCGTCCTTGAGCTGGGCGTAGGTGATGCTGCGGCTGTCGCCGGGCTCGCCCTCGAAGTGGATGGCCACCCGGTCCCCGTTGCCGGCCTCCACGTGGCGGTCCACGGCGTTGTAGCAGGCGTTGAGGGTGCCGTCCTGGAACCACTTCGCGAACGGGGGATTCGACCAGTCGAGGACCTCCGTGAACTCCTTGTTCCAGGTCAGCAGCTCTCGTGCCTGGCGGCCCCAGAAGTCGACGCCCTCCTCCTCCGCCTGCCGGTAGAGCTCGGCGGTGGCGTTGGCCTGGGCCGCGAACTCGGGGCTCGGGGCGAAGGTCCTGGTCTCGGCGGGCGTGGTCTCTGAAGCCATGTGGTCTTCCCTTCTCGTGGCACACCGGGCACGGACCCCGGGGCACCGGACGTCCGTGTCGCAGCTCACATCGTATCGATTTCACCCTAGACGATCGGTGCACCCCGTTCCACAGGAGCCACACCGCACCGGGTCACGGAAGCGGTCCCCGCGCGCCGCCTAGAATCGGGGCATGGTCCCGACTGCCGTGCCCCGCCCGCCCGCCCACCTGCGCGTCGTGGACCCTGCGAAGGCCCGCGCCGGTGCCGCACGCCGCCGCCGGACGGGCGCCCCGGAGTCCCCGCTGGCGCGCAAGCGGCGGGCCCGCCGGATCAACGCGGTGCTCGCCGAGGCGTACCCGTACGCGGTCGCCGAGCTGGACTTCCGCTCCCCGTACGAGCTGCTCGTGGCCACCGTGCTCTCCGCCCAGACGACGGACGTGCGCGTGAACGCGACCACGCCGCGCCTCTTCGCCGCCTGTCCCACGCCGCGGGCACTCGCCGAGGCGGACGAGACGGAGATCCAGGAGATCGTTCGGCCGCTCGGCTTCTACCGGGCCAAGACCCGGGCGATCCGGACCTTGGCGCAGAAGATCGTGGACGACCACGACGGCGAGGTGCCCGGGCGGCTGGAGGACCTCGTCACCCTGCCCGGGGTGGGCCGCAAGACCGCCAACGTGGTGCTCGGCAACGCCTTCGGGATCCCCGGGATCACCGTGGACACCCACTTCGGCCGGCTCGCCCGCCGCTTCGGCTGGACGGCGGAGGAGGACCCGGTCAAGGTCGAGCGGGTCGTCGCCGCCCTGTTCGAGCCGCGCGACTGGACCGACCTGTCCCAGCGGCTCGTCTACCACGGGCGCCGCATCTGCCACTCCCGGCGCCCGGCGTGCGGCGTGTGCCCCGTCGCGGACCTGTGCCCGTCCTACGGCGAGGGCCCCACGGACACGGCCCAGGCGGCCGCCCTGCTCAAGTACGAGTTCGCCCCGGGCCGGGAGGAGCTGCTGGAGCTGTTCCTCGCCGGGCGCACCCGGGCCGAGCTGCAGGCCGACGGCTGGCCCCTGAGCTCGTGAGCGGCACCGACCAGCATGGAGGACGGCCCGTGGGCGACGCCTACCAGGACCTGCTGCGCGTGGCCCGCAACGGCCGGCAGCTGCGGATGGAGGACCGCGAGCCGTGGCGGATCGGGCAGATCGACGAGAACTACCGCCGCTCGGCCGTGCTCATCCTCTTCGGGGCGCTCGACGACCTGCCCTCGCGGGCCACCGAGCACGCGGAGGGAGTGGGCCGGGACCTCGACGTCCTGCTGGTCCAGCGGGCCGCGACGCTGCGCTCCCACCCCGGCCAGGTCGCCTTTCCGGGCGGCCGGCTGGACCCCGAGGACGGGGACCCGCACGAGATGCTGTCCGTGCCCGGGGGCGAGGTCAGCGCCGCCCACGTGCGCGCGGCGCTCCGCGAGGCGGAGGAGGAGACCGGGCTGGACCCGCGCGGGGTGGAGGTGCTGGGCGCCCTCGCCCCGGTGCCGCTGCCCGTCTCCAACCACCTCGTCACCCCGGTGCTGGGCTGGTGGCGGGACGTCTCGCCGGTGGAGGTCGTGGACCACGCCGAGTCCTCCCTCGTGTTCCGCGTCCCCGTCCTCGACCTCATCGACCCGGCCAACCGGCACTCCGCGACCGTCACGCGCGGGCGGCAGACCTACCGCTCGCCCGCCTTCACGGTTCCCGTGGCCGGCACCGCGTCCACCGTGACCGTCTGGGGGTTCACCGGCGTGCTCCTGGACCGGGTGCTCACCGCGCTCGGCTGGGCCGTGCCCTGGGACACCGGCCGGCTCCTGCCCGCACCGCTCTAGCACGTCCCGCGGCGTGCCCGCCCCCCGGGCCGCAACATTGCCGGAGCGCAGGGTGGCCGACCTACGATGCCAGGGTCCCCCGCGTCCACGACCCCCAGGAGGCACCCCGGTGGCCTCGTCCCGACCCGGCCCCGAGCGGCCACGGTTCGCCGAGCAGCTCAGCGCCGCGCGTCGCCGCCGCGGACTGTCGGTCCGGGCGCTCGCGGCCTCCTGCCGGCTCCCCGCCAGCACCATCCAGGGCTGGCTCAGCGGGGCGCACCTGCCCGGCCCGGCCCTGCGCGGGGAGTTCACGACCCTGCTGGACGCCCTCGGACTGACCGACGAGCGCCCCGCGGAGCTGTGGTGGGAGGACGTCGACCGCTGCCGCACCCCCGTCCGGCCGGACTCCACCCCGTACGTGGGCCTGCGCTCCTACCGACCCGAGGACGAGACGCACTTCTTCGGCCGGACCGCGGAGGTCGCCGTGCTCGGCGAGCGGGTGGCCCGGCTGGCGAGCGCCGGGGGGCCCCGCATCCTGGCCGTGGTGGGAGCCTCCGGGGCGGGGAAGTCCTCGCTGCTGGGCGCGGGGCTCCTCGGCCGGCTGCGCGCCGAGGGCGGGCCCCTGCACGGGTGGCGCGCCGTGGCCACGACCCCGGGCCTCGAGCCGGTGCTCCGGCTCGAGGACGCCGTCGGGACGGGTCCGGACCTGCTCGTCGTCGACCAGCTGGAGGAGCTCTGGACGGGGACCCGGGACGCCGAGGAGCCCGGCCGGTTCCTGGACCGGCTCGCCGCGGCGAGCCGGGACCGGGTGGTCGTGGTCGGACTGCGGGCGGACTTCTTCGGCACCGCGAGCAGGCACGCCGAGCTGCGCACCGCCCTGGAGCGCCCGGTGCTGCTCGGCGCGCTGACCCGCGAGCAGCTGGAGCAGATCGTCGTGGGCCCCGCGGAGGCGGTCGGCGCCCGCGTCTCCCCGGACCTGGTCGAGGTGATCCTGCGGGACGTCGCCCCCCGCGGCACGGAGGCCGGCGTGGGTCTGCTGCCGATGCTGTCCCAGGCGATGCTCGGCACCTGGGAGCACGCCCGCACCCGGGAGCTGACGGTGGCCGACTACCACGCGGCGGGCGGCATCACGGAGGCCGTCGAGCGGCGGGCCGAGGAGGTGCACGCCCGGCTGGGGCCGCGGGAGCGGGAGGTGGCCCGCGCCGTGTTCCTGCGGCTGGTGCGCGTGGTCGGCACCGGGACCTCCGCCACGGTGGTGCGCACCCCGGTGCTCCGGGAGGAGCTGCCGGAGGGCGGGGCGGCCGTGGTCGAGGAGTTCGCCCGCGCCCGGCTGCTGACCATCGACCGGGACGAGATCCAGCTGAGCCACGAGTCGCTGCTGGACCACTGGTCCCGGCTCAGCCGCTGGATCGAGGACAGCCGCCGCGACCTCTACGTCCGTCAGCAGCTGCAGCGCGCCACGCAGATGTGGCTCGCCAACGACCGCGACCCCCTCGCGCTGATCCCGCTGGGCCAGCTCGCCTCCTTCCGGGACTGGACCGGTGACCCGCGCCAGCAGGCGCTCCTGAGCCCGGCCGAGCGCGAGTACCTGGCGGAGAGCGGGCGTCACTACGAGGACGCCCTGGAGCGGCAGAAGCGCAGCGCCCGGGAGATCGAGCGGCGCGGTCACGTGGCGCTCGTCCTGCTGGCCCTGGCGGTCTGCGCCGCCGTGGTCGCGGGTGCCCTGGGCGTCCGTGCGGAGCACTTCCAGGCCGACGCGGAGACCGCCCGCGACGAGGCCCTCTCCCGGCAGACGGCTCTTGAGGCGTCCCGGATCCGGGGGGAGTCGCCGAACCTCGCCGCGCAGCTCAGCCTGGCGGCGTACCGGATGGCGCCCACCCGGGAGGGCACCTCCGCGCTCATCGACGCGACCGCGGTCAGCTCTCCCGAGCGGTGGCTGGGCCGCGACGGGGCGTCCCGCCTCGCGGCGCTGGACGACGGCTCGGTGGTGGCGCGCGCCGCCGCGGACGGGCGGCTGTCCGTGTGGCGGGGCTTCGAGAGCCTGGTCGAGGACCGGGAGGACGTCGTGGTCGTCGACGGCGACGAGCGGGGCCTGGCCGACGTCGACCTTGTCGAGCGGGACGGCAGGGTGCTCGCGGCCACCGCGGGGGAGGGCCACATCAGCCTGTGGGACGTCACGGACCGGCCCGCGCGGCGGCTCGCCGGTCTCGAGGTGGACGCCGGGACCCCGGTCAACGCGGTGGTGCTCTCGCCCGGTGGGCGGCAGCTGCTGGCCGGTGGCCGGGGCGAGGTGCTGCGCTGGTCGCTCGAGGACCTGGAGTCCCCGGCGGCGCTGCCGCGGCTGCCCCTGGGCGAGGACGCGGACGTCCTCGCCGTCGCCGCGGCCGCCGACGGCACCGTCTACGCCGGCGGAAGCTCCGCGGGCATCACCCGGTACGCCACCGACGGCCGGCGCACCGAGCGTCTCGAGACCGTTCCCACGAGCCGGATCGTCCGCTCCCTCGCCCTCGACGACGACGGCGCCCGCCTGGCCGTGGGGCTCAGCGCGCGCGAGCTGAGGCTCTACGACGTGGAGGGGGACCGGCTGGCGGAGGCCGGGACCGTCCGTGACTTCGGCAGCTGGGTCAGCGACGTCAGCTTCTCCCCGGACGGTCAGCAGGTCGTGGCTGCGAGCTACGACCAGAACGCCTACGTGCACCGGCTGCCCGACCTCGCACGCGTCGACGTGTTCCCCACCGCCGCCCGGGTGACGGGGGCGCTGCGCGTGGGCGAGCGGCTGATCACCGTCTCCCAGGACGGCACCACCCGCTCGTGGGACCTGGAGGGCCCGGTGATCCACCGTCGCGGGGAACCGGTGTACCAGCTCTCCACCGACCGCTCGGCCACCGTCCTCAGCGCCGTGGGCATCGGCGACGGCGTCGTCTCGCTCTTCGACCTCACGGGGGAGGTGCCCGTCCCGCTGCCGTCCCCGGAGGCCCCGCCCGGGGAGGCCCTCTGGTACGCGGGCGCCGTGGCGCCCGATGCCTCGTTAGTGGCCGGTGGCACCGAGGACGGGGACCTGCTGCTCTGGCCCCTCCAGGACGGGCGCCCGCAGGGGCCGGCGAGGACCCCCGCACTCGACGTCGGGATCACGGGCGCGGACGTCACGGCGGACGCCTCCACCATCGCGGTGTGGTCCGAGGTCGGCACCGAGATCGCCCTCCTGCGCCACGACGCCGGGGGAGCGGTCCGGCGCGTGGCCACGGTCCCGGTGGCCGGGACGGAGGCGGCGCGGTTCAACGCCTCGGGCACGGTGCTCGCCGCGGCGGACGACGACGAGCACGTGCAGCTGTGGGACGTCTCCGACCCCGCTGCGCCCCGACGGACCGCGGAGCTCACCCTCGACTCGGTCGTCACCTCGGCCGTGTTCTCCCCGGTGGCCGACGTCCTGGCGGTGGGGACCGAGGGCGGCCGGGTGCGCCTCTGGGACGTCGCGGATCCGTCCGACCCCCACCCCCTGGGGGAGACCTCCGACGCCCTGTCCTCGGTCAAGGGACTGCAGTTCTCCCCGGACGGCACCCTGCTGGCGGGCGCCTCCGGCGACAAGTTCGTGTGGATGTGGAAGGTCGGCGCCGCGGACCTCGAGGTCTACGCGGCCCTGTCCGCCTCGGGGGACCGGATGAACGACGTGCGCTTCGTCCGCGACCGGCTGATCGCCACCGGCGACGACGGCGTGGTGCGCAGCTGGCTCGTGCGGGCCGACGACGCGGTCGCCGCCGTCTGCTCGACCCGCGGCGACCGGATCACCGAGGACGAGTGGCGCCGGCACGTGACGGGAGCCCCGTACCGGGACCTGTGCTGAGTTCCCCGGGGCCTGTTCCGCCGGCCGTCCCCCGGCCTGCCTCCCGGCCCCTGCCGCGGTCTCCGACCGGGCCCGCCGCGGGGGCGCTCACTTGGCGTCAGCGTAGGAGTCCACCACGGCCACGCTGACGGGGAACTCGACCGGGATCCTCCCGAACACCATCAGCCCCGCCTGCTCGGCGCAGGCGCGGACCAGCTCGGCCGCACGCTCGGCGTCCTCCTGCGCGCAGTGCAGCACGATCTCGTCGTGCAGGAAGAAGACGAGCTCGGCGTCGACCGCCTCCCGCGTCAGCGCCGAGCGGATGGCACCCATCCAGCACATCGCCCACTCGGCCGCGGTGCCCTGGACCACGAAGTTGCGGGTGAACCGGCCCTGGCCGCGGGCCATCGTCCCGGCGCGCCGCTCGGACTCCTCGGTGGCCGTGTCCCGCTGCGCCGCGTCCCACGCCGGGCCCGGCAGGGGGGACCAGCGGCCCAGGTGCGTGCACACCTGCCCGCCCGTCTCGCCCACCCGGGCGGCCCGCTCCACGTAGTCCACGGCGCGGGGGAACATCCGGGCGAGGTGCGGCATGAGCCGGCCCGACTGGCCCGTGGTCGCCCCGTACATCGCGCCCAGCATGGCCACCTTCGCCTGCGGACGCTCCGTCAGCTCCGAACCCCGCTCCTCGCCGAGGTCCGCGATGGCCTGGTAGAGGTCCCGGCCGCGGGACGCGGCGGCCAGGGCGTCGTCGTGGGCCAGCGCCGCCAGGACGCGCGGCTCGAGCTGGGCCGCGTCGGCCACCACGAGCACGCGCCCCGGGTCCGCCCGCACGGCGTCCCGCACCACGTGCGGGATCTGCAGGGCGCCCCCGCCGCGGGCCGACCACCGGCCGGTGACCACCCCGCCCACCACGTACTCCGGGCGGAAGCGGCCGTCCCGCACCCACGTGGCCAGCCAGTGCCACCCGTTGGCGCTGAGCAGCCGCGCCTGCTTCTTGTGCTCCAGGACGGGCTCGATCAGCGCCTGGCGCCGGGCGGCCAGGCCGGGCACGGCCCGCGCCCACTCGACGAGCTCCCACTGCCGGGTGCTCGTCACGTCGATTCCCGCCGCCCGCATCGCCTTGAGCAGCTCCTGCGGTGAGTCCGGGTTCAGCCCCGGGGCGTGCAGCGCCTCCCGCAGCCGGGCCACGGTCTCCTCCATCCGCGGGGGCCGCTCCCCGGGCGCCGGCTCGGGGCCCAGCGCGTCCTCCAGCAGGGCCCGGTGGACGTCCTCCCGCCAGGGCACCCCGGCGTGCTGCATCTCCGCGGCGATCAGCGCGCCCTGGGACTCCGCCGCCAGCAACAGCGTCAGCCTGCGGGGGTCCACGGCGCCCGCCACCGCGGCGAGCTGCGCCCGCAGCTCGGCGACCAGCGCGGACACGTCGGGACCCGTGGCGCGGGGCAGGTCGAACAGGCTCGACTGGTCCGCGGCGGGGGACGGCGGCGGGAGCAGCCCGGGCGCCTCGTCGGCGGGCAGCGGCGCCAGCACCGGCGCGTAGGGCAGCGGGCCCTCGGCGCCGGAGCCGTGGGCGGTGGCGGCCGTGGTGAGGATCGCCTGGCACAGCCGCAGGTCGTGGCAGCGCTCCACCCGGGTGCCGGCGGACAGCAGCTGCGGGTAGACCGCGCCGGTCCGCTCCCAGGTCCAGCGCGGCGGCGTGGTCCCGGCCTGTCGGGCGGCCTCCTCGCGGTCGGCGACGAACGCGGCCAGCTCCCCGGCGGGCACGTCCACCGCGGGCCCGTCCGGGTCCCCGGAACCCGTCAGGTCCTGGACCCGGTGCCCGCCCCGGCCGTCTTGCGCTGGTCCCACCACGATGTGCATCCGGCCATTGTCCTGCACAGGTCCGTCACGCTACGCCGGTGCCCGGACTGCACACGCCCCCGGGGCCGCCGGTACCCGGCTCCCCGTCCACACCGGCGCCGCCGTCGGGACGGACCGGTCCCGGCCGCCCCGACAGTGGGGCCATGAGCACCGCCGCCCACCTCCCCGCCCCGGCCCCGCCGTCCTCCGCCACCACGGCCCGCACGCGCACCGTGCGCCTCGTCAGCGACGACACCGGGCTGCGCGCCACGGTCGAGCGCGTCTGCGCCGCCGCCGGCGCCGACCTGCTGGCCGACTCGCCCGGCGCGGCGGGCACGGGCACCGCGCCGGGCACGGTCGCGGACACGGACCTCGTGGACGTGCGGCACGCCGTGCGGGGGCGCGTCCGGCCGGGCACGGTGCTCGTGGGCCGACCCGAGGACCCCGGGATCTGGGACCGGGCGGCCGACCTCGGCGGCTGTGCCGTCGCCGTGCTGCCGGACGCCGCCGGGTGGCTCGCCGACCTGCTCACCGCCCGGCCCGGTGGCCCCGCCGGCCCCGGCGGCACGGGACGGGTGCTGGGCGTGCTCGGCGCCGTGGGCGGGGCCGGCACGTCCACGCTGGCGTGCTGGCTCGCCGACCGGGCCGCGCAGGAGGACCGTCCGGCCGTCCTCGTGGACGCGGACCGCGCCGGCTGCGGCATCGACGTCCTGCTGGGCCTCGAGGACCAGGACGGTCTGCGCTGGCCGGACCTGCTCCGGATCGCCGGGACGGTGCACGCCGAGCAGCTGTGGCCGGCCATGGCCCGGACCGGGCAGCTGCGCTGGCTCTCCTGGGACCGCTCCCGGCCGGACGGAGCCGCCGCCCCGTACGCCGCCGTACTCGAGGCGCTGCGCCGCGCCGGGGCCCTCGTCGTCGTGGACCTGGGCCGGGCGGGGCCGGGCACGGCCGACACCGCGGCCCTGTGCGACGAGGTCCTCGTGCTCACGCCACGGACCGTGCGCGGCGTGCTGGCCGCACGGTGGGCCGCGGATCTCCTGGCGGGAGCCACGGCCCGTCTGGTGCCGGCCGGGCTCAACGTGGCCGACGTCGACGACGCGCTCGCCGCCGCCACGACCGGGCTGCCCGTCGCCGGCTCCCTGCGCTTCCACGGCGCGGTGCCGGACGCCGCGGAGACGGGCCGCCTGCTCGAGGCGGGCCGCTCCCGCCGGCTCGCCCGGGACGTGGCGGGCCTGCTCGAGGCCGTGGGAGCGGCGTTGTGAGCGCGGCGCCCTCCGGCCGACCGGCAGGGCTGCCGGCCGCGCTGCTGGACGATGTGCGGGACCGGCTGCTGTCCGCCCCCGGGCCGGTCACGGACACCGACATCGCCGCGGCCGTGCACGCCAGCGGCCGGGTGCTCGGGGCCGCCGGCACCCTGCGCGCGGTGCAGGCCGTGCGCGCCGAGCTGACCGGGCTCGGTCCCCTCGAGCCGCTGCTGCCGCACCGGGGGCTCACCGACGTCTACGTCAACGGGCCCGACCAGGTCTGGCTCGAGACCGAGGCCGGGGTGCGCCGCGTCCCGTCCCCCTTCGGTTCCGACGCCGAGGTGCGCGCCCTGGCCGTGCGTCTCGTCACCGCCGCGGGACGCCGCCTCGACACCGCCCACCCGTGCGTGGACGTCCAGACGGCCGCCGGCTACCGGGTGCACGCCGTCCTCCCGCCCGTCTCCACGGGAGGGACCCTGCTCTCCGTCCGCTTCCGCAGCACCCGGACCCTGTCCCTGCAGGACCTCGTGGCCGCGGGGACCGTCCACCCCGGCACCGCCGAGCTGCTCGTGGGCGCCGTGCGCTGCGGCGCCAGCTTCCTGGTCAGCGGCGCCACCGGCGCGGGGAAGACGACCGTCCTCAACGCCCTGCTCTCGTGCTCGCCGGAGCACGAGCGGCTCGTGCTCATCGAGGACGCCGCCGAGCTGCGCCCCGAGCACCCCCACGTGGTCGGCCTCCAGGCCCGGCACGCCAACACCGAGGGCGCGGGGAGCATCGACCTGGCGGAGCTCGTCCGGCAGGCCCTGCGGATGCGGCCCGACCGGCTCGTGGTGGGCGAGTGCCGCGGCGCCGAGGTCCGCGAGCTGTTCACGTCCCTGAACACCGGTCACGCCGGGGCGGGCACCGTGCACGCCAACTCCGCGGAGGCGGTCCCCGCCCGGCTCTCGGCCCTCGGCGCCCTGGCCGGGATGAGCCGGGAGGCCGTGACGCTGCAGGCTGCGAGCGCCCTGGACCTGGTCGTCCACGTGGCTCGCTCGGGCGGCCGCCGCGAGGTCCGGGCCGTGTCCCTGCTCGAGGACCGCGCCGGCACCCTCGTCACGGTGCCTGCGGCGGTCCGGGCGCACGACGGCCTGCGTCGCGGCCCCGGCTGGGACGGGCTGTGCACCCTGCTCGACCGCCCGTCCGGCCCCGGCGAGGGCCGGACGGGGGGACGGCCGTGAGCACGGTCCTGGTCACCGTCCTGGTCCTCTGCCTGTGCCTCACCGGAGGCACCGCGGTGCTGCTCGCGGGACCGGTCCACCGCGTCCGGTCGGTCGCGCGGGCGGGCACCGGCGCGGTTCCCGCGGCCCCGTGGTGGGCCCGGTTCAGCCGGGACGCCGAGGCGGAGGCCGCCGAGTGGACCGCGCTGCTGCGCCGGCTCGCGGCGCTGCTGCAGGCGGGGCGGTCCCCGGCGGCGGCCTTCGAGGGAGCGGGCCCCGCCGGGCACCGCGGTCCGCGCACGGGCACCGGCCGGCACATCGGGCTGCTGTGCACCTCCGTGGCGGCGGCCGCCCGGCTGGGGCTGAGCATCTCGATCGCCCTGGCGGGGGTCCCGGCTCCCCAGCTCGGCCACCGCCCGCTGGAACGGCGGGCCGTCGCCACCACGGCCGAGCTCTCCCTGTGCTGGGAGGTCTCCGAGCGCACCGGCGCGCCCCTCGCCGCCCTGCTCGCCGGTCTCGCCGACGCCCTCGAGGCGGAGCTCGACGCCGAGGCGGCTCGCGGCACCGCCCTGGCGGGGCCCCGCTCCACCGTCCGGATCCTGACCTGGCTGCCGGTGCTCGGGATCGGGCTGGGCATGCTCATGGGCGTCGACCCGCTGCGCACGCTGTTCACCACGCCGTGGGGGCTGGCCGCCCTCGTGGCCGGCGCGGTGCTCGCGGCCCTCGGACGGGTGTGGACGCACACGCTGATCGGCCGCGCCGAGGCGGTGGGGGCACGATGACCGCCCTCGCCGCGCCCGCCGCCGGACTGCTCCTGCTGGCCGCCGTGGCACTGGCCGCGCTCCCGTCCCGGGCCCGGCTGCCGGGGACGCCCCGCCCGTCCACGGCCCGCCGCCGCCCACCCGGGCCGCACGTCTCCGCGGGCGTCCTCGTGGAGCTCACCGCCGCCATGCTGGACGCCGGTCTGCCGCTCGGGGAGGCCGTGGCCGTGCTGGGCGGGAGCAGCCAGGACGCCACCGGCGCCGCCCTGGAGGGGGTGGGCTCCCGACTGCGACTCGGGCTGCCGTGGCACGCGGCGTGGGCCTCGGCGGGCGAGCTGCCCACGCACCTGGCCGACTACCGCGAAGCCCTCATGTTCACCGCGACGTCCGGGGCGCCGTCGGCCCGGAGCCTGCGCTCGCAGGCGGCCCAGGTGCGGCGAGCCGCCTATCGGCGGGCCGAGCGCGCCGCGGAGTCGCTGTCCGTCCAGCTCGTTCTGCCGCTCGGCCTGTGCTCCCTGCCGGCCTTCGTCTGCTGGGGCGTGCTGCCGGTCGTGATGGGGCTCGTCCCCGAGGTGTTCGGATGACCCGCCGCGCCCGGAGCCGCGGGCCCCCGGCCGCCGAGGTCGCGCCCGGTCCGCACCGGATCCCCGCCCGTGCCCCTGTGCCCTCGGGGACCTGCCCGGCGCCGCTGTGCTGGGCCGTCCGCCCTCCTCGTCCGGCACTGCGTCGCCCGGTGCTGCTCGTCCAGTACGGGCCGTCCTGCACCTGTTCGCCCTGCACCTGTTCGCCCTGCACCTGTTCGCCCTGCACCTGTTCGCCCTGCACCTGTTCGCCCTGCACCGAAAGGATCGTCATGTCCCAGCACCAGATCACCGCATCCCGTCCCGCCCGGAAGCGCCGCAGCCTCCCGGGGCTCCACCTGGCCGGCGTCACGGGAGGCCGCCCGGCCGCGCCGGCCGCCCGCGGGACCACCGGGGCTCCGCCCCGCCCGCTCGTCCGGGCCGGAGAGGCGGACCTCGGCGCGACCACCGTGGAGTACGCCATGGTCGTGCTCGCCGCCGCGGCCTTCGGCGGTGTCATGGCCGCGGTGCTCTCCTCCGGCCAGGTGCGCGAGCTCCTGACCGCCATCATCGAGAAGGCGCTCGGCGTCTGAGCGTCCGCACCCGCGGGGTCCACGGTGCCTTCCCCGGCACCGTGGACCCCGCGGGTCCTGCCCGTCCCACCGACCGCCGACCCGAGCGGCCACGCACCACGCCCCGAGAGGAGTCCGCCATGCCTGCCGACCGTCCCCGCTCCTGTTCCCGTTCTCGTGCAGTTGCCCGTCGCCGTTCCCTTCGTCGTTCCGCCTGCAGTTCCCGTTCCCGTCCCTGCGCTCCGCCCCGCCCATGGTCCAGTCCCGGGCCACGGCCTGCCTCACCGGACCACGGCGCCGTCACCGCCGAGACGGCCGTGCTCCTGCCCGCTCTCGTGCTGCTCCTGGCCGTGCTCCTCGCGGCCGCCGCGGCAGGAATGACCCTGATCCGGTACGAGGAGGCGGCGCGGGCCTCGGCCCGGGCCGCTGCCCGCGGCGAGAGCGCCGCCGTGGTCCGCGCCACGGCGCTGCACGTGGCCGGGGAGGACGCCGCCGTCCGCCTGGGCGGGGACGCCCGGACGGCCACGGTCACCGTCACCGGCCCCGCTCCCGGCATCCTCGGGACGTGGGGCCGCTGGGAGCTGCGCGCGGACGCCTCCTCCGCGACGGAGGGTGCCGGTGGGAACGGTGGCTGAGCCCGCGGCGCGGGGCGCACCGGGGCGGCTCGACCGCTGCGGGGACGGCGACGGTGACCGGGGGAGCGGCACCGTGCACGCGCTGACGCTCACCCTGGTGCTGGGCGTGCTGCTGGTGGCCGTGCTCCTGCTCGCCCAGGCGGGGATCGCGACCCACCGCGCCGGCAAGGCCGCCGACCTCGCGGCGCTCGCCGCTGCTGACACCGCCCGGGGACTCGTGGCCGGCGACCCGTGCGGCACCGCCGCGCGCGTGGCCCGGGAGAACGGGGCGCGGCTCGAGCAGTGCTCGCTCGTGGAGCCGGAGCGCGTCGTCGTGGACGTGCGCACCGCCGTGGCCCTCGACGGACCGCTCGCCCGCTTCGGGGCCGCCTGCGGCGTGTCCCGGGCCGGTCCGCCGGAGGCAGCCGGTGCGCCCTGAGGGATCAGGGGCGGGGGGCGTCGTGCAGCACCGCGTCGATCAGCCGCACCGCGCCGCCCTTGTCCAGCGGGTTGTTGCGATTGCCGCACTTGGGCGACTGCACGCAGGACGGGCACCCGGTCTCGCACTCGCACGAGGAGATCGCCTCCCGGGTGGCGCGCAACCACGCGACCGCCGTGGCGTAGCCGCGCTCGGCGAACCCCGCCCCGCCGGGGTGGCCGTCGTAGACGAAGACCGTCGGCAGCTCCGTGTCGGCGTGCAGCGCGGTCGAGAGCCCGCCCACGTCCCACCGGTCGCACGAGGCCACGAGCGGGAGCAGGCCGATCGCGGCGTGCTCGGCCGCGTGCAGCGCGCCGGGGACGTCGGGCTCCTCGATCCCCGCGCCGGTCAGCACGGCCCCCGGGACGGTGAACCACACGGACTTCGTGAACAGGTCCCGGGCCTCGAGGTCGAGAGGCTCCTCGCCCAGCACCTCGTTGGAGATCACGGCCTTGCGCTGGAACGAGACCACCTTCGTGGTGACCTGGACCTGGCCGAAGTGGACGGTCACCGGCCCCCAGCGCTCCGAGCGCTCCTCGGCGACCACGCTCACCTGCGTGATGTCCCGGGCGGTGGTGTAGAAGTCGGGGTGCGCCCGCGTCACGGCGGCGACCGACCCGGCCTTGTCGAGGTCGTCCACGATGTAGGTCCGCCCCTGGTGCACGTACACGGCCCCCGGGTGGGCCTGGTAGTGGGACTGGGGGGAGTCCATCGTGCCGAGCACCGCGCCGGTGTCCGTCTCGATGATCCGGATCGGCCCGCCGCCGTCCGAGCGCAGCGACACCATGCCCGCCGCGGACTGGGGATGCGTCCAGAACCAGCCCGTCGGCCGGCGGCGCAGGTGCCCGCTCGACACGAGCGAGCCGAGCACCTCCGCGGCGGTGGGCCCGAAGCTGTCGACCTCCTCCGCGCGCAACGGCTGCTCGGCCGCGGCCGCGCACAGGTGCGGGGCCAGGACGTAGGGGTTCGAGGGGTCGAAGACCGTGGCCTCGACGTCCACGTCGAAGATCGCCTCCGGGTGGTTCACGAGGTACGTGTCGAGCGGGTCGTCGCCGGCCACGAAGGCCGCCAGAGCCTCCTGCCCGGCCCGGCCCGCCCGGCCGATCTGCTGGAAGAAGGACGCCCGGGTGCCGGGCCACCCCGCCACCACCACGGCGTCCAGCCCGGCCACGTCGATGCCGAGCTCGAGCGCGGACGTACTGGCGACCCCCAGGAGCCGCCCGTCCCGCAACCCCTCCTCAAGCTCCCGGCGCTCCTCGGGGAGGAACCCGGAGCGGTAGGCCGCCACCCGGTGGGCCAGCGACGGGTCGACCTCCTCGAGCTGGCGGTGGGCGATCTGGGCGATCGTCTCCGCGCCGCGGCGGGACTTGATGAACGCGATCGTGCGGACCTGGCGGAGCACCAGGTCCGTGAGCATGTCGGCCGTCTCGGCGAGGGCGGTGCGGCGCACGGGGGCGTCGTTCTCGCCGCCGCCGTCCGTCTGCTCCGGCTCCCAGAGCACCACGGTGACCGGCCCGTGCGGGGAGAAGTCCGTGGTCACCGGCGTCACCTCGGCCTCGGGGACGCCGACGAGACGGGCGAAGGAGGCGTGCGGCGCGAAGGAGGTCGCGGACGCCCCGATGAAGACCGGATCCGCCCCGTAGACGCGGCAGATCCGCCGCAGCCGCCGCATGAGGTTGGCCACGTGCGAGCCGAAGACGCCCCGGTACGAGTGGGCCTCGTCCACCACGACGTACTTCAGGCGGCGGAAGAACCGGGACCAGCGCGCGTGGTGGGGCAGCACCCCGTAGTGCAGCATGTCCGGGTTGCACAGCACCACGTCGGCGTGGTCCCGGACCCACCGGCGCTCCGCGGGGTCGGTGTCGCCGTCGTAGGTGGCGGCGCGCAGGGTCGGCAGGCCGAGCGCGTCCAGGCCCTTGAGCTGGTCGGCGGCCAGGGCCTTGGTGGGGGAGAGGTAGAGGGCCGTGGCCTCGTCCGGGTGGTGGATCATGCCCGGGTTCGCCAGCGCCGCGAGCCGGCCGCGGTGCACGGCGTCGGCCACGGGCGCCTGGTAGGCCAGGGACTTCCCGGACGCGGTCCCCGTGGCGACCACGACGTGCCGGGGGGCCAGCACCGCCTGGACCTGGTGCAGGTACGGCGCGTGCACCCCGAGCCGCTCGTAGGCCGCGACCACGTCCGGGTGGAGGTGCTCGGGCCACGGCGCCGTCACGGCGTCCCGGTCGGGGATCTCCCGGACGTGACGCACCTGCTCGGGCGCGGCGCCGCGCCCGAGCAGGGGGATCAGGGAGTCGTGGTCGGAGGACGGCACCGGTTCATTGTGTCACCGCCGCCCCTGGTGGCTCTCACCGGCAGGAGGACCGGCGGGAGCCACCAGTGGTGCGGTGCCGGGCGGCCGGCCTGGCGCCTCCGCGCCGTACCCCTGCCCCTCGCCTCAGCCGTGCGCCGCTGCTCCCCGGGTCCGCCGGTGGACCCGGGCCTCCCAGGGGCGCAGCAGACCCTCGTCGCCGGGGACGACAGGGCCGGTGCGGTTGCCGATCAGGACTCCGGTGCCGGCCCAGCCGTCGGGGAGGTCGGCGCGGACCTCCTCGCCCGAGACGTTGGCCAGCACCAGCAGCTCCACGTCCTCGAGGCGGCGGGTGAAGGCGTAGACCTGCTCGTGGTGGGGGACGAGCATGGTGAAGTCGCCCAGGGCGAACACGGGCTCGGCGTGCCGCAGCCGAATGAGCCGCCGGTAGTGGTGGAAGACCGACCCCGGGTCGGCCCGGGCGGTCTCGGCGTTGACCACGTCGTGGTTGGGGTTGACCTCGATCCAGGGCGTGCCGGTGGTGAACCCGGCGTTCGGGCCGGGAGTCCACTGGACGGGGGTGCGGGCGTTGTCCCGGCCCGTCCAGCGCAGTCCGGCCAGCACGGTGGCCGGGTCCGCGCCGGCGGCCACGGCGTGGCGGTAGTGGTTGACCGACTCGATGTCGCGGAAGTCCTCGATCGCCTCGAAGGGCGCGTTGGTCATGCCCAGCTCCTCGCCCTGGTAGACGTAGGGGGTGCCGCGGTGCAGGTGCAGCAGCGTGGCCAGGCACGTGGCCGAGGCCAGCCGGTGCTCGGGGCTGTCGTCACCGAAGCGGGAGACCACCCGGGGCTGGTCGTGGTTGTTCCAGTACACGCTGTTCCAGCCGATCTCCTCCAAGCCCTCCTGCCAGCGGCCCAGGGAGGCCTTCAGATCGGTCAGTCGCAGCGGCCGGGGGTCGAACTTCCCGCCGGGGCCGTGGTCCAGGCCCACGTGCTCGAACTGGAAGACCATGTCCACCTCGGCCCGGGCCGGGTCGGTGAACAGCGCCGCCTGCTCCACGGTCACCCCGGGCATCTCGCCCACCGTGATGAGCTCGGCGTCCCGGCCGGCGAAGACCTCCCGGTGCATCTCCTGGAGGAACTCGTGGATCCGGGGACCGCAGAGATAGGACGCCGAGCCGTCGCCCCAGGGTGTGCCGTCCACGGGTGGTCCGTCGTGCAGGTGCCCGTCCTCGGCGACGTCCTTGCTGATCATGTTGATCACGTCCATGCGGAAGCCGTCCACCCCGCGGTCCAGCCACCAGCCCATCATGGCGTACACGGCCGCCCGCACCTGCGGGTTCTCCCAGTTGAGGTCCGGCTGCTTGCGCGAGAACAGGTGCAGGTAGTACTCCCCGGAGGACGGATCGAGCTCCCAGGTCGAGCCGGAGAAGAAGCTCTGCCAGTTCGTGGGTTCGGCCCCCGGGGCGCCGGGCTCCATGCCCGCCCGGGGTGCCCGCCACCAGTACCAGTCGCGCTTGGGGGAGTCGGGCGAGGAGCGGGACTCGATGAACCAGGGGTGCTCGTCGGAGGTGTGGTTGACCACCAGGTCCATCACCAGCTTCATGCCGCGTCCGTGCACGGCGGCGAGCAGCTCGTCGAACTGTTCCAGGGTGCCGAAGGTCGGGTCGATGTCCTGGTAGTCGCTGATGTCGTAGCCGTTGTCGTCCTGCGGGGAGGAGTAGACGGGGGAGAGCCAGATGACGTCCACGCCCAGGGCCTCCAGGTGGTCCAGGTGGGCGAGGATCCCGCCGAGATCGCCGATCCCGTCGCCGTCGGAGTCGGCGAAGGACCGGGGGTAGATCTGGTAGACGACCGCGTCGGTCCACCACGCCGGGGCGTCCCCGGTGCCGCTTCCGGACTGCTGGGCGGTGAGGTCCTGCTGGGGGTCGGTGCTCATTCGGCTGCTCCTCGGGTGACGCCGCGGACGGCCGGCCGACGGCGGACAACGGACCCTCCGGGTGGGCAGGCAGTGCCGTTGCTCCGGTGCGACCGGTCTCGGTGCCCCACCAGTCTGCTCGAACGGTGTGCTCCGCCGACACCCCCGACACCGTCGACACCGGGCACGGAACAACGCGATCCAGCGGACAATGTGTCCTGATGAACAGGCTGCGGGCCGCGTGCACCGCCGCCCTGCACCGCGAAGTCCTGAACCGATCCGTCCCCGACCTGCGACTGGAGCCCGTCCGATGACACCGTCCCCGCCCCCTGACGGCGCCGGGACCCTCCCGCACCGGACCCACCACCTCGCCGACGGGCGGGAGGCCGTGTTCTTCAGCGACCGCGGCACCCCACCGGTGGAGCACGTCGTGGACCGCCGGTCCCTGGACGCCCGGTCCGGTGGTGGTGAGGTGCGCTTCGACCGGCTGACGGGGGAGTGGGTGGCGGTGGCCGCCCACCGCCAGGCGCGCACCTACCTGCCCCCGGCCGGCCGGTGCCCGCTGTGCCCCACGACGGGCGGGCGGGAGTCCGAGATCCCCGCGGCGGACTTCGACGTCGTCGTCCTCGAGAACCGCTTCCCCTCCCTGGGCCCGGACCTGGACGAGCTGCCGGACCCGCAACAGGTGGGTGAGCGGTCCCTCTGGGGGGTCCCGTTCCCGGCCGTGGGGCGGTGCGAGGTGGTGGTGTTCACCCCGGAGCACCAGGGCTCCTTCGCGTCCCTGCCCCCCGAGCGGGCGCGCACGGTCGTGGAGGCCTGGGCGCAGCGCACCGAGGCGCTCTCGGCCCTGGAGGGCATCCGGCACGTGTTCCCCTTCGAGAACCGTGGGGAGCAGATCGGGGTGACCCTGCACCACCCGCACGGGCAGATCTACGCCTACCCCTACTCCGCCCCGCACGCGGCCCGGCTGGCCACCCGCTCACGGACCCACCTGGCCGCCACGGGCCGAGCCCTGATGGGGGAGGTCCTGGCGGACGAGCTCGCGGCCGGGGACCGCATGGTGCTGGCCGGCGAGCACTTCTCCGTCTACGTCCCCTACGCCGCGCGGTGGCCCTTGGAGGTCCACCTGGTTCCGCACCGCCAGGTCCCGGACCTGGCCGCCCTCACGGGGGGCGAGCGGGACGAGCTGGCGGTGGTGTACCAGGACCTGGTCCAGCGCGTGGACCGGCTCTACGACACGCCGACCCCCTACATCGCCGCCTGGCACCAGACCCCGATCACGCCTGCCGACCGGGAGGCCGGCTGGCTGCACCTGCAGCTGACCAGCCCTCGCCGGGCGGAGGACAGGCTGAAGTTCCTCGCCGGCTCCGAGGCCGCCATGGGGGCGTTCATCAACGACGTCACGGCCGAGCAGACCGCCGCACGCCTGAGGGAGGCCGCACGATGACCCGCCGGCAGACCGCTCCTCGACCCGGGCACGACGACGCCGCCCGGGCCGAGGAGCTCTCCCTCCGGTTCGCCGAGGTCTACGGGTACGCACCCGACGGGGTGTGGCGCGCGCCGGGGCGGGTGAACCTCATCGGGGAGCACACCGACTACAACGACGGCTTCGTGCTGCCCTTCGCCATCGACCGCTCGGCGATGGTCGCGGTCCGGCTGCGCCGGGGTGCCGCGCAGGGGGCCGGGCAGGGACCGGCCGGGCACGACGTCGTCGACCTGGCCTCCACCTGGGCCCCGGACGGATCGGACCTGGTACGGGACCGGTTCCGGATGCCCGGCCTGGCCCCGGGCGCCGTGTCCGGGTGGGGGGCCTATCCGGCCGGTGTGGTGCACGTGCTCGCCGGCCTCGACGGGGTGGCCGTGCCCGGTTTCGAGCTGCTGCTGGACTCGACCGTCCCGGTGGGTGCGGGCCTGTCCTCCTCCCACGCCGTGGAGGTCGCCACGATCGTGGCGCTCGACGACCTGCTCGACCTGGGCCTGGGCCGGCCGGAGATGGCGCGGCTGACGCAGCGAGCGGAGAACGAGTTCGTCGGGGTCCCGACCGGGATCATGGACCAGTCCGCCTCGTTGCGGGGACGGGCCGGGGCGGCGCTGTTCCTGGACTGCCGCACCCAGGAGGCCGAGCTCGTGCCGCTGCCGGTGGCCGAGCAGGGGCTGACCGTGCTGGTGATCGACACGAGGGTCGCCCATTCCCACTCCGACGGCGGCTACGGCGCCCGGCGCGCCTCCTGCGCGCACGGGGCTGCCGCCCTCGGGGCGGCCTCGCTGCGCGACGTGCCGGAGCAGAGCGACCTGACCGGGCTGGACGAGGAGACCGCCCGGCGGGTGCGGCACGTGCTCAGCGAGAACCGCCGGGTCCTGCAGACCGTCGAGCGGCTGCGGGCCGGAGACGTCGCCGGCATCGGGGAGCTGCTGGTCGCCTCCCACACCTCGCTCCGGGACGACTACGAGGTCTCCTGCCCCGAGCTCGACCTCGCCGTCGACGCCGCCCTGGCGGCCGGGGCCGTCGGCGCGCGGATGACCGGGGGCGGCTTCGGAGGCAGCGCGATCGCCCTCGTGCCCGCGACCCGGGCGGAGCACGTCCGGAACGCCGTCGCGGAGGCCTTCGCAGCAGCGGGCCGCCGGGCGCCGGACGTCTTCGCCGTCGTGCCGGGGGAGGGCGCCGGCCGCGCGCGGTGACGGGGCGTGCTCGGGGCCGCCGGTCACGAACATGACCCGCGTCACCCCGGCAGGGGCCGCGTGCCAGAATGACCGCATGAGCAACCCCATGAACATCTCCGGGCACCATCCCGACGAGGAGGCCCGGGCGCACCGGCCCCCGGTCACGGAGCTGTTCCCGGAGCAGTGCTGGGAGCACCTCTACAGTGCGCGCTTCGGCCGGATCGCCACCATGGACGGCGACGAGATCGAGATCACCCCCATCAACCTCGTGGCCGACGACGAGAAGATCTACTTCTGCACCGCCAAGGGCACCAAGCTGCTGCACCTGGTGCTCAACGAGCACGTCGCCGTGCAGGTCGACCAGGCGCAGGGCGGGGAGGCGTGGTCCGTGATCGTGCGCGGCACGGCCCGGCTGCTGACCGATCCGGAGGAGACCGCCCGGGTGGACGAGCTGCCGCTGCGGCCGTGGGTCGAGACCGCCAAGCTCGAGTACGTCGAGGTGGTCCCCACCAAGGTCACCGGCCGCGTGTTCCGCCTGGGCCACTGACCCGGCGCCCCGCACCGGGTCCCGGCCCGGCGGCCGGCACAGCGCAGGACGCCCCGCCGCGCTTGTAGCCTTGACCAGTGGCACAGCACCGGATCGTCCTGCACTACGTCTTCACCCCGCTCCCCGACCCCACGGCCGTGATGCTCTGGCAGCGCGCCCTGTGCGAGGGCCTGGGCCTGCGCGGGCGGATCATCGTCTCCCCGCACGGGCTCAACGCCACCGTGGGCGGTGAGGTCGGGGCGCTCAAGCAGTACGCCCGGACCACCCGCTCCCATCCCGGCTTCCGGGACACGGTGTTCAAGTGGTCGGACGGCTCGGCCGAGGACTTCCCGCGGCTGTCGGTCAAGGTCCGGGACGAGCTCGTGTCCTTCGGCGCGCCCGGGGAGCTCGAGGTGGACGAGCACGGCGTCGTCGGCGGCGGCACCCGCCTGGCCCCCGCCGCAGTGGACGAGCTCGTGGCCCGCCGCGGCGAGGACGTTGTGTTCTTCGACGGCCGCAACGCCCACGAGGCCCGGATCGGGCGCTTCCGCGGAGCCGTGGTCCCCGACGTCGCGCACACCCGTGACTTCGTGGCCGAGCTGGACTCCGGGAAGTACGACCACCTCAAGACCCGGCCCGTGGTCACCTACTGCACCGGAGGGATCCGCTGCGAGGTGCTCTCCGCGCTGATGCGCAACCGCGGCTTCGAGGAGGTCTACCAGCTCGACGGCGGCATCGCCGAGTACGGCCGCGAGCGCGGGGACCGAGGGCTGTGGGAGGGCTCCCTGTACGTCTTCGACCGGCGCATGCACGTGCGGTTCACTCCGGCCGCGGTCACGATCGGGCGCTGCGACCGGTGCGCCGGCCCCGCGAACCGTTTCGTCAACTGCGCAGACGCCGCCTGCCGCGCTCTCTTCCTCGCGTGCCCGGCCTGCCACGAGGAGTGCCCGCAGCTCACCTGCCCCACCGGGTGCAGGACCTCCTCGCGCCCCGCACCCGACGACGGCGCCCCGGTCGCCGTGGGGTCCGCTCCGACACCCGCACCCGACGACGGCGCCCCGGTCGCCTTCCGGCCCGTCCCGGCGCCCGTGCCCGTGCCGACGAGCGCCGCATGAGCCCGGCCGACTCCGGCCCCTTCGGGGCGCCGGCCTTCTCCCGGGTCCCGGGGACCCCCGTCTCCGACGACCCGCGGGCGCCGGTCGAGCTGCGCCACGCCCTCCGCCGGACGGGCTTCACCCACGACCGTGTGGCGGAGCTGCTGGGGGAGGCCGCCATGGACGCGCTCGCGCGGGACCAGGCCGTGCCCGCCCTGCGGGTGCTCGAGCCGGCCCTCCGCACGCCCGGGCACCCGGACCGGGGTCTCGCCGGGGTCGTCGCCCTCTTCCTGCTCGGCCGCACCGTCCCCCTGAAGACGCTCGAGCCCGCCCCGGTGCGGCCGGAGCAGCTCGTGGGCCTGGGGCTCGCCGAGGAGACGTCGGGCGGGTTGCGCTCCACCGTTGACCTGCGCCCCCACGCCTCCGACGACGGGACGGAGCTGTACGTGGCGAGCGACCTGGGCGAGTCCCAGCGCCCCGGCGCGCTCCGCCGCGACCACGTGCTGGGCATCGGGCAGGCCTCCCTGACGCTGGCCCAGGCGACCGACCGCCGCCGCGCGGACCGGGCGCTGGACCTGGGCACCGGGTGCGGCATCCAGACGTTCCACCTGCTCTCGCACGCGGGGCACGTGACTGCCACCGACGTCTCGGACCGGGCGCTGGGCTTCACCCGGTTCAACCTGCTGCTCAACGCTCAGGCCCTGGACATCGACCCCGGCCGGCTCGAGGACCGCGTGAGCCTGCGGGCGGGGTCCCTGCTGGAGCCCGTGCGCGGCGAGCTGTTCGACCTCGTGGTGTCCAACCCGCCGTTCGTCATCACCCCGCGCCCCGCCGGCGAGACCCCGCAGGACCGCTACACCTACCGGGACGGCGGCCTGCCGGGGGACCGGATCGTGGCCGACCTCGTGCGGGAGCTGCCCGGGGTCATGGCCCCCGGGGCCACCGCCCACCTGCTCGGCAACTGGGAGGTGCTCGCCCCGGCGCCCGGGGACGCGAGGTCGGCGGCCGAGCGCTGGGCTCTGCGGCCCGAGCAGTGGGTGGCCGAGGACGTCGACGCGTGGTTCGTCCAGCGGGAACTGGCCGGCCCGGAGGAGTACGCCGAGACGTGGTTGCGGGACGCCGCCGAGTCCCGGGAGCTCGACCACTACGAACGGGCCTACCGCGCCCACCTCGACGATTTCGCCACCCGCGGCGTCGAGGCCGTGGGCTTCGGGATGATCCGTCTCCGCCGCCCCGCCGGGAGCCGGCCCGGGGGTGCGCTCCGCCGCTTCGAGCACGTCCCCCACCCGGTCCAGCAGCCGCTCGCCCCCGCGCTCGCCGCGACCTGGGAACGGGCCGACTGGCTCGCGGCACACCCGCAGGACTGGCCGGACGCCCGGCTCGTGGCCGCCGAGGACGTCACCGAGGAGCGCCACCAGCGTCCCGGCGCGGAGCACCCCGGTGTGATCCTGCTCCGGCAGGGGGCCGGGCTGCGCCGGACCGTGGTGCTCTCGAGCGAGGCCGCGGGCTTCGCCGGGGCCTGCGACGGCGAGCTGAGCGCCCGGCAGATCCTCGGGGCGCTGGCCGCCCTGCTGGACTGGGCGGGCGAGGAGCGGCAGCGGCTGACCGAGGAGGTCCGGCACCTCGTGCTCGACGGCTTCCTCGTGCCGCAGGAGCTGGTGCCGCCCTCCGCCTGAGCACTTCTGGGGCGGATCAGCAGGCGACGCGGCGGCGGTGGGGTGGAAGGATGGAGGCATGACCATCGGAGAGAACCTGAACCCCATCAAGAACCTCGACAAGGACACCGTCTGGCAGCTCCTCGAGCAGCACCCCTTCGGCCGGCTGGCCGTCGAGGCCGCCGGCCTCGTGGACATCTTCCCGGTGAACTACGTGGTGCACCACCGCAAGCTGTACTTCCGCACCGCCCAGGGGTCCAAGCTCTCGAGCCTCATCGTCAACGACCAGGTGGCGTTCGAGATCGACGAGGTCACGGAGGAGCACGTCGTGCGCTCCGTGGTGGTCCACGGCAAGGCCCGCCGGCTCGAGACGCGCGCCGAGATCGACGCCGCCGAGGAGCTGCCGCTGAAGCCCTGGGCGCCCACGCTGAAGTACAACTTCGTGGTCATCGACGTGGAGCACGCCACGGGCCGCGAGTTCACGATCGGCGACGAGCCCGAGCGCTACCCCTCCTGAGCCCGGTCCGGGCCGCCGCGCCTCCCGGGCGACCCGCCCGGGAGGCGCCGACGTCCCCCGGGTCACCGCCGCGCGGGGGTTGACGGCGGTGACGCGTTATGGTGGAGCGCAACGGCGGGCCGACGCCCGCCCATTCGCCCCGACGTCCAGCAGCGCCGCGGCCGTGGCACCGCGGACCGCAGCAAGGAGTACCGTGCCAACGAAGGCCACCCAGAGCCCGGGAACGGGCAAGAGCCTGCTCATCGTGGAGTCCCCCTCCAAGGTCAAGACCATCGCCGGGTACCTCGGCGACGCCTACGAGGTCGAGTCCTCGATGGGGCACATCCGTGACCTCCCGCAGCCCTCGGAGCTGCCGGCGGAGCTCAAGAAGGGTCCCTACGGCAAGTTCGCGGTGGACGTGGAGCACGGCTTCGAGCCGTACTACGTGGTGAACCCGGACAAGAAGAAGAAGGTCACCGAGCTCCGGCGCAAGCTCAAGGACGCGGACGCCCTCTACCTCGCCACCGACGGCGACCGCGAGGGGGAGGCCATCGCGTGGCACCTCCTCGAGGTGCTCAAGCCCAAGATCCCCGTCTACCGGCTGACCTTCTCGGAAATCACCCGCGAGGCCATCGAGCGGGCCTTCGGCGAGCTGCGCGAGCTCGACCAGGACCTGGTCGACGCCCAGGAGACCCGTCGCATCCTGGACCGGCTCTACGGCTACGAGATCTCCCCGGTGCTGTGGCGCAAGATCGCCTCGGGCCTCTCCGCCGGACGCGTGCAGTCCGTGGCCACCCGCCTGGTCGTGGAGCGGGAGCGGCAGCGCATGGCGTTCGTGCCCGCCGACTACTGGGACCTCAGCGGGACCTTCGCCCGCACCGACGGCGAGGATGCCGGCACCGCCTTCAGCGCCCGTCTGTCCTCCGTGGACGGCAAGCGGGTGGCCGGGGGTCGCGACTTCGGTGACGACGGCGTGCTCAAGGGCGCCGCCGACAAGCTCGCGCACCTGGACGAGCAGGCCGCCCGTGAGCTGGCCGCCGGCCTCGAGGACGCGGCGTTCACGGTCCGTTCGCTCGAGACCAAGCCGTACACCCGCCGCCCGGCCGCGCCGTTCACCACGTCGACGCTGCAGCAGGAGGCGGCGCGCAAGCTGCGCTTCACCTCCCGCACCACCATGCAGGTGGCGCAGAAGCTGTACGAGAACGGCTACATCACCTACATGCGCACCGACTCCGTGGCGCTGTCCGACCAGGCGGTCTCGGCCGCCCGGCGGCAGGCCACGGAGCTCTACGGCGCCGACTTCGTGCCCGGCTCCCCGCGCGTCTACAGCTCCAAGTCGAAGAACGCGCAGGAGGCGCACGAGGCCGTGCGCCCGGCCGGGGACTCCTTCCGCACCCCGAACCAGGTCCGCGGCGAGCTCTCCGCGGACGCGTACCGGCTCTACGAGCTGATCTGGAAGCGAACCGTGGCCTCGCAGATGGCCGACGCCAAGGGGTCGACGGCGACCGTGCGGCTCGGGGCGACGTCGTCCGCCGGGCGGGACGCCGAGTTCTCCGCGTCCGGCACCGTCATCACGTTCCGCGGCTTCCTGGCCGCCTACGAGGAGGGCCGCGACGAGGACCCCGCCGACGGCAAGGACGGCAAGGACGGCAAGGACGGCGACAAGCGGCTCCCGCGGATGGCGGAGGGCGACCGCCTGGACGCCACCGACGTCGAGGCCGACGGGCACCGCACCTCGCCGCCCCCGCGCTACACCGAGGCGTCCCTGGTCAAGGTGCTCGACGAGCTCGGCATCGGCCGGCCCTCGACCTACGCGGCGACCATCTCCACGATCATGGACCGCGGCTACGTCCGGGTCCGGGGCTCGGCGCTCATCCCCTCGTGGACGGCGTTCTCCGTGGTGCGCCTGCTCGAGGAGCACTTCTCCGACTACGTGGACTACGACTTCACGGCCGAGATGGAGGAGGGCCTGGACCGCATCGCCCGCGGCGAGGAGGACAGCACCGACTGGCTGCAGGACTTCTACTTCGGCTCGCAGGACCACGAGAACGGGCTCAAGCCCATCGTCGACGACCTCGGCGAGATCGACGCCCGCGCCGTGAACTCCATCCCCGTGACCGAGGACATCACCCTGCGGGTCGGCAAGTTCGGCCCCTACCTGGAGGTGGTCGGCGCCGTGGACCCCGAGACCGGGGAGATCACCGACCCCGTCCGGGCGAACGTGCCGGAGGACCTCGCCCCCGACGAGCTCACGCCCGACAAGGCCCGCGAGCTCATCGAGACGGGCAAGTCGGACGGCCGGGAGCTCGGCCGCGACCCCGGGACCGGGCGCGCCATCGTGGCCAAGGACGGCCGCTACGGGCCCTACGTCACCGAGGTGATCCCCGAGCCGACCGCCGAGGAGCTCGCGGCCCAGCCCGTCGAGTACTACAAGAACGGCAAGCCCAAGCCCCCGAAGAAGCCGGTCAAGGAGAAGCCCCGCACGGGGTCCCTGCTCTCCACGATGACCCTGCAGGACGTGACCCTCGAGGACGCGCTCAAGATCCTCTCGCTGCCGCGCACGCTGGGCACGGACGCCGAGGGCAACCAGATCACGGTGCAGAACGGCCGGTTCGGCCCCTACCTCAAGAAGGGGAGCGACTCCCGCTCCCTGCAGTCCGAGGAGCAGCTGTTCACGGTCACGCTGGACGAGGCCCTGAAGATCTACGCCCAGCCCAAGCAGCGCGGCCGCGGCAGCGCCAAGCCGCCGCTCGCGGACCTCGGCACCGACCAGATCACGGAACGGCCCATGGTGATCAAGGACGGGCGCTTCGGCCCGTACATCACCGACGGGGAGACCAACGTGACGGTCCCGCGCGGCGAGACCGTGGAGCAGATCACGCCGGCGCGCGCCAGCCAGCTGCTCGCGGAGAAGCGGGCCCAGGGCCCCGCCCCGAAGAAGACGGTGCGGTCGTCGGCCAAGGGGACGACGGCCAAGAGCAGCACGACGAAGAAGATCACGGCCAAGAAGCCCGCGGCGGCCAAGCCCGCCCGCGCCGGGTCCAAGGGCTGAGCCGCTCCGCACACGCGGGACGGACACGGAACTCGAAGGAGCACCACGGCATGCGTCTCGGAGTCCTCGACGTGGGGTCGAACACCGTCCACCTCCTCCTGCTGGACGTCTACCCGGGCTCCCGGCCCGAGCCGTACGCGTCCCACAAGCTCGCCCTGCGGCTGGTGCAGTACCTCGACGGGGACGGCAACATCTCCGACGCCGGCAGGGACGCCCTCACCGCGTTCGTGGTCGAGGCCCGGGACTTCGCCGTGGACAACCGGGCCGAGGACTTCCTGGCGTTCGCGACCTCCGCGATCCGCGAGGCCGGCAACGGGGCGGAGGTGCTGGACCACGTGCAGTCCCGCTCCGGCGTCACCCTCACGGAGCTGTCCGGGGACCAGGAGGCGGCCGTCACGTTCTTCGCGGTGCGCCGCTGGTTCGGCTGGGGCGCGGGGACCGTCCTCGACCTCGACATCGGCGGCGGGTCCTTCGAGATGGCCCTGGGGGACAACGCGCTGCCCACCGTGGCGACCTCGGTGCCCCTCGGCGCGGGGCGGCTCACGCGCACCTTCATCGCCGGGGACGTCCCGACCCCCAAGGAGATGAAGGCCCTGCGCAAGCACGTGCGCAACGAGCTCAAGCCCGCGGTCGCCCGGGTGAGCGCGGCGGGGGAGCCCACCTGCGTGGCCGGCACCTCCAAGACCTTCCGCTCCCTGGCCCGGATCTGCGGGGCGGCACCGTACGCCATGGGCCCGTACGTGCCCCGCACCCTCCACCTCGAGGACCTGCGGCTGTGGACCCGCCGGATGGAGGCCATGACCCCGGAGGAGCGCGCCGAGCTGCCGGGAGTCTCCGCCGCCCGGGCCGGTCAGGTCCTCGCGGGAGCCGTGGTGGCCGAGTCGGCCATGGACGCCTACGGCGTCGAGTCGATCCGGATCTGTCCGTGGGCGCTGCGCGAGGGACTGATCCTGCGCCGCCTGGACCAGCTGAGCAGCCACTCCGACGTCCGCACCGTGGACCCCCGGCACCTGGTGGGTGCGCCGTGAGCGACCAGCAGGGCTCCGCCGCGGAGCCGTACCGTCCCCACGTGGCGCTGTCCACCAGCTCCCTCTATCCACTGGGGGTCCCGGAGACCTTCGAGGCGGCCGTGGAGCTGGGCTACGACAGCGTGGAGGTGCTGGTCACGCACGAGCGGATGAGCCAGCTCACCCACCAGCTGCAGGACCTCGTGCAGCGCCACCAGCTCCCCATCTCGACCATCCACGCCCCCACACTGCTGCTGACCCAGCAGGTGTGGGGCAAGTCGTGGACCAAGATCCAGATGGCCGCCGCGCTCACCGAGCAGGTGGGAGCGGAGGTCGTCGTGGTCCACCCGCCCTTCCGCTGGCAGCGCCGGTACGCCGCGAACTTCGTGGACGGCGTGCGGGTGGTCTCCCAGGCCACGGGCGTGAAGATCTCCGTGGAGAACATGTACCCCTGGCGGGTCCGCGGCCGCGACACCGTGGTCTACGCCCCGCACTACAGTCCGCTGGGCCTGGACTACGACTGGGTGACGTGGGACTTCTCGCACGCCGCGACCGCCCGGATGGACTCCCTGGCCGCCATCCAGGAACTGGGCTCCCGGCTGGGCCACGTCCACCTGACCGACGGGTCGGGGGAGACCACGGCGGACGAGCACCTCCTGCCCGGCCACGGCGTGCAGCCGGTGGCCGAGTCCCTCGAGTTCCTCGCCTCCACCCGGTGGCAGGGCATCATCGGGGTCGAGGTCTCGACCCGGCGCTCCAAGAACGCCGATGAGCGCACGCAGTGGCTCTCGGAGTCCCTCGAGTTCGCCCACCGGCACACGAGCCGGCCCGACGGCGCCCAGAGTGCCGGCGGCACCGACAGCACGGAGAGCACTGACCGCACCGAGAGCTGACCGCCCCGAGGGCTGACGGCCGAGGGCACCCCCGCCTCCCGGCCCGCGCCCCTCCTCGTCCGCCCCGATCCGCTCCGGACGATGAACACCCGCCGCCCCGCTGCCACCGCTGAATCTCCACCGATGCATGTCACCGATCCATATCCACCGAACCCCTTCCACGACGAGAGGACCTCACCGACCATGACTCCTGTGCTCGCCTTCCTGGGCTGCGGCTCCATGAACGGATCCATCCTGCGGGGGGTGCTGGCCTCCGGAGTGCCCGTCGATCAGGTCCGGGCCACCGTCCGCTCCGCGGAGAGCGCCCGCCGGCTCGAGGACGAGACGGGCGTGCGGCCCTACGTCACCGGGGAGGACGCCGAGGCCAACCGGCGGGCGGCCCGCGAGGCGGACGTCGTGCTGCTCGGCGTGAAGCCCGTCGGCATCCTCGACCTCGCCCGCGAGATCGCCCCCGCACTGCGCACCGGCACGGTCGTGGCGTCGGTGGCGGCGGGGATCTCCGTGGGCGCCCTCGAGCTGGCCCTCCCCGCCGGGCAGCCGGTGGTGCGCACGATGCCGAACACGCCCTCCAGCGTGGGGCGCGGGGTCGTCTCGGTCACCCCGGGGACCGCCACCGCTCCCGAGCAGACGGAGTCCGTGCGCCGGGTGCTCGCGGCCGTGGGCACCGTGGTCGAGGTCCCCGAGGAGCAGGTGGACGCCGTGACCGGCGTCTCCGGCTCCGGGCCCGCCTACGTGTTCCTGCTGGCCGAGGCCATGCAGCGAGCGGGGGAGCGGATGGGGCTGCCGGCGGACGTCGCACGCGTCCTCGCGAAGGAGACCGTCTCCGGCGCCGGGGAGCTGCTGCGCCCGGCGGAGGCCGACCCCGCCGCCCTGCGCAAGGCCGTCACGAGCCCCAAGGGAACCACCGACCGGGCCATCACGACCTTCCAGGACAACGGCTTCGAGGACCTCGTCGCTGCCGCGGCCCGGGCCTCCGCGGACCGCTCGGCAGAGCTCACGCGCGAGTTCAGCGGGTCCTGATTCGCGGCCCGGGAGGCCTCCGGGTCAGGGGCGGGCCGCGAAGCGCTCGAGCAGGTCCACGTGCCCCGAGACGATCAGCAGGTCACGGGAAGTGACCTTGGTGTCGGGACGGGCGTAGGTGAAGTCCTCGCCCGGTGACTTCACACCGACCACGGTCACGCCGTACTTGGAGCGGACGTTGGAGTCGCCCAGGGTGAAGCCCTGCACCTCCCGCGGCGGGTACATCTTGACGATCGCGAAGTCGTCGTCGAACTCGATGTAGTCCAGCAGCCGGCCCGAGACCAGGTGCGCGGTGCGCCGCCCCGCGTCCGCCTCGGGAAAGATCACGTGGTGCGCCCCGATGCGGGAGAGGATCTTGCCGTGCGAGGGCGTGATGGCCTTCGCCCAGATCCGGCTCACGCCGAGGTCCACGAGGTTCGCCGTGATGAGCACGCTCGACTCGATGGACGTGCCCACACCGACCACGGCGGAGTCGAACTCGGCCGCGCCCAGCTGCCGCAGGGCGTCGATGTCGGTGGCCTCGGCCTCGACCACGTGCGTGAGCTGCCCGGAGAGCTTCTGCACCAGCTGGGCGTCCCGCTCCACGCCCAGGACCTCCCGGCCCTGACGGGCCAGCTGGAGCGCGGTGGCGGTGCCGAAGCGGCCGAGGCCGATCACCAGGACGGGGACGCTGTGGGACGAACGGTCAGCCAATGATGGGCCTTTCCTCGGGGTACCTGTACAGGCGCCGGCGCGAGCGCAGCGCCAGGGCGGCGGCCACGGTGGTGATGCCGATGCGTCCCACGAACATGGTCGCCGCGAGCACGTACTTGCCCTCCGGGGGGAGCTCCGCGGACAGGCCGACGCTCAGCCCGCACGTCGCGTAGGCCGAGATCACCTCGAAGAGCACCCGGTCCAGGGGCGCGTCGGAGAAGGCCAGCAGGAATCCGCAGGACACCAGCACGATCGTCGCCCCCATCATGATGACCGAGATCGCGATGCGCAGGGCCTCCTCGGGGATGGTCCGGTAGAACGAGATCACGGACCGGTCGCCGCGGGCCTCGGCCAGCACCGCGAGGAACACGACGGCGAGCGTGGTGACCTTGATGCCACCGGCCGTGGACGCCGAACCGCCGCCCGCGAACATCATGGCGTCCGTCATCAGCAGCGTCTGCGGCAGCTCGCTGTTGGTGTCGACGAGGGCGAAGCCCCCGGAGCGCATGTTGACCGAGGAGAAGAAGCCGTTGAAGATCTTCTCGCCCACGGAGAGGTTCTGCAGCGTCCCCGGATTGGACCACTCGAACGCGGTGTACATGATCCACGCCAGGACGAGCAGCACGGTCGTGGTCGCCACGGTGAGCTTCGTGTTGAGGTTCCACCGGGTGAACCGCAGGCCGACCTGCCGCACCACCAGGACCACGGGGAAGCCGAGGGAGCCGATGAAGACTCCGAGGGCGATGGGCACGACGATCAGCCACGCCGTCGTGTAGGGCCCGAGGCCGGCCTCGTTGGGCACGAAGCCGCCGTTGTTGAACGCCGAGATCGCGTAGAAGACGCCCTGCCACAGGGCGAGCAGGACGGGCTCTCCCTCCAGCAGGAAACCGACGGTGAGGACCGCGGCCAGAACCGCCTCGATGCTCACGGAGGTGAGCACGATGATCTGCAGGAGCGAGCCGACCTCACCGAGCCGCCCGATGTTGAGGGCCTCCTGCGTGAGGAGCCGCGACCTGAGGCCGAGCTTGCGGCCCACGGCGAGAGCGAGGATCGACGTCATCGTGAGGGTGCCCAGCCCGCCGATCTGCATAGCGACCATGATGACGAACTGCCCGAAGAACGACCAGTTCGCGCCGGTGGGCACCGTGGTCAGGCCCGTCACGGTGACGGCGGACGTCGCCGTGAACACCGCGTCCTCCAGCGAGGTGTCGACGCCGGGAGCGGCCGAGACGGGCAGCCACAGCAGGAAGGAGAAGGCGGCGACGACGACGGCGAAGACGATGAGCGCCAGGCGCGCCGGGGAGGACGCCGCGATCCGGTCCACGAGGTCGCGCAGGGAGGTGAGCCGCCAGAAGCGGCCGCGCTCCTCGGGACGGACCCAGGCACCGCGCTGCAGGTTGCTCACGGGCGCTCCTCCTGGTGTCCGGACCGCCGGGCGAGGCGGGGCGGCGGCTGCGGTCGCCGCGACCGCTGACAGTATCGCACTGCCGGGGGTGCGCGGGTGCGACGACACATAGCCGGCGCCGGGCGGGCCCCGGGACACCGTCCGGCGCCCCGGGTGGTCTAATGATCGGTGTGACTCCTGCTACATCCGGGCCCGGCGCCCCGTACCCCACACGACTGTTCTGGGACCCCGCCCTGCTCGAGTACAACTTCGGGGACCACCACCCCATGCACCCGTCCCGGCTCGAGGCCACCTACCGCCTGATCCAGGAGTTCGGTCTCGACCGCCGGGACAACGTCACGGTGGAGGTGCCCGAGGTGGCGCCGGACGATGTGCTCCACCTCGTCCACCCGCAGCACTACGTGGACTCGGTCCGAGCCGTCAGCGCCGACCCCTCCGTGGAAGTCCCCGAGTGCGGGCTGGGCACGGAGGACACCCCTGCCTATCCGGGCGTGCACGAGGCGAGCGCCCGGCTCGTGGGCGGAACCTACCAGGGCGCCGTGGCCCTTCTCGCCGGGGACGCGGTGCACGCCGTGAACTTCGGGGGAGGGATGCACCACGCCCACGCGGAGAAGGCCAGCGGCTTCTGCATCTACAACGACTGCGCCGTGGCGGTCCAGCACCTGCTCGACCAGGGGGTCCAGCGGGTGGCCTACGTGGACGTCGACGGCCACCACGGCGACGGCACCGAGTCGATCTTCTACGACGACCCCCGCGTCCTCACCATCTCGCTGCACGAGACGGGCCTGACCCTGTTCCCGGGTACGGGCTTCGCCAACGAGACCGGCCGCGGGGAGGCCGAGGGGCACGCCGTGAACGTGGCGATGCCCACGGCGTCCGACGACTCCATGTGGCTGCGCGCGTTCGACGCCGTGGTCCCGCCCCTGCTGCGCCAGTTCCGGCCCGGGGTGATCGTGAGCCAGCACGGTTGCGACTCGCACTTCGCCGACGAGCTCACGCACCTGCGCGTCAGCGTGGACGCGCAGCGGCAGACCGCCGTGGCCGTGGCCGCACTGGCCCACGAGCTGTGCGAGGGCCGGTGGATCGCCACCGGCGGGGGCGGGTACAACTGCTACGACGTGGTGCCGCGCTCCTGGACGCACCTGGTCGGCGTCGCCGCGGGCCACCCGATCGACGTGGGCGCCGCGGTGCCGCAGCCGTGGCGCGACTACGTGCGCGAGCGCTACGGCGTCGACGCGCCGCGCGTCATGGGCGACGACGTGGACCTGTGGTGGCGCTCCTGGGAGGTGGGCTTCGACCCGAACGACGAGACGGACCGCACCATCATGGCCACCCGCAAGGAGGTCTTCCCCCAGTGGGGGCTGGACCCGTGGTTCGACTGAGTCCGTCACCCGCGGGGTCCGACGATCGTGCCGGCGGCCGTGACCCGGGCGACGGCGGCGGTCACGGCGGCGGCGCGGACGTGCCGGTGCCGGGAGCCGCACGGCATCCCGTTTACAGTGATCGGATGGGCAACAACAACGACGTGTTCGCGGTGATCGCCGACAAGACCCGGCGGGGGATCCTTGCCGCGCTCAAGGACGGCGAGCGACCCGTGGGGGACCTCGTGGCCGAGCTGGGAGTGTCCCAGCCGACCGTCTCGAAGCACCTGAAGATCCTGCGCGAGGCCGGTATGGTGTCCATGGAGGCACAGGGGCAACGACGCCTCTACGCCGTGCAACCGGAGCCGCTAGCCGAGGTCACCGCATGGGTCCACGAGGTCGTGGGCGGGGCTGCCCACGAGGCGTCCGTCCCGGTGCGCGCCCCGGAGGACGCCACCGCGACCGACAGCGCCGGAACCGACACTGCCGTGATCACCGGGACCGACGAGGCCGGGGCGACCGGGCGGGACGCGGAGGTGGTGCCCGGGTCGGACGCCGCGGCGGCGCTCGTGCCGGAGCCGGCCGTCGACCCCGGCCCGGAGCTGCCCGTCGGCGGCACCACCGCACGCCCGAGCAGGGGCACGGGGGCTCGTGCGGTGGACATCCTGTCCAGCCTCTCCGGCCTGCGCCGCCGCACCAGGAATCCGCGGCGGTGACCGGCCGGGCCCAACCGATCGGAACGAGGAGCACCATGCACGAGGACCTGTACCCCATCCGCCAGGCCGTACTCGCCCGCAACCCCGGAGAGGTGGAGTTCCACCAGGCCGTGGACGAGGTCTTCGACTCCCTGGGCCCCGTGGTCGCGCGCCACCCCGAGCTGCTGGACGCCGCCGTGCTCGAGCGGGTCTGCGAGCCGGAGCGGCAGATCATCTTCCGCGTCCCCTGGACCGACGACCAGGGCCGCGTGCACATCAACCGCGGCTTCCGGGTGGAGTTCAACTCCGCGCTCGGGCCCTACAAGGGCGGACTGCGCTTCCACCCCTCCGTGTACCTGGGCATCGTCAAGTTCCTGGGCTTCGAGCAGATCTTCAAGAACGCCCTCACGGGCATGCCCATCGGCGGCGGCAAGGGCGGCTCGGACTTCGACCCGAGCGGGCGCTCCGACGGCGAGATCATGCGCTTCTGCCAGTCCTTCATGACCGAGCTCTACCGCCACATCGGCGAGTACACCGACGTCCCCGCCGGTGACATCGGCGTGGGCGGGCGCGAGATCGGCTACCTGTTCGGCCAGTACAAGCGGATCACCAACCGCTACGAGTCCAGCGTGCTCACCGGCAAGGGCCTCAGCTGGGGCGGCTCCCTGGTGCGCACCGAGGCCACCGGCTTCGGCACCGTGATGTTCGCGGAGGAGATGCTGCGGACCCGCGGGCAGTCCTTCGACGGGCAGACCGTGCTGGTCTCCGGCTCGGGCAACGTGGCGACGTTCGCGATCCACCGGGCGCAGCAGCTCGGGGCCACCGTGGTCACCGCCTCCGACTCCAGCGGCTACGTGGTGGACCCGGACGGCATCGAGCTGGAGCTGCTCCGCGAGGTCAAGGAGATCGAGCGCGGACGGATCTCGGAGTACGCCGAGCGCCGCGGCGGGCGCGCCCGGTTCATCGCCAAGGGCTCGGTGTGGGACGTGCCGGGCACCGTGGCCCTGCCGTGCGCCACCCAGAACGAGCTGGACGGCTCCCACGCCAAGAAGCTCCTCGACCACGGCGTGCTCGCCGTGGCGGAGGGCGCCAACATGCCCACCACGGGCGAGGCCACCCGGCTGTTCCAGGAGGCGGACGTGCTCTTCGGCCCGGGCAAGGCGGCCAACGCCGGGGGCGTGGCCACGTCCGCGCTCGAGATGCAGCAGAACGCCTCCCGCGACTCGTGGACCTTCGAGTACACGGAGGAGCGGCTCGGCCAGATCATGAAGTCGATCCACGACACCTGCGCCGAGACCGCCGAGGACTACGGCATGACCGGCAACTACGTGGCCGGCGCGAACATCGCCGGGTTCATGAAGGTGGCCGGCGCCATGGTGGCGCAGGGCCTCATCTGATCCCGTGCCGGGCCCGGTGGAACCGGGCCCGGCAGGGGGTCCCCGTCCGCACTTCCGACACGTCCGGAGCCGCGATCGTCCCACGGAGGGCCGCGGTGGTCCTACCCTGGAGACTATGGCAACGCATCGGCAGGTCCTGCAGTGGCTGGAGAACGAGCTGTTCGACGGCCACCTCGTGCTGGGTCAACAACTGCCCTCGGACCGCGACCTCGCGGCCATCCACCGCGTGTCCCGCAACAACATGCGGGAGGCGCTCAAGACCTTGGAGGCCCAGGGCATCGTGCGGCTGTTCGACGGGCCGCGCAAGTCGATCCTGCCGATGCTGGTGCGGGAGCCCGCGGCCTCCGCGGGGCCCGCCCTGCAGCTGCACATGGCCACCTCGGACTACCCCCTGCGGGACATCGTGCAGACCCGGGTGCTGCTCGAGACGTGGGCCCTGGAGCGCTCGGACCCGGAGCACCCGGCGATGGCCGAGCTCCGGGCGCTGCTCGAGCAGATGGCCCGGGACGACCTGTCCCTCAAGGAGTTCCACCACCTCGAGGTGAGCTTCCACATCGCCCTGTGCAAGACCGCCGGCAACTCCGTAGTCTCGGCCCTGATGTCCTCCCTGCGGGACTCGATCTACGAGTACACGATGGCCCTCGTGGGCCACGTGCCGCTGTGGAGCACCACCTCGGAGCGGTTGCGCGCGGAGCACCACGCCATCTACTCCGCCGTGGCGGCCGGTGACCGCCGGCTCGCGTCCCGGCTGGTGGCAGAGCACATCGAATACCAGTACCGCGAGGCCGGCGTGGACCCCGACCAGGAGCAGCGCACCCCCGGCCCCGCGCCGGACGCCCCTGCCGAGCTGAACCCGCCCGGTGCCGCGGCGGGGCTGCCGGACACGGCCGAGGACGCGTTCGGGAACGAGTCCGGGGACGGGCCGGCGCCGGTGTCCCGCAGCGCCTGAGGCGTCCGCGGCCGGACCGAATGCAGCAATCTCCCCACGAGACGGTAGGGTGTCAGTGAACGTTTGCCCGGCCGTCACCGTCCGCAGGCCGGCACCCCTAGGTCCCGCCTGTCGCGCGGAGCACCCGGGGACCACCACCGAGACATGAAGATGCGAGGGATCCTATGGGTTCAGTGATCAAGAAGCGCCGCAAGCGGATGTCCAAGAAGAAGCACCGCAAGCTGCTCCGCAAGACCCGTCACCAGCGCCGCAACAAGAAGTGACCCTGCGCTGAGCGCGCCACCGGGGCCGCCGTCCGATCGAGGACGGCGGCCCCGGTGCGTTTCCGGGCCCGTCCGCACCGCGCGACGAGCCCGTAGCATGGCCCCATGAGCTCTCCGCCGCCCCCCGCCGTGACCCTTCTCACCCGGCCCGGGTGCCACCTGTGCGAGGCCGCCCGGGAGTCCGTGGACCGGGTCACCTCGGCGCTGGGGCTGGAGTGGCAGGACGTCGACATCGACGCCGACCCCGAGCTGGCCCGCCGGCACGCCGAGGAGATCCCCGTGGTGCTGGTGGACGGCGTCCCGCGCGACTTCTGGCGGATCGACGAGCGCCGGCTCGCCCGGCTGCTGCGCGAGCGCCTGGTCGGCTGAGCCACCTTTCCCGTTTGGGGCCGGTGCGCCCGGTCTGGGACCATGGGTGCCATGCCCTCCTCGACGGTCCATCTGCTGCGTCACGGCCAGGTCCTCAACCCAGACCGCATCGTCTACGGGAGGCTGCCCAGCTACGGCCTCACCGAGCTGGGAGCGCGGATGGCGGAGGCCGCCGCCGCGGAGTTCGCCCGCCGCGTGAACGCCGGCTCCCGCATCGTCCACCTCGTCTCCTCCCCGCTGCAGCGGGCCCGGGAGACCGCCGCGCCCGTGGCCCGGGAGCTGCACCTGCCGGTGCACCCGGACGAGCGGATCGTCGAGGCCCACAACCACTTCGAAGGCCTGCACGTGGACGTCCCCGAGCTGCTGAAGCCCCGGCACTGGCCGCACTTACGCAACCCCCTGCGGCCCTCCTGGGGCGAGCCCTACCGGCACCAGGTCGCGCGCATGGCGGAGGCCGTGCGGGACGCCGGGCGCACCGCCGCGGAGCGCGGCGGGGACGGGGCCGAGGCCGTGCTGGTGTCCCACCAGCTGCCGATCTGGCTCACCCGGCGCTCCGCCGAGGGGCGCCCCCTGCCGCACGACCCGCGTCGGCGGCAGTGCAACCTCGCCTCCATCACCTCGCTCGTCTTCGACGACCTCGACTCCGGCCGCCCGCCCCGGGTGGTCTACGGCGAGCCCGCCGCCGACCTCTACACAGGGGTCAACCAGCTTCCCGGTTCATAATGACCGGGCGTCGCCGCCCTCCCCGTCCCGTCCAGAGCACCAGGTGATCCGTCCGTGACCTCCCGCCCCTCGCCCGCCTCCCGTCCGTCCCGCCGCCGCGTGCTCACGCTCGCGGGCCTCGGCGTCCTCGGGCTCGCCCTTGCCGGGTGCACGGAGGAGGACTCCCTCGCCCAGCAGGCGAACTCGGGGGACAGGAAGGGCTACATCGCCGGGGACGGCACGGTCTCCGAGTACCCGGCCGCCGAACGCGGGGAGCCGGTGCAGTTCACCGGCACGCTCTTCGACGGCACGTCCCTCTCCGCCGAGGACCTGCGCGGACGGCCCGCGCTGCTCAACTTCTGGTACGCGGGGTGCGCCCCGTGCCGCGTCGAGGCCCCCGACCTCCGCGAGCTCGCCGAGCGGTTCGAGGGGCAGACGGCCTTCTACGGCGTGAACCTGCGCGACGAGCGGGCCACCGCCGAGGCGTTCGAGCGCACCTTCGAGATCCCGTACCCCTCCGTCGAGGACAAGGACGGGGGCGTGCTCATGGCTCTGAGCGCCTACGTGCCGCCGCAGGCCGTGCCGACCACGCTCGTGCTCGACGCCCAGGGGCGGGTGGCCGTCCGCATCCTCGGCACCGCGGACCGCTCCGTGCTCGAGACCCTTCTCGAGGACACGGTGGCCGAAGCGGCATGACGGCTGGCAACCCCTTCGCCGAGATCGTCCTCGACGGCTCCCTCCTCGTCGCGCTGCCCGTGGCGCTGCTGGCCGGTCTCGTCTCCTTCGCGTCCCCGTGCGTGCTGCCCCTCGTGCCCGGCTACCTCGGCTACGTCACCGGTCTGACGGGCGCGGACCTGCAGGAGCAGCGGCGCGGCCGCGTGCTCGCGGGAATCACGCTGTTCGTCCTCGGCTTCTCGGCCGTGTTCCTGGTGATGTCCGTGCTGCTGGCCCAGCTGGGCGCCTACGCGTGGTTCCTGGGGCAGAACTGGATCACCGTGGTCCTCGGCGGCCTGGTGGTGCTCATGGGCATCGTGTTCCTCGGCGGGGTGTCCTTCTTCCAGCGGGACCGCAAGATCGGGCGCCGCCCACCGCCCGGGCTCTGGGGCGCCCCGCTGCTCGGCGTGACGTTCGGCCTCGGCTGGGCGCCCTGCATCGGCCCCACCTTCGCGGCCGTGCAGGCCCTCGTCTACGTGGACGGCGCCTCGACCGGCAAGGCGGCCGTCCTCACGGTCGCCTACTGCCTGGGCCTAGGGGTGCCGTTCCTGGCGCTCGCCCTCGCCCTGCGCCGGGGCATGGGCGCCATGGGCTTCTTCCGGCAGCACCGCCTCGGCATCCAGCGCGCCGGCGGCGGCCTGCTCGTCCTCGTCGGCCTGCTCATGATGACGGGCGCGTGGACGGCGTTCGTCTCCTGGGTGCAGGCCGAGCTCGTCACCGACTGGGTGATGCCGATCTGAGCGCCTCCGAGCCCCGGTCCGCGACCGACAACAGAAAGGCCGGCATGAGCACCGTAGCGCCCCCGTCGTCGTCGTCGGGCCCCTCGTCCCCGGTCCCCGGCCAGCGCACCCCGGACGTCGAGCTCCCTGCCCTCGGGCCTATCGGCATGGCCCGGTGGGCCTGGACGCAGCTGACCAAGATGAACACCGCCCTGTTCCTGCTGCTGCTCCTGGCGGTCGCCGCGGTGCCGGGATCGATCTTCCCGCAGCGCATCCAGGACCCGGCGGCGGTCCAGGACTACATCGACACCAACCCCGTCCTGGGGGAGTGGCTGGACCGGGTGCAGCTGTTCGACGTCTTCTCGTCGGCGTGGTTCTCCGCGGTCTACATCCTGCTGTTCGTCTCCCTCGTGGGGTGCGTCCTGCCGCGCGCCGCCAAGCACTGGCGGGCGTGGCGGGCCGAGCCCCCGCGCACCCCGCGCCGGCTGGAGCGGCTGCCCGAGCACCGCTCCCTCGCCCTGGGCGGGCGCGACGGCGCCGGGGCGCCGGCCCCGGACGACGTCGTCGCCGACGCCGCCCGGCTGCTCAAGAAGCGCGGCTACCGGGTGGCGGTGCGGGACGCCGGCACGGCCGCCCCGTCGGTGGCCGCCGAGCGCGGCATGTGGAAGGAGGTCGGCAACATCGTCTTCCACCTGGCGCTGCTGGGCGTGCTAGTGTCCGTGGCCGTCGGCTCCCTCTTCGGCTACAAGGGCCAGCGGGTGGTCGTGGAGGGCGAGTCCTTCGTCAACACCCTCATCGGCTACGACTCCTTCACCCCCGGCACCAACTACGACCCCGACTGGCTCGACCCCTTCTCGGTGCGGCTCGACAGCTTCGAGGCCGTGTTCAACCGGGACACCACGGACCCGCGCAGCTACGGGGCGCCCCTGGACTTCACCGCGGAGGTCACGGTGCAGGACGAGCCCGGCGCCGAGCCGCGGCAGGAGGTGCTGAAGGTCAACCAGCCGCTGAACGTGCACGGCGTGAAGAGCTACCTGGTGGGCAACGGCTACGCCCCGGTGGTCCGGGTGACCGACGGCAACGGGGACGTCGCCTTCGAGGGACCGGTCGTGACCGTGCCCTCCGACGGCGTCTACACGTCCTCGCTCGTGCTCAAGGTCCCGGACGCCCGTCCCGACCAGCTCGGCTTCGTGGGGCTGCTGCTGCCCACCGCCGTGGGCGGGGAGGGCGAGATGCCCCGCTCGGTGGACCCCGGCCTCGCCAATCCACGGCTGATCCTCTCCGCGTACCACGGGGACCTCGGCCTGGACAGCGGTGAACCGCAGAACGTGTACGTGCTCGACGTCGAGCCGCTCACCGAGCTCAACGCTATGACCAACGAGAACGGCGCCATCACCCTGGACGCCGCGAACCCCGTGCACGAGCTGCCCGACGGCAAGGGCACCGTGGAGTTCCTGGACGTCAGGCGCTACGTGGGCCTGGACATCCACTACGACCCCGGCAAGACCGGCGCGTTCGTCTCCTTCGTCGCGGCCTTCGCGGGCCTGCTCATGTCCTTGTTCATCGCCCGGCGCCGCGTCTGGGTGCGCGCGGCGGAGGGCGTCGACGCGGCCGGCCGGCCGTGCACGGTGCTGGAGTACGGACTGCTGGCCCGCGGCGAGGACCCCCGGCTCGCCGCGGAGGCCGAGCGGCTGGACCGCCTCTGGACCGAGCAGTGGCAGGACGCCGGCGTGCGGGACACGGACACCACGACGACGACTACAGCGACGGCGACCACGACGACGGCGGCGACCACGACCGTGACCGCGGCGGCCGGGAGCACCGTGCGCGTCGGCAGCCGGTCGGAGACCGACCGGGACGCCCGGCCGGACGCCCGGCCGGACAACGAGTGAGAGGATGGGCGGCATGACCGTCAACGAGACACTGGGCGCCTGGAGCGAGCTGTTCATGCTCCTGGCGGCCATGACCTACCTGGTCGCCTTCGTGGCCTTCGCGTGGGACGTGGCGTCCCATTCCAGGACCCTGCGCGGGACCGCGGGCACCGGGGAGCGCGAGCTCGTGGGCGCCGCCGCGGGCACCGCGGCGACCTCGGGGGACGCCGCCGAGCCCGCCGACTCCCGGGCCGGCCACGGCACGGGCCACCGCGGGCGCGGCTACCGCACGAGCGCGCGCTCCGCCCTGGCCGGGCACGTGGCGGACGAGGAGATGCGCTACACCGGCGAGCGCCGTCCCGCCGCCCGCGTGGCCGTGGCCGTCATGGTCCTGGGCTTCGCCGTGCACACCGCCGCCGTGCTGACCCGGGCCTTCGCGGCCGGACGGGTGCCGTGGGGCAACATGTACGAGTTCTGCACCACGGGCGCCCTGGTCGTCGCGGGCGTGTTCCTCCTGGCCCTGCTGGCCCGGGACCTGCGCTTCGTGGGCTCCATGGTGTCCGGGCTCGTGGTGATCATGCTCTGCGCGGCCACCATCGGCTTCCCCACCCCGGTGGGGCCGCTGCAGCCCGCCCTGCAGTCTTGGTGGCTGGTGATCCACGTGTCCATCGCCGTGGCGGCCTCCGGGGTCTTCACCATCACGTTCGCCATGGCCGTCCTGCAGCTGCTGCAGGCCCGGCGGGAGCGGGCGATCCTCTCCGGCGACCGGCCCGGCACGGGCTTCCTGGCGATGGTCCCGTCCTCCCAGGCGCTCGAGAACCTGTCCTTCCGGCTCAACGCGGTGGGGTTCGCCTTCTGGACCTTCACCCTCGCCGCCGGCGCCATCTGGGCGGAGCAGGCCTGGGGGCGCTACTGGGGCTGGGACACCAAGGAGGTCTGGACCTTCGTGATCTGGGTGGTCTACGCCGCCTACATGCACGCCCGCGCCACCCGCGGCTGGACCGGCAACCGGTCGGCCTGGCTGTCGATCGTCGGGTACCTCTGCGTGATCTTCAACTTCACCGTGGTCAACACGGTCTTCCCCGGCCTGCACTCCTACTCCGGGGTCTGACCCCCGGCCGCCCGTACCGGACGACGACGTACGGCCCGCACCTCTCGGTGCGGGCCGTTCGCCGTGGTCGGGTCGTCGGTGGTGCGGATCGGTCGTGCGGGGCCGGTGGTGCGGATCGATGGTGCGGGTCAGTCGTGCGGGGGCCGGTTGCCGGGGGTGCCGTCGTTCGGTCCGTCCGTGCGGCCGGCGGACGAGCCGCCGGAGGGCCCGTCGTCGGGGCGGTCGCCCGGACCGTCCTTCCGCCCGGTTCCGCCGGCCGCTCCCGGTCCGCCGTTGCGCCGCAGCTCCTCCTCCCACTGCCGGAGCTTCTCGGCCTTCTCCTGCTGCCGGCGGCGCTCCTCGAGGTTGCGCAGGAACTGGGGGTCGTCGTCGGGCCCCTTGCCGCGCACGGAGCGTGACGACTCGGCGGTGCCCTTGGGGCGCCCGAGGAACAGCCACAGGAGGGCGCCGACGAGCGGCAGGAGGAGGATCACCGCGATCCAGCCCCCCTTGCGGAGACCGCGCATGTCGGCGCTGTCGGTCCGAGTGCACTCGATGAGGGAGTACACGATGACGCCCACCGCCAAAGCGGCCGCGCCGATGATGAGGATGGCTCTGCCCATGCCGACAATCGTAGGGGAGTTGCCTGGACGCCAGCTCAGCGCCCCGGGAGTTCTGCCCGCCGGCCCCGCTAGACTGGAGCCGTGAACTTCCTGAAGTACTCCCTGCTCCGGTTCGCGCTGCTCGTGCTGGCCTTCCTGCTCTGCATGTGGCTGGGCGTGGGGCTGGTCCTGTCGGGGATCGCCGCGGTGGCGATCTCCTTCGCGGTCTCCTACCTGTTCTTCCCGCGCCTGCACACCGCCGCGGGCGAGGAGGTCCACCGGTGGTTCGCGCGGGCGCCGAAGCCCCGCAACCGGGGGGCGCTCGAGGACCAGGAGGTCGAGGACGCCTACGTGGACCGGAGGCTGCGCGAGGACGGTCGCGAGCTCTGAGCACCGGCGGCTGACTCCCCGGCGGGGGCTCACCCCCACTGCCGCAGCAGCACCGCCAGCAGGAAGAGCACGGCCCAGCCCACGTTGAGCACCCCGCACTGCCGGAGCACGGGGATGAGCTGGCGCCGGTCCCGCACCCGCAGCACCGTGGCCACGGGTGCCCACGCCAGGGGCAGGAGCAGCAGCACGAGCAGCATCCACGGGTTGTAGGGCACCAGGAACAGCACCAGCGCGAACGCCACGGCGATCTCGGCGGTGAACACCACCCGGGCCAGCGGGTCGCCCAGCCGCACGGCCAGGGTGCGCTTGCCGACCTCCCGGTCCCCGGGCAGGTCCCGGATGTTGTTGGCCATGAGCAGGGCGGTGGCGATGAGACCGGTGGACAGGGCCGCGACGAACGCCTCGAGGTTGAGGGTGCCGGCCTGGGTGAGCGTGGTGCCGAGCACGGCCACGAGCCCGAAGTAGACGAACACGAACACGTCGCCGAGCCCGCGGTACCCGTACGGGCTCCGCCCGCCGGTGTAGCTCCACGCGGCGAGCACGGCCGAGAGGCCGACGGGGATGAACCACCACTGGCGGCTCAGCACCACCAGCACCGCGCCGGCGAGCGCGGCGAGACCGAAGCACAGCAGCGCCGCTGCCTTCACCCGTGCCGGCGCGGCGGCCCCGGAGCCCGTCAGGCGCAGCGGGCCCACGCGGTCGTCGTCGGTGCCCCGGATGCCGTCGGAGTAGTCGTTGGCGTAGTTCACGCCGATCTGCAGGAAGAGGGCCACCAGCAGGGCGAGCAGCGCCCGGACGAGGTCGAAGGAGTGCAGGGCCTGGGCCGCGGCGGAGCCGGCCACCACGGGGGCGAGGGCCATCGGCAGCGTCCGGAGCCGGGCTCCCTCGATCCACTGTGCTGGCGTGGCCACGGGCTACCTCCGTCGAGAACGACCCGCGCGGGGTGCGGGGTGCGGGATGCGGGCCGCGTGGGGGTCCGCGGCCGCGCACCATTGTGTCACGGCGCTGCCCCGGCCCCGGCTCGGGCGGGGGGCTCAGCCGAGCAGACGGCCCACGGCGGCACGGTCCGGTTTCCCGGTGGGCAGCAGGGGCAGCTCGTCCGGCCAGGCCCAGCGCCGGGGCACCGCGGCGGTGCCGTGCCGGGCGCGCACCGACTCCTCGAGCTCGGTGCGCAGCCGCCGGCGGTCCGTGCCGGGGGCCGCGACGACCGCGGCCCCCACCGCCTGCCCCCACTCGGCGTCGGGCACGCCGAGCACCACGGCCTGCCGCACCGCGGGGTGCTCCGTCAGCGCGGCGGTCACGAGCCCCGCGGCGACCTTGACCCCGCCTGTGTTCACGACGTCGTCGATCCGCCCGTGCACCGTGAGCACGCCGTCGGCGGAGAGCCCGCCGAGGTCGTCCGTGCGGTACCAGCGCGTCCCGGCGGTCTCCCGGAAGTGCCGTGCGGTCTGCTCCGGGTCCCCGGCGTAGCCGGCGGCGACGACGTCCCCGCCGAGCCAGATCCGGCCCGGCCCCGCCGGGCCGGGGACCCCGGGTCGCGGGGCGTCGTCGTCGGCCCCCGCCACGTGCACGGAGACGCCGTCCAGGGGCACGCCGTCGTAGACGCAGCCCCCGCACGTCTCGGTCATCCCGTAGGTGGAGACCACCCTGACATCGGCGGCCCGGGCGGCCGCCAGCAGTCGCGGGGGGGCCGCCGAGCCGCCGAGCAGGATCGCGGAGAAGCTCTTCAGCGCGGAGACCGCGTCCCCGTTGCGCACCCCGGACGCCGGTTCCAGGATCCGCTGCAGCTGGGTGGGCACGAGCGAGGTGTAGCGCACCGGGTCGTCCATCTCCTCGGCCGCCGCCGCGAAGGACTCCGGGGTGAAGCGGGCCGCCGGGTCGAGGACCACCGGGTCCGTCCCGGCGTAGAGGGAGCGGACGAGCACCTGCACCCCCGCCACGTAGTGGACGGGCAGCGCGAGCAGCCACTGGCCCACCCCGCCGGTGCGCACCGCGGTGGCCATCGAGGACGCCGCGAGCGCGTCCCGGGCGAGGACCGTGCGCTTGGCCCGGCCGGTGGACCCGGACGTGCGCACCACGACGGCGGGGCCCTCCCGGCCCAGCGCGCGGGTCAGCGGGGACATCAGCCGCAGGGGGTCGCCGGGCACGGGCCCGTCGAGGACCACGGCGTCGCCGGGGACGATCAGCTCGGCCATCACGGCCCTCCTCCTCGCGCCGCCGGACGGGTCGTGACCCGCAGAACAGGTTGTGGCGCGGCGGCAGGCGGCCTAGAAGTAGTAGGGGAAGCCGGACCAGTCGGGGTCGCGCTTGCCCAGGAACGCGTCCCGGCCCTCGACGGCCTCGTCGGTCATGTACGCCATGCGGGTCGCCTCGCCCGCGAAGACCTGCTGGCCGACCATCCCGTCGTCGGGCAGGTTGAACGCGAACTTCAGCATCCGGATCGCCTGCGGGGACTGGGCCGCCACGTCCCGGGCGGCGGCCATCGCCGCGTTCTCCAGCTCCGCGTGCGGGACGACCTCGTTGACCGCGCCCATCTCGAACATCCGCTGCGCGTCGTACTCCCGGGCGAGGAAGAAGATCTCGCGGGCCGCCTTCTGCCCCACCTGCCGGGCCAGCAGCGCGGAGCCGTAGCCGGCGTCGAAGGAGCCCACGGTGGCGTCCGTCTGCTTGAACCTCCCGTGCTCCCGGGAGGCGATCGTCAGGTCGCAGACCACGTGCAGGGAGTGCCCGCCGCCCGCGGCCCAGCCCGGGACGGCGGCGATGACCACCTTGGGCATGGTGCGGATCAGGCGCTGCACCTCGAGGATGTGCAGCCGCCCGGCGCGGGCCGGGTCGATGCTCTCCGCGGTCTCGCCCTCGGCGTAGCGGTAGCCGTCGCGGCCGCGGATGCGCTGGTCCCCGCCGGAGCAGAACGCCCAGCCGCCGTCCCTGGGGGAGGGTCCGTTGCCGGTGAGCACCACGGCGCCCACGTCGGACGTCATCCGCGCGTGGTCGAGCACGCGGTAGAGCTCGTCGACGGTTCCCGGCCGGAAGGCGTTGCGCACCTCCGGGCGGTCGAAGGCGATCCGCACCCAGGGCAGGTCCCGCACGACCGCGCCGTCCGGGTCCCGCTCCACGCCGCGGTGGTAGGTGAGGTCCTGCAGGTCCTGGAAACCCTCGACCGTCCGCCACTGCGCAGGGTCGAAGAGCTCCGAGACCCGCTCGGGGAGGTCGCTGCCGGGGGTGCGGGAGGTGTCGGTCACGCTCCCGAGTCTACGACGGCGGATCCGGCCGGCCACTCGCGGGGGACGGCGACGCCGGAGCGACGACGGCGGGGCACGGCCGCTGCCCGGTCAGGCGCCTGTCGGACGCGGCGGTGACCCCGGCCCGCTCCGGGACCACCTCGTCCGCCGCAGGGGACGGAGGTGCCGGGAGGTGGCTAAGCTCGGAGGATGGCAGACTTCCGGACGAGCACCCTGCACACGACCCCCGTCGGGGACGACGGCGCCCCCGTCGTCTTCCTGCACGGCCTGTTCGGCCGGGGCAAGAACTTCACCCGGATCGCCAAGGACCTCCAGCCGGACTTCCGGAGCCTGCTGGTGGATCTGCCCAATCACGGACGGTCCGAGTGGACGGACCGGGTGGACTACGAGCAGATGGCGGACTCCGTGGCCGAGACCCTGCGCGACGATCTCGCCTCGGAGGGACCGGTCGCCGTCGTCGGGCACTCCCTCGGCGGCAAGGTGGCCATGGTGCTGGCGCTGCGACACCCGGATCTCGTCTCCCGGCTCGTGGTGGTGGACATCGCTCCCGCCCGGACCGGTGGCGGCGAGGGCGAATTCGCACACCTGCTCGACAGCCTCGCCGCCGTGGACCTCACGGTCGTCGAGCGCCGCTCGGACGCGGACGAGGCCCTCATGGAGCCCATCCCGCAGGACACCACCCGGAGCTTCCTGCTGCAGAACCTGCGCCGCGGCAAGGAGGGGCTCTCCTGGGAGCCGAACCTCGAGCTCCTGCGGTCGAGCCTGGACACCATCGGCAGCTTCCCCGACACCGGGGACGCCGTCTACGAGGGACCCGTCCTCTGGGTCGCCGGCGGGCTCTCGGACTACGTCCGCGACGAGCACGCAGCGGTCATGCGCTGCCTGTTCCCCAGGACGCACCGGGTGACGATCCGCGAGGCCGGCCACTGGGTCCACTCGCAGGCGCCGGAGAAGTTCGTCGAGGTGCTGCGCGGGTTCCTGGCGCACACCGGGAACTGACCGCCTTCCCCGCGCGGAGCACGGCCGTCCCGGACGGTGGTCCGGCGGGGGCGGCAGCCGCCGGACCACGACGACCGGCCCCCTGTTCCGGTGGGAGACTGGGACGATGAGCTCCGTCCCCTTCGACCTCGCCCGGATCGGCACCGGACTGCCGGTCGCCGGGGTGCTCGGCGAGCTCCGCGCGGCGCTGGCCGGCGGTGTCGCGGTGGTGCAGGCCCCGCCCGGCACCGGCAAGACCACCCTGGTGCCCCCGCTCGCCGCCGACCTGCTGCACGAGCAGGCCGGGGGCTCCGGGCCCGGCCGGGTGGTCGTCACCCAGCCCCGGCGGGTCGCCGCGCGCTCGGCGGCCCGCCGGCTCGCGCACCTGGCCGGGACCCGCGTGGGCGAGCTGGTGGGCCACACGGTGCGCGGCGACCGGCGCACCGGGGCCCGCACGCTCGTCGAGTTCGTCACCCCGGGGGTGCTCCTGCGCCGGCTGCTGCAGGACCCCGGCCTGCCCGGGGTGGGGGCCGTGGTCCTCGACGAGGTCCACGAGCGCGGCCTCGAGTCGGACCTGCTCGTCGGCATGCTGGCCGAGGTGCGGCAGCTGCGCGAGGACCTGGTGCTCGTCGCGATGTCCGCGACCCTCGACGCCCCTCGCTTCGCCGGCCTGCTGGGTGGGGGCGCCCCGGCCCCGGTGGTCGACTGCCCCGCAGCCCTCCACCCGCTCACGGTCCGGTGGGCCCCGGCGCCCGGACGGCGCACCGACGACCGCGGGGTCACCCGCCCGTTCCTCGACCACGTCGCCCGGACCGCGGCCGACGCCCACACGCAGGCGCTGTCCCGGGACGTCGCCACGGACGCGCTCGTGTTCGTCCCCGGGGCGTGGGAGGTCGCGCAGGTCGCCCGGCGGCTGCGGGAGACCTGTCGCGGGACCGAGGTGCTCGAGCTGCACGGCCGGGTCGGGGCCGCCGAGCAGGACCGGGCGACCTCGGGACGCCGACCGGGGGACCCGCCGCGCGTGGTCGTCTCCACGGCCCTGGCCGAGTCCTCCCTGACGGTGCCGGGCGTGCGCCTCGTGGTCGACTCCGGGCTGTCCCGGGAGCCCCGCCGCGACTCGGGACGCGGCATGACGGGCCTGGTCACGGTCGCGGCCTCGCGGGCCTCGGCCGAGCAACGGGCGGGCCGTGCCGCCCGGCTCGGACCCGGGGAGGTCGTGCGCTGCTACGACGAGCGGACCTGGGCCGCGATGCCCCACCACCGCACCCCCGAGCTCGCGGCCGCCGACCTCACCGGCGCCGCCCTGCTGCTCGCCTGCTGGGGCGCTCCCGGCGGACGGGGCCTGCCCCTGCCGGACCCGCTGCCCGCACCGGCCCTGGCCGACGCCGTCGCCGTCCTGCACGGGCTCGGGGCGCTCGACGACGACGGCCGGGCCACCGCCACCGGGCGGCTGCTCGCGGCGGTGCCCGTGGACCCGCGCCTGGCCCGCGGCCTGCTCGACGGCGCCCGCACGGTGGGCGCCCGGCCGGCGGCCGAGGTCGTCGCAATGGTCTCGGACGACCACCGCCCGCCCGGCGGGGACCTGTCCCGCCTGCTCGCCGACCTGCGCTCCGGACGGGCCCCGGACGCCCGCCGCTGGGCCGACGAGGCCCGGCGCCTGGAGCGGATCGCCACGGACCCGCCGGTCGCCGGACCGCACGAGCCGCCGGTGCCGCCGCCGGCCGGGGACGTCCCGGCCGAGCTCGTGGCCGGTGCCGTCGTGGCGCTGGCCCTGCCGCAGCGGGTCGCCCGGAAGGTGGGGGACACGTATCTGCTCGCCTCCGGGACCCGCGCGGGCTTGGTCCCGGGGAGCGGCCTGGCGGGCCACGAGTGGCTGGCCGTCGCCGACGTCACCCGGGCGGCCGGTCAGGCCGCCGCCGGGACCGGCGCGGTGGTGCGCGCCGCGGCGGCGCTCGACCGTGCCCTCGCCCAGCGCTGCGCCGAGCACCTGCTCACCGACGAGGTCCGCACCCGGTTCGAGAACGGGCGGGCGAGCGCCCGCCGGGTCCGTGCGCTCGGGGCGATCGAGCTGTCCGCGACACCCGTGCCGCCCACGCCGGAGGCGGCCCGCGACGCGGTGCGCGCCGCCCTGGCCGAGCAGGGCCTCGGCCTGCTCGGCTGGTCGGACGGCGCGGACCGGCTCCGGCGCCGGCTCGCGCTGCTCCGCCACCGGCTGGGGGACCCGTGGCCCGACATGGCCGACACCGCTCTGCTCGACCGTCTCGACGAGTGGCTCGCCCCCGAGCTCGGCGCCCTCGCCGGCGGTGCCCGGGTCGACCTCGCCGCGCCCCTGCGGCGGCTGCTCCCGTGGCCGGAGGCCGCCCGCCTCGACGAGCTCGCGCCCGAGCGGCTCGTCGTGGCCAGCGGCTCCCGGGCCCGGATCGACTACCCGGCCGCCGACGACCCCGCCGGCCGGCCCGTGGTCAGCGTCAAGCTCCAGGAGTGCTTCGGGTGGGCGGCGTCCCCGACGGTCGCCGACGGCCGGGTCCCGGTCCTCTTCCACCTGCTCTCCCCGGCGGGGCGGCCGCTGGCCGTGACCGACGACCTCGCCTCGTTCTGGTCCGGTCCCTACGCCCAGGTGCGCGCCGAGATGCGCGGCCGCTACCCCAGGCACCCCTGGCCCGAGGACCCCTGGACCGCGCCCGCCACCGCCCGCACCGCGCGCCGCACCTGACCCCGTCTGCCGAGCCCGTCTCCCGGGCCCGGCGCTCGCGTCCCGTTCCTGAGCCCGGTCCCCGCACCGCGTCCCCGGGCCCCGGGCCTGCGCACGCTGAGTGGCGCCCTCCTGTGATCTGGGTTACGGTGGGCTCACCGCACCTGCCGAGCGCGTTGATCCAGCGCGCACGGACCGGCTCGCCCACCTCGCGATCCCCGGCCCGAGGCACGCACCGGCCGGACCCCCGCGACGCGATCGTTCCCGCGGTTCCGGCACCGGGCACGGTTCCGCCGGGCAGCACCTGCCCTCCCCGCACAGGTGCTCCGGCACACTTCTCGCAGCGCAGCTCGCTGCACCTCACGGAGAACGGGTACGCCCTCATGACTGCCACCTCGATCGAGACCTCGTCGACGACCCCGACCACCTCGTCCCTGCCGCTGGTTCCCCAGGTCACCGCTCCCGCGGTCGGCCCGGAGCTCGCCCGCTCCTGGCTGCTCGTCAACGGCGCCCAGCCCGAGCGGTTCGCGGCGGCCCGGGCGAGCGCGGCCGACGTCGTCGTCCTCGACATCGAGGACTCCGTGGCGCCCAAGGACAAGGAGCGGGCCCGCCGCAACGTCATCAGCTGGCTGGACGCCACGGACGAGCACGGCGAGCAGCACCACGCGTGGGTGCGGGTCAACGGCTTCGGCACCCAGTGGTGGGAGGAGGACCTCCGGGCGCTCGCCGGCGTCCGCGGCCTCGACGGCGTCATGCTGGCCATGGTCGAGTCCCCGGAGCACGTCACCCGCACCGCGGAGCTGCTCAAGGACACGAGGATCGTCGCGCTCGTCGAGACGGCCCGCGGCGTGCAGCACCTGCAGGCCATCGCCGGAGCCCGCTCCACGTACCGCCTCGGCTTCGGGCTGGGCGACTTCCGGCGCGACACGGGCTTCGGCGAGAACCCCATGACGCTGGCCTACACGCGCTCGCAGTTCACCATCGCCTCCCGGGCGGCCAACCTCCCCGGGCCCATCGACGGGCCCGCCGTCGGGGCTCTCGGTCCCAAGCTCGCCGAGGCCACGGCCGTGACCCTGGAGTTCGGCATGACGGGCAAGTTGTGCCTGATGCCGGAGCAGACCGCCACGGTCAACGAGGGCCTGAGCCCGTCCCTGTCCGAGCTGTCCTGGGCCGGCGAGTTCCTCCAGGAGTTCGACGCCGACGGCGGGGAGATCCGCAACGGCTCCGACCTGCCGCGCCTCGCCCGCGCCAAGAAGATCCTGGGCCTGGCCGGCGCCTTCGGCCTGAGCGTCCCCGAGGGCTACGACGTCCACTTCGAGGCGCCGACCGACACGTACCACTGCTGATCCGGTGGTGAGGGGCCGGAACCCGGCCCCTCACCACGCGGGAGCGCACCCCCTCCCGACGCGTCCGACGGACCGGGAGGTGCCGTGCAGCCACGGCACCTCCCGGTCCGTCCGTGTCCGGCCACCCCGCCCGGCCTGGGCCGGGCGGGGTGGCCGGACTAGATTCGGTAGCGTGCAGACCTTCCGCCCCGCCCCGCAGCCCCCGGCGTCCCGGCCCCTCCACCGGTGGCCGAGGACGGCCGTCCCGATCGCCCTGTCCGCCTGTTTCCTCGCCGGCGGCTGCTCGGCGCTCTCCCCCGACGGCGGACGGGAGGCCGCCGAGCGGGTCGCCGCGGCCCTGAGCGCGGGCAGCGTGGAGGAGCTGTCCTTCGGGGACGTCCAGGGCGGCTCCGCCCAGGCGCAGTACGAGCGCATCACCGCGGGCCTGGGAGAGGCCGTCCCGGCCGTCGAGGTCACCGCGGTCGAGGACGCCGGGGAGGAGGGGCGGCGCGAGGCCACCCTGTCCTGGTCGTGGGACCTCCCGGGAGCGGAGCAGGACTGGGGGTACGACTCGGTCCTCCCGCTGGTCCGGACCGGGTCCGACGAGTGGGCCCCCGAGTGGTCCCCGGCCGTGGTGCGGCCGGGCCTGGAGGACGGGGAGGCCCTGCGCGCCCGGACGGTGGCCGCGGACCGCGGGGACGTCCTCGGGGCGGACGGCGAGACGCTGGTGACGGAGCGGCCGATCCGGCGGGTGGGCATCGACCGGTCGCAGCTGGACGGGGCGGACCCGGGGGAGGCGGCGCGCCGGCTCGCCGCGGCCGTGGACCTCGACGCCGACGCCTACGCCGAGGCCGTCGAGCAGGCCGGGCCCGAGGCGTTCGTAGAGGCCCTGCCGCTGCGGGAGGAGGACTTCCGGGAGCTGGACGCCGAGCAGACGGCCGCCGTCCCGGGGCTGCGCGTGGTCGAGGACGAGATGCCCTTGGCCCCGGCCCGAGGCTTCGCCGCCGACCTCCTGGGCGGGGTGGCCGAGGCGACGGCCGAGGACGTGGCGGACTCCGGCGGGGAGCTCGCCCCCGGAGCGACGATCGGCCGCGGGGGAGTGCAGGAGCGCTTCGACGACCGGCTGCGCGGCACGCCCGGCGTCGTCGTCGAGGAGATCGGGGAGGAGGCGACGACCGCTGGCGAGCCGCTGTTCGAGGTGCCTCCGCAGGCCGGGGAGCCGGTCGCGCTGACCCTGGACCGCGGGCTCCAGTCCACCACCGAGGAGCTGCTGGACGGGATCGAGTCCCCGTCCGCCGTCGTGGCGGTCCGGCCCTCCACGGGCGAGCTCGTCGTGTCGGCCAACGGACCCGGCTCCGAGGGCTACTCCACCGCGCTGCTGGGCCAGTACGCGCCGGGCTCCACCTTCAAGGTGGTCACCTCCCTGGGGATGCTCCGGAAGGGCGACACCCCCGGGACCGTCGTGCCGTGCCCGCCGTCCACGACCGCGGCGGGCGTGCGGATCGACAACGTCGAGTCCTACCCGGCCGAGTTCACCGGGTCCATCACGCTCACCGAGGCCCTCGCCCACTCCTGCAACACCAGCTTCGTGGACCAGCACGACCGGATCAGCCAGGCGGAACTGGCCGAGGCCGCGGCCGCGCTCGGCATCGGCGCCGGGACGGACCTCGGGGTGCCGGTGTTCTCCGGCTCCGTCCCCGAGGAGGAGGACCCGGCCCAGCACGCCCTGGCCATGTTCGGGCAGGGCCGCACGCTGGTGTCCCCGCTGAGCATGGCGAACCTCACCGCCTCGGTCGCCGCCGGACAGCTCGTCACCCCCCGGCTGGTCAGCACCGAGGGCGTCCTCGAGGAGGACGCCACGGCCGGGCCCGGCCCGGCGGAGCCCCTGACCGACGAGGAGGCGGAGCAGCTGCGCACGATGATGCGGGCCGTCGTCTCGTCCGGACACCTGGGCGTGCTCCAGGAGCTCGAGCCGGACACCGCGATCGGCAAGACCGGCACGGCCGAGTTCGGCGACGAGGAGCCGCCCCGGACCCACTCCTGGGTGATCGCCGAGCACGAGGACCTCGCCGTGGCGGTCTTCGTGGAGGACGGTGACCTGGGCTCGGTCACCGGCGGTCCCATCATGCGGGACTTCCTGGCTGCGGCCGCCGCGTCCCGCGCCGGCTGAGGCGCGCCTCGACACGGCGCCCCAGGGCCTTCCGCTGCCCGCGCCGCTGGCCCAGGATGGAAGTCCACCGTCCGCCGTCGCGGACCGCCGAACCCGTCAGGAGCTCCCCGTGCCCGAATCCGTGCCCACCAGCCCCGCGAGGACCAAGATCGGCGTGGTCGGCGCCGGCTCCGTCGGCTCGTCCCTGGCCTACGCGGTCCTCATCAAGGGCGTCGCGCAGGAGGTGGCCCTCTACGACCTGGCCGGGGACCGGGTCCGTGCCGAGGGCCTGGACCTGGCCCACGGGGCCATGTTCACCCCCAGCTCCCGGGTGACCGGCTCCGACGACATCGCCGTGCTGGCCGGCTCGGACGTCGTCTTCGTGACCGCCGGGGCCAAGCAGCAGCCCGGCCAGACCCGGATGGAGCTGGCGGGCGCCAACGCCGCGATCCTCGAGCAGCTGATGCCGCGCCTGGTGGAGCAGGCGCCCGGGGCCGTGTACGTGCTGGTGACCAATCCGTGCGACGTCCTCACGGTCATCGCGCAGAAGCTCACCGGGCTGCCCCCCGAGCGGGTGATGTCCTCCGGGACCGTGCTGGACACCTCCCGGCTGAGGTGGCTGCTGGCCGAGGAGGGCGGGGTGTCCACCACAAGCGTGCACGCCACGATCGTCGGCGAGCACGGGGACACCGAGTTCCCCCTGTGGTCGAACGCGAACATCGGGCAGATCCCGCTGCGGGACTGGACGGTCGGGGGCCGCCGGCCGTTCACCGACGAGCGGCTGGACGAGATCACGCACCGGACGATCAACGCGGCGTACACGGTGATCCAGGGCAAGGGCGCCACCAACTACGCGATCGGCCTGGCCGGGGCGCGGGTGGCCGAGGCCGTGCTGCGCGACGAGCACGCCGTGCTGCCCGTCTCCACGGTCCTCGACGACTACCGGGGGATCAGCGGGGTCGCCCTGTCCGTGCCGTCGGTCGTCGCGCGCCGGGGCGTCGTCGAACGCCTGGTCGTGCCCATGGACGAGCAGGAGCAGGCCATGCTGCACCGCTCCGCCGAGGCGATCCGGGCCACCGTGGCCACGATCGGGTACTGACCCCCGGAACAGCACCGGGGCCCGTCCCGGCGTGCGGAACGGGCCCCGGTGCTGCAGCGGGAGAGGTCAGCGGGCGGCCATCTCGTCCTGCGCCGCGTGGGTGAGGCGCACGGCGTCGTCGAACTCGCGCTCGACGTCCTCGTCGCGCCGGTACGTGGCCTTCGAGACCAGCATCGCGCTCACGAGGCACACGACGAAGCCGGGGATGATCTCGTAGAGGTCGGCCCACGGCGTCACGGTCCACGCGAACACGGTGACCGCGCCCAGGACCATGCCGGTGATCGCGCCCAGGTTGGTCAGCTTGCGCCAGAACAGGGACAGGATCACGATCGGGCCGAACGAGGCGCCGAAGCCCGCCCACGCGAAGGCCACGAGGCCGAGGATCGTGTTGTTCTGCTCCCAGGCCAGGAACGTGGCCACGACGGCGACGGCGGCCACGCCCGCGCGCCCCATCCACACCTGCTTGCGCTCGGAGGGGGCCTCCTTGACGGTGAGCTTGTAGAGGTCCTCCACCAGCGCGGAGGAGGAGACGATGAGCTGGGAGGACACCGTGGACATGATCGCCGCCAGCACCGCGGCCAGGACGAAGCCCGCGATCACCGGGTGGAAGAAGACCTGGGCGAGGTCCAGGAACACGGACTCGGGGTCGGTCGGGCTCTCGTCGGGGCGATTGCCGTAGTAGGCGAGGCCCACCAGGGCGGTGGCGATCGCCCCGATGACGCTCAGCACCATCCAGCTCAGCCCGATCCGGCGGCCCGCCTTCGCGTCCGAGGGGGAGCGCATGGCCATGAAGCGCACGATGATGTGGGGCTGGCCGAAGTAGCCGAGGCCCCAGGCCAGGGCCGAGATCACGCCGATCACGGTGGCGCCGCGCACGAGCGAGAGGGCGTCCGGGTCCACGGCCGTGATGTTCTCGGCCATCTGCCCGAAGCCGCCGACATTGATGAGCCCGACGACCGGGACCATGAGCAGGGCGATGAACATGAGGATGCCCTGGGCCACGTCGGTGTAGGTCGCGCCCAGGAAGCCGCCGAAGAGGGTGCAGGCGATGGTGACGCCGACGACCAGGAGCAGCCCGGAGTGGTAGGTGGAGCTGAAGGAGGACTGGAAGAACAGCCCGCCGGCGACCATGCCGGAGGAGACGTAGAACGTGAAGAACACCAGGATGATCAGGCCGGAGACGATGCGCAGCAGCCGGGAGCCGCTCTTGAGCCGGTTGTCCAGGAAGGACGGGATGGTGATCGAGTTGTGCGAGACCTCCGTGTAGGAGCGCAGCCGGGGAGCGATGAACTTCCAGTTGACCCACGCGCCGATGATCAGCCCGATGGCGATCCACGCCTCGACCAGGCCGGAGAGGAACACTGCGCCCGGCAGGCCGAGGAGCAGCCACCCGGACATGTCGGAGGCGCCGGCGCTGAGCGCGGCGACGCCGGGCTTGAGGTTGCGCCCGCCCAGCATGTAGTCGTCGAGGTTCTTCGTCCTGCTGTTGGCGTAGAGCCCGATCGCGATCATGGCGGCGAAGTAGATGACGATCGCTATCGTCTGGGCTATCTCCTGGGGCATGGTGTCCTTTCCGCCCGGCGCCGGCCCGGTGGAGCGCAGCGTCCAGGGAGGTGGGTGGTACGGGGGTCCCACGGGACTTTACGCGCGTTCCCGGGCAGTGGCCAGCCGCTGGAGGTGCAGGTGGCCGGCCGCCGCGGGTCCGGGCACGGCCCACCGACGCCCCGGGCGCCCCCTCAGGCGTTGTCGTGCGCCTGCAGGAACTCGTAGACCTGGCGCTCGTCGACCCCTGGGCGCCCCCTCCGGCAGAGCGGCCAGCACGTGCGAGTGCGCCCGGGTGTTGGGCCACGCCTGGCCCGCCCACACCCGGCTGAGCCCCGCGGGCGGGCGTCGGCAGCACGAGGGGTCCGGGCACGTCGACACGGTCCGGTGCGGGGTGTCGCGGCCGCGGAACCAGCGGGCGTCGGTCAACGCGACGCCCACGCCGATCGAGAACGCGCCCTGGCTCGAGAGCTCCGTGCGCGTGGAGCACCAGTAGGTCCCGGAGGGCGTGTCCGTGTACTGGGCGAACGCCGTGAACTGGTTGGGCTGGTCGAAGACGGTGCGCCCGGACCACTGGCGGCAGGACATCTGGCCCTCGATCGCCCCGGTGTGGTCCGCGGGGAACGCCAGGCCGTCGTTCTCGTAGGCCTTGTGGATCACCCCGGACGAGTGCACCTTGTGGAAGTGGGTGCGGATGCCCAGGTGCCGGGTCGCAAGGTTGGTGAAGCGGTGGCCCGCCGTCTCGTGGGAGACGGCGAAGCGGTCCTTGAGGTCCTCGAGGAACAGGTCCCGGTCCTTCTTCGCCTCGAGGAGGAACGGGACGGTCTTGTCCTCCGGCAGCATCACCGCGGTGGCGAAGTAGTTGGTCTGCACCCGCTGGGCGAGGAACTCGGCGTAGTCCTTCGGCGGCTCGTGGCCCAGCACCTGGTGACCCACGGTCTGGAGCAGCACCGCACGGGGGTCGTGGTCCGCCCGCGGGCTCTGCACCAGGTAGATCCGCCGGTTGAGCAGGTCCGTCACCGAACGGGTCGAGTGCGGGAGGTCGGTGACGTGGTGGATGCTGTAGCCGAGCCCGCCCACCATCTCGGAGATCACGGAGTTGGACACGGGACCCGAGGAGCAGCCGCCCAGAACCAGCAGCTCCTTGGCGGCCTGCTCCAGGTCCGGGAAGTGGCCGACGCCGAGGCCGGCTTCGGCGGTCCGCTCAACGCCTACGAGCTCATGAAGTCCATGATCGCCGCCGGGGCGGCCGGTGTGCACTGGGAGGACCAGCTGGCCTCCGAGAAGAAGTGCGGGCACCTGGGAGGCAAGGTGCTCATCCCCACCCAGCAGCACATCCGCACCCTGAGCGCGGCCCGGCTCGCGGCGGACGTCGCCGACGTCCCCTCCCTGATCATCGCCCGCACCGACGCGGAGGCGGCCACCCTGATCACCTCGGACGTCGACGACCGCGACAAGCCGTTCGTCACGGGAGAGCGTACCGCGGAGGGCTACTACAAGGTGCGCAACGGCCTCGAGGCCTGCATCGTCCGGGGCAGGGCGTACGCCCCGTACGCCGACCTGCTGTGGATGGAGACCGGCACCCCGGACCTCGAGCTGGCCCGGAAGTTCGCCGAGGGCATCCACGCGGAGCACCCCGACCAGATGCTCGCCTACAACTGCTCGCCGTCCTTCAACTGGAAGAAGCACCTGGACGACGCCACGATCGCCAGGTTCCAGCGGGAGCTGGGCGCGATGGGCTTCAAGTTCCAGTTCATCACCCTGGCCGGCTTCCACGCCCTGAACTACGCGATGTTCGACCTGGCCCACGGCTACGCCCGCCACCAGATGACGGCCTACGTGGAGCTACAGGAGCGGGAGTTCGCGGCCGAGGAGCGCGGCTACACCGCCACCCGGCACCAGCGCGAGGTCGGCACCGGCTACTTCGACCTGGTCTCCACGGTCCTCAACCCGGAGTCCTCCACCACGGCGCTGGCCGGGTCCACCGAGACCGCCCAGTTCTGACCCGGACGGCCGCGACCGGCCGGGGGCCCGCAGGGGTCCCCGGCCGCGCCGCCTCCGACGACGATCCGCCCCGGCCCGCTCCGCAACCGCCCCATCCGATCTCCGCAGAACACTCTTCAGGCGAGGAACCAGCCATGATGACCATGACCAGCAACCCCGTGACGATCAACGGCGTGACCCTCTCCGGTCACCACGTGCCCCGGCAGGACAGCGTGCTCACCCCCGATGCGCTCGGGTTCCTGGCGGCCCTGCACCGCGAGTTCGAGCCGCGCCGGCGCGAGCTGCTGCGGACCCGCGAGGAGCGGCGCCGGGCGATCGCCCGCGGCACCGACCCGACCTTCCTGCCGGGGACGAGGGCGATCCGCGAGGACGACTCCTGGCGGGTCCCGCCGCCCCGCCCGGGCTCGAGGACCGCCGCGTGGAGATCACCGGTCCCACCGAGCGGAAGATGACGATCAACGCGCTGAACTCCGGGGCGAAGGTGTGGCTGGCGGACATGGAGGACGCCAACACGCCGCCCTGGACGAACGTGGTCACCAACCAGCTGAACCTCGTCGACGCGCTCGAGGGGACCATCGAGTTCACCAGCCCGGACGGCAAGCGGTACGCCCTGAAGAACAAGGACCCGCGGGCCAACCCCACGATCGTGGTCCGCCCCCGCGGGTGGCACCTGGAGGAGAAGCACCTGTCCGTGCGGGGCGAGCCGATCGCCGGGGCGCTGGTGGACTTCGGCCTCTACTTCTTCCACAACGCCCGACGGCTGAAAAAGCTGGGCCTCGGCCCCTACTTCTACCAGCCCAAGACCGAGTCCCACCGCGAGGCGAGGCTGTGGCACGACGTCTTCACCCGGGCCGAGTCCGTGCTCGGCGCGGACCGCGGCACCATCCGGGCCACCGTCCTGATCGAGACGATCACGGCCGCGTTCGAGATGGAGGAGATCCTCTGGGAGCTCGGCGAGCACGCCGCCGGGCTCAACGCGGGGCGCTGGGACTACGTCTTCTCGATCATCAAGAACTTCCGGACCCGCGGGCCCCGCTTCATCCTCCCGGACCGCGACGCCGTGACCATGACCCAGCCGTTCATGCGCGCCTACACCGAGCAGCTCGTGCGGGCGTGCCACCGCCGGCAGGCCATGGCGATCGGCGGCATGGCCGCGTTCAACCCCTCCCGGCGGGACGAGGAGGTCAACCGCACCGCGATCGGAAAGGTGCGCGCCGACAAGCTGCGGGAGGCCCACGACGGCTTCGACGGATCCTGGGTGGCCCACCCCGACCTCGTGCCCGTGTGCCGCGAGGTCTTCGACGAGGTGCTCGGCGAGCGGCCCCACCAGCTCGACCGGAGGCCGGAGGACGTGGTGCCCGACGACAGGGCGCTCCTCGATATCGCCTCGGCCGAGGGGAGGATCACCGAGGCGGGGATCCGCAACAACGTCGAGGTCGGGATCCGATACGTCGAGGCCTGGCTACGGGGCAACGGCTCGGTGGCCATCCACGGGCTCATGGAGGACGCCGCGGCGGCGGAGATCTCCCGCTCCCAGATCTGGCAGTGGGTCAACTCCCGGGCGATCACGGACCGGGGCGAGGAGATCACCGGGGAGTGGGTGGGTGAGCTCGTCGAGGAGGAGTTCGCGCGGATCGAGCGCGCCGAGGGCGACCGCTTCGACGAGGCCCGCTCGATCTTCGAGGACGTCGCCCTGGGCGACGACTACCCGGCCTTCCTGACGACCCTCGCCTACGAGCGGTTCCTGGCCGAGCCCGAGGACCCGCACGCCCCGGAGGAGGTCGCCCCCCGGTCCCGGGTCCGCGCCTGAGGCGCCCAGCCGGCCGGGTCGACCACCCAGGGGTCCCGGGTCAGGACGTCCTCGTCGAAGACGGCGAGGACGTCCTGCGCCGTGCGGACCGGGCCGGGCAGGCCCAGCGACGCCGCCAGCCGGCCCAGCACCTCCTCCGCGCGGAGGTCCGCCGCCGCGAGCTCGGAGAGCGTCACGGCGCCGTCGCGCTTGGCGAGGCGCTGCCCGTGCGCATTGAGCACGAGTGGGACGTGCACCCACTCCGGCTCGTCCAGGCCGAGCACCGAGGCCAGGTAGGCCTGCCGGGGGGTGGAGGGCAGCAGGTCGTCGCCGCGGACCACCTGGTCCACGCCCTGGTGGGCGTCGTCGAGGACCACCGCGAGGTTGTAGGCGGGGCGGCCGTCGTTGCGCAGCAGCACGAAGTCGTCGACGCGCCCCGTGCACGCCCCGGCCCAGCGGTCTACGACGGTGCGGCAGCGCACGTCCGCGCGCAGCCGCACCGCGGGGGGCCGCTCGCGCCGGCGACGCGCCCGCTCGGCGTCAGCGAGGTCCCGGCACGTGCCCGGGTAGGCGCCCGGGGCCCCGTGCGGCGCGCTCGCGGCCGCCTGGATCTCCCGGCGGGTGCAGTAGCACTCGTAGGTGCGCCCCGCCGCGGTGAGACGCTCCACCACGGCCCGGTGGGCGGGCTCCCGGGTGGACTGCAGCAGCGGCGGGCCGTCCCAGTCGAGGCCCAGCCGGGCGAGGTCCGCGAGCTGCCGCTCGGCCGCCCCCGGCCGCACCCGGTCGATGTCCTCGACGCGCAGGACGAAGCGCCGGCCCGTCGAGCGCGCGAGGGCCCACGCGAGCAGCGCCGTGCGGAGATTGCCGAGGTGGAGGTCTCCTGAGGGGGACGGAGCATAGCGGCCGGCGCCTCCGTCCGCACGGTCCTGGGCCGAAGTGGTCATGGTTGTCAGGATAGCCAGCGGCGGTCGGTACCCTGGTCGGGTGGCGCGCATCAACGAACTCCGGGACGGCATCTTCGCCGTGAGCACGGACAACTGGAGGCTGAACTCCGGTGTCGTGCTCGGGACCCGCCGCGCCCTGGTGATCGACACGGGTGCGGGCCCGCGCCAGGCCCGGGAGATCCTGGAGGCCGTCCGCTCGCTCACGGTCCTGCCGCTGACCGTGGTGAACACCCACGCCCACTACGACCACTTCCTGGGCAACGCCGTGTTCGAGCGTGCCGGGGCCGAGGACTTCTGGGCCCACCGTGGCTGCGCGGCGGCGATCCGGGCGCACGGCGACTTCCAGCGCTCCTTCGTGGGCACCCACGAGCCGGAGATGGCCGCCGCCGAAGGACGGGACACCCGTATCGTCGTGCCCAACCGGCACCTGCCGGGCACGGGCCGGCGTCCCGCCCTGACCCGGGTGGACCTGGGGCAGCGGGCGGCGGTGCTCTTCTCCTTCGGCCCGGGCCACACCGACAACGACCTCTGCGTGGGCGTCGAGGACGTCGTCTTCACCGGGGACATCGTGGAGCAGGGCGCCGACCCGAGCTTCGACGACTCCTATCCGCGGGGCTGGGCCGAGGCCCTCGAGAACCTGGCCGCCCTCGACCGGTACCGGGTCTTCGTCCCCGGCCACGGCAACCCCGTGGAACGCGGCTTCGTGCTCCAGCAGGCCCGGCTCATGCGCACGGCGATCGACCGGGTGGACGCGAGCGAGGCCGCCGCGGCGCAGCCCGACGGCATGCGGCCCGTGACCGCCTCGATGTTCCGCCTGCCCTACAGCCCGGGGGCGGCGCGGATCCTCCTGGACCGGCTCGAGCGGATCAGGGCCGAGGACGCCGCGACCGAGGAGCTTGCAGCGCTGTCAGCGCCGCTGCCGCCAGCAGACTGACGCCGAGGATCGCCGCGCAGGCCGCGACCGCCGCCCAGCCCCCGCCCGGAACGCGCAGGGCAGCCCACAGGGGCAGCAGGCCGACCAGCAGTGCCCCCGCACCCGAGACGGCCAGCAGGGCGGTCAGGCCGCCGTCGGGCGCGGGGCGCTCCACGGGTCCGGTCAGGCGCAGCACGAGGCCGCCGAGGGCCGCCCAGCCCGCCACGACCAGCAGGGCCGCCACGACGTCCGAGGGCCGGTGCCAGCCGTTGAGCAGCGTGGCCACCCCGGTCGCGGTCGTGGCGCCCGCCCCGACCAGCGCGACGAGCGGCCGGGAGGCGGCGGGTGCCGCGAGCAGCACGACCGCCACGGCGGCGGCGGCAGCGGCCGTGTGCCCGGACGGGAAGGAGTTGACGGCGGCCTCCTGGATCCCCAGGTCCGGCTTCTCCAGCAGCACCCGCTTGAGCAGCTGGACCGTGAGGTTGGACAGCCCGACCACGGCCGCCCCGACCACCGCCGGGGCGAGGCGCCGGGAGCGCACGGCCAGGACCGCGAGGCACACGGCCGAGACCGCGCCCACCACCCACGGGACCGAGTCGAGCAGCTGAGCCGCGCGGTCGGAGAGGTCCGGGAAGGCGCCGTTCGCCTGGCGCAGGGCCAGCTCGTCGAGCCACTGCCCGGTCGCGGTGGTCAGGGACACGACCCCGACCAGTGCGGCCGACGCCCACAGGGCGGCGGCGCCGAGCAGGTGGCCCAGGACCTGCAGGACGGTGGGGGCGGGGCGGCGGGCGGTGGTGGTCATCGAGCTCCTGGGCGGTGGTGCGGGGCGTGGGGGTGCCGGCACGGCCACGGCCGTGCCGGCACCCGCGGAGCCCTCATCATTCCACGCACGGATCGGAGCGCGCTGAGAGGAGCCCCCTAGGCTGGGGAGCATGCTCCCCGCCCCGGTCCTGCCCCCCATCGACGACCTGCTCGCGCACGCGCACGTCGTCGCCCTGCCGATGCGGGTGCGCTTCCGCGGCGTCGATGTGCGGGAGTCGGTGCTCCTGCGCGGCCCCGCGGGGTGGGCGGAGTTCGGCCCGTTCCCCGAGTACGGGGACGCCGAGGCCGGCGCCTGGCTCCGCGCCGCGGTCGACGCCGCGTGGCACGGCTTCCCGGCGCCCCGGCGCACGCGCATCCCCGTCAACGCGACCGTGCCCGCCGTGCCGGCGGCCCGTGTCCAGGAGGTGCTCGCCGGGTTCGGGGGCGGGGTGCGCGCCGTGAAGATCAAGGTCGCCGAGCGCGGCCAGGGCCCGGGGGACGACGACGCCCGGGTCGCGGCCGTGCGGGCCCTGCTGCCGGAGGCCGAGCTGCGGGTGGACGCCAACGGCGGGTGGGACGTGCCCGCGGCCCTCGCGGCCCTGGAGCGGCTCGGGCGGCACGGGCTCGCATACGCGGAGCAGCCCGTGCCCACGATCGGGGGCCTCGCCGCCGTCCGGGAGGGCCTCGCCGACCGGGGTGTGCCGGTGCTCGTGGCCGCGGACGAGTCCGTGCGCAAGGAGGACGACCCCCTCGCGGTGGCCCGGGCGGGCGCCGCCGACCTGCTCGTGGTCAAGGCGGCCCCGCTGGGCGGAGTGCGCCGCGCCCTGGACGTGGTCGCGCAGGCCGGTCTGCCGGCGGTGGTCAGCTCCGCCCTGGACTCCTCGGTGGGCATCCGGGCGGGACTCGCGCTCGCCGCCGCCCTGCCCGAGCTCCCCTACGCCTGCGGGCTCGGGACCGTTTCCCTCATGCGGGCGGACGTCCTGAGGGAGCCGCTGCGGCCGGTGGACGGCGTGCTCGAGCTGCGGGACGCGGTCCCGGACCCCGTGCTGCTGGAGCGCCACGCGGTGTCCGCGGACCGGCGCCGGTGGTGGCTGGAGCGGCTGCGCCGCGTGCACGCCCTGACCGGGGCCGCGCCTCAGCCGTGAGCCACGTCCCCCAGGACCTCGGCCCGGAGCCGGTCCAGGTCCACGGGCTCGCCCTCGTGCAGCCCGTGGCGCCGGACCCACGCCCGGGCGGCGCGCCACACGTCGTCGCAGCCGAGCTCCAGGTCGGGGTGTGCGGCGCCGATCCGCGTCTGGGCCGTGTGCTCGGGGTCGTCGCCGGTGAAGGAGAAGACGGCCACGGGGCTGCAGGCGAGCCCCACCACCCCGCGGACGGAGGTGATGATCCGTCCGTGCAGGCAGTCCCCCGGGTGGAGGTCCCACGCGCGGTGGACGCTCAGGCAGTCCACGGCCGCACGCCGGTACCGGCGTGCGCCGGGCTCCTGCGGACCGGGTCCCCCGTGGTCCTGCGGGGACAGCAGCCCCACTTCTCGTTCCGTGTGCATCGCGCGCCTCCTTCGCCCGTGTCCGGACCGGCACTGCCGCCGCGGCACGGCCCGTGGTCGGACGGTGCAGAAGGAGGGGGGTCTTCCGGAGTTCCCGGTCACGGTCCGGGGCGCTGGACGGTTGGGACGGCCTGACGGCACGAGCATCCCAGAACCGGGGCGGCCGCGGAATCCACCGGCGCATTGTTTCTTTGAGTGAACTCGGCCGGGGACGGACGCGCTGACCAGGGGCGGGTCCGTCCCCGGCCGGTCACGGCCCGTTCACCCGCGGTTCGCGCCGCCGCCCCCGGGAACTCACCGGGCGGTGATGCAGTGGCAAGGCACATGTTCCCGGCCGCGGAGTCCCGCGGGCCTGATCCCCAGGGGGAGTCCCATGACCGAAACTGCCAGGCGCAACCTCCTGCCCATGCTCGGGCACGCCCGTGGCAAGCGCAGCCCCGTCACGTGCGAGCTCAAGTGCGGCAACGCCTGCGCCGGCCCGGCATGCAACACCTCCGGCAACGGCTACTTCCGGGACATCGCCGGCGCCGCGCTGTCCCGTCGTTCTGCCCTGGGCCTGGGGGCCGCGGCGGCCGTGACCATCGGCGTCGCCGGCGCCACCCCGGAGGCCGCTCAGGCCGCCGGCCGAGGGCGCTCCGGGCTCTCCTTCACGCCCATCGCCCCGGTGCCGAACACCGTGGACGACCTCACGGTCCCCGAGGGCTACGACTGGTCCCCGATCATCCGCTGGGGCGACCCCCTGTTCGAGGACACCCCGGAGTTCGACCCGGCGAACCTGACCGCCGAGGCGCAGGCCCAGCAGTTCGGCTACAACGTCGACTACCTGGACATCCTCCACGACCGGGGCGGACGCACCGGCGTGCTGGTGAGCAACCACGAGTACACCAACGAGGACCTCATGTTCCCTGCCGACCGGCGCGAGGACGTCCAGCTCGTGGCCCGCGTCGCCATGGCCGCCCACGGCATGTCCGTGGTGGACATCAGGCGCACGAAGTCCGGCCAGCCCTGGTCCTACGTCCGCGGCGGTGCCCGCAACCGGCGCATCACGGTCGCCACGCCGTTCACGATCGTCGGCCCTGCCGCCGGGTCCGACCTGCTCAGGACCAAGGACGACCCGACCGGGACCGTGGTCCTCGGGACGCTCAACAACTGCGCCGGCGGCACCACCCCGTGGGGGACCATCCTCTCGGGGGAGGAGAACTTCAACCAGTACTTCAAGGGCAACGACTCCGCCGAGCAGCAGCGCTACGGGATCTCCACGGACGAGCCGAGCCGGCGCTGGCACGAGGTGGACCCGCGGTTCGACTCCAGCCTGCCCGGCTACGAGAACGAGCCCAACCGGTTCGGCTGGATCGTCGAGCTCGATCCTCACGACCCCTCCTCGACCCCGGTCAAGCACACGAGCCTGGGCCGGTTCAAGCACGAGGGCGCCACCGTGCGGATCGGCGAGGACGGGACCGTGGTGGCGTACTCCGGTGACGACGAGCGCTTCGACTACCTCTACAAGTTCGTCTCCGCGAAGAAGTACGTCGAGGGCGACCGGGCCCACAACATGACCCTGCTCGCCGAGGGCAACCTGTACGTGGCGAAGTTCACCGGCGACACCGCGTCGGAGATCGACGGCTCGGGCCGGGTGCCGTCCGACGGCGCGTTCGACGGCTCCGGCGAGTGGCTTCCGCTCGTCGTGGACGGCGAGTCCGTGATCGAGGGCATGGCGGTCGACGAGGTGCTGGTGTACACCCGTCTCGCCGCCGACAAGGCCGGTGCCACCAAGATGGACCGCCCCGAGGACGTGGAGCCCTCCCCGCGCACCGGCAAGGTCTACATGGCGCTGACCAACAACACCGAGCGCGGCACCGAGGGCAAGGCCGGCCCGGACGAGGCGAATCCCCGGACCCAGAACCGCACCGGGCACGTCATCGAGCTCACCGAGCGGGACAACCGGGCGGCCGCCACCGAGTTCGACTGGAGCATCTTGATCGTCGCCGGGGATCCCGCCAAGGATTCCTCGACCTACTTCTCCGGTTTCCCGGCGGACAAGGTCTCGCCGATCTCCTGCCCGGACAACCTGGCGTTCGACTCGCAGGGGAACCTGTGGGTCTCCACCGACGGCCAGCCGGGCACGATCGGATACAACGACGGCCTGTTCCTCGTGGGCCTGTGGGGGAGCGACCGGGGCAACGTCCAGCAGTTCCTGGCGGTACCGCAGGACGCCGAGACCTGCGGCCCGGTGATCCACGACCGCGAGGGCATGGTTTACGTCAACGTCCAGCACCCGGGCGAGGACGGCACCTTCGAGGAGCCCCGCTCCTACTTCCCGGACTACGTGCTGCCCACCAGGCAGGGGGACGGCGAGTGGTCGGTGCCCCGCCCGTCCGTGGCCCAGGTCTTCACCGTCGGTCGCGGTGCGGAGCCCGAGTTCCCCGGCGCCGTCCACGACAAGCCGGGTCGCGAGCGCAACCAGCACCAGCGTCGTGCGAACGGGCAGCACGGTCCCCAGTACTGCGGCTACAAGGGCAAAGCGACCCCGGAGACGAAGAAGGCCGCCAAGGAGGCCCGTCGCACCTTCTGAACGCCCGCCGTCCTGTCCGGTCCCCGGTCCGCCCTCGGCGGACCGGGGACCGGTCCGTTGACGGGACTACCCTGGTCTCCTGTGACCACACCCTCCCTCGACACCGCCCGCACCGTCCTGGAGGTGCTCGCCGCCGCCGGGATGCGGCACCTCGTCGTGGCCCCCGGCTCCCGGTCCGCGCCGCTGGCCTACGCCGCGGCGGCCGCCCAGGCGGCCGGAGCGCTCGAGGTCCACGTGCGGGTGGACGAGCGCGGCGCGGCGTTCACCGCCCTCGGCATCGCACGGGCCACCGGCCGCCCGGCCGGGGTCCTCACCACGTCGGGCACGGCCGTGGGCAACCTGCTGCCCGCCGTGCTGGAGGCCGACCACGCCGAGGTGCCCCTCGTCGTGCTCTCCGCCGACCGCCCGCCGGAGCTGCGGGGCACCGGCGCCAACCAGACCACACGTCAGCCGGGGATCTTCGGCGACCACGTGCGGACCGCCGTGGACCTCCTCCCGGACGACGACGTGCCCGCCCGCCTCGCGGGAGTCCTCGACGCCCTGGCCGACCGTGGGCCGGAGGGACCCCGGCCGGGAGGACCGGTCCAGCTCAACGTGGCCCTGCGCGAGCCGCTGCACCCCGCACCGGAGGACGGCCCGGTGCTCGCGGCCCGGGCGCGGCTGCTGGCCGCCCGGACGGCGGCGCGGCCGGACCCGGGCCCGCGCGCGGTGGCGGCCGGACCCGTCCGCCCCCCGCAGCAGGACGCCGGAACGGCGCGCTCCGTCGTCGTCGCCGGGGACGGCGCCGGGCCGGACGCGGCCCGCTTCGCCGAGGCGTGCGGGCTGCCGCTGCTCGCGGAGCCCTCGTCGAACGCGCGCCGCGGCCCGCGGGCCGTGGGGGCCTACCGACTGCTGCTGGACTCCCCGCTGGGCCGGCGGATCGAGCGCGTGCTGCTCGTGGGCCGGCCCACGCTCTCCCGCCCGGTCGGGGCCCTGCTCGCCCGCGAGGGCGTCGCCACCGCGGCCGTGCGGCCCGCCCCCGTGGCCTGGTACGAGCCCGGGCGCCGGCGCGAACGGGTGCTCGCGAGCTGGGCCGAGGCGGCCGCCTTCACGGGCCGCGGCGCCCCCGGCTGGGCGGACGCCTGGTGCGAGGCGGGCACCGCCGCGGACGGCGCCGTCGCCGGGCTGCTCGCCGCCGAGCCGCCGGGGCGGGCCACCGGGCCGGCCGTGGCCGCCGCGGTCTGGGAGGCCTGCCGGCGGGACGGTGCCGTGCTGGTGGCGGGCTCCTCCAACCCGGTGCGCGACCTGGACCTGGCCGCCCGGCCCGGCCCCGGCTCCCCGCTCGTGCTCGCCAACCGGGGGCTCGCCGGAATCGACGGGACGGTGGCCACCGCCACCGGCGCGGCGCTCGGCGGCGGCCGGCCGGTCCGTGCCCTCCTGGGCGACCTGACGTTCCTGCACGACGTCTCGTCCCTGCTGCTGGGCCCGGGCGAGCGCGAGCCCGACCTGCAGCTGGTGGTCCTCAACGACGGCGGCGGAGGGATCTTCACCACCCTGGAGCACGGGGCGCTGGGGGAGCAGGAGGAGTACCGGGCGGTCGTGGAGCGGTTCTTCGGCACCCCGCACGAGGCCCGTCTCGACGCGCTGTGCGCCGGCTACGGCGTGGCCCACCGGCGTGCGGCCGGCGTCGCCGAGCTCGAGCAGGCGCTCGCCGTGCCCGTGCGGGGGCGCTCGGTCGTGGAGGTCGCGGTGGACCGGCGGGGGCTGCGGGACCTCCACGCCCGGATCCGGGCCGCCGTCGCCCACGCCACCGCGGAAGGCGCAGCCCGGGCCCCGGCTCGGGCCGCAGCTCAGGCCACGGCACGGGCGACCGCGGAGGGCGCCGCTCCGGCCGCGAACACGCCGCCGGCGAGCATGCCGGAGTAGACGGTGCCGGAGTGGACGATGCCGCCGGAGAACTGGCGGCGGCCGCAGAAGTCACTGGTGGCCCCGCAGACGAGCGAGCCGACGAGCACGACGATCGAAGCGGAGGAGCCCAGCAGGCCGACGGCGGCCGGCGCCGGGTTCCCGATCCGCGGGGGATCGGCGAGCAGGCCCGGCAGGACCACGCCCTGGACGACGAGGTCGTAGCCGCCGAGGGGCAGGGCGAGGCAGAGCACGAACGCCACGAAGCGGGCGGTCCGCTGCACGAGCTGCGGAGGAGGACGGGCCCGTCGTCCGGGGACGACGGGCCCGCACCGCACCGGGGTCAGTGCTCCGGTGCCTGCACCTGGGTGGGGTTGAGCACGCGGGAGAGGAACGCCTGGGTGCGGGGCTCGCGCGGGTTGCGGATCAGCTCCGCGGCGGGGCCCTCCTCGACGACCACCCCGCCGTCCATGAACACCACCTTGTCGGCCACGTCGCGGGCGAACTCCATCTCGTGGGTGACCACGAGCATCGTCATGCCCTCGGCGGCGAGGTTGCGCATGATGGCCAGGACGTCGCCGACCGTCTCGGGGTCCAGCGCGGAGGTGGGCTCGTCGAAGAGCATGAGGGACGGGTCCATCGACAGGGCCCGGGCGATCGCCACGCGCTGCTGCTGCCCGCCGGAGAGCTGGTCGGGGTAGCTGTCCGCCTTCTCGGCCAGGCCCACGCGGTCCAGGTTGCCGCGGGCGATCCGCTCGGCCTCGGACTTGTCCCGTTTGAGCACCTTGAGCTGGGCCACGGTGCAGTTCTCGAGGACGCTCAGGTGGGGGAACAGGTTGAACTGCTGGAAGACCATGCCCACGTGCCGGCGCATCAGGTCGACGTCGGCCTCGGGGTCGGTGACATCGAAGTCACCGATCGTGATCCGCCCCTGCTGGGGGGTCTCGAGCAGGTTGACGCAGCGCAGCAGCGTGGACTTGCCGGAGCCCGAGGGGCCGATGAGGCAGACCACCTGGCCGGCGCCGACGCCGAGGGAGATGCCCTTGAGGACCTCGAGGGAGCCGTAGGACTTGTGCAGGCCCTCGACGACGACGGAGGCCGCGTCCGCGAGGCCGTCGGCGCCGCCGGACCCGGACCGGGGAGTGGGGGAGGATGCAGTGCTCACAGTCAGGCTCCTAGGACTTCTTCATGCGGTCGGTCTTGGACTCGAAGCGGCGGGTCAGGATGCCCAGGGGCACCGTGATGATGAGGTAGCAGACGCCCGCCACCACCAGGGGCGTGAGACCCGCCCCGGCCCCCGAGATGGCCTCGCGGCCGTACTTGGTCAGCTCGTACTGGCCCACGCCCATGCCCAGCAGGTAGACCAGCGACGAGTCCTTGGTCAGCAGGATCACCTCGTTGGTCAGCGGGGGCAGCACGATCCGCAGCGCCTGCGGGATGACGATCGTGACCATCGCCCGGGCGTGGGACATGCCCAGGGAGCGCGCGGCCTCGTACTGGCCCTTCGGCACGGCCTGCAGGCCCGCCCGCAGCGACTCCGCGATGTAGGCGGCGGCCACGAGGCCCAGGGCGATCATGACCGTGACGTAGTGGTTGAAGCGGAAGCCGAACGCCAGCGGGATGCCGTAGCCGAAGGCGAGGAAGACCAGCAGGGCGGGGACACCGCGGAAGAACTCGATGTAGATCGTGGCCAGCCACCGGTAGGGCGCCACGGACGAGAGCTTCATGAGCGCGAGCACCACACCGCCGGTGAGGCCGACCACGAAGCCCAGGAGCGTGTAGATGAGGGTGTTCTTCAGCGCGACGACGATGATGCCGGGGAACTGCTGGGCCGCGATGTCCGGGTTGAACACCTTGTCGACCAGCAGCGGCCAGTCCGCGAGCGCGATCAGCGCGAGGGCGACGAGGATCAGGACGGCGTACTGGGCGCCGCGGGAGAGGCGTGCTCTCTGGTGCATGGTCATGGCCATGGAAGGGTCCGTTCTGGGTGGTACGGGCAGAGGACGGTGGCAGGGCCGGCGTCCCGGGTGCGGGGCGCCGGCCCCCGGGTCAGTTCTCCTGGACGGGGATCCACGTCTCGACGATCTGCTCGAGCGTGCCGTCCTCCTCGATGCGGTCCAGGGTGGCGTCGACCGCACCGAGCATCGCCGCGTCGCGCTGCGCCACGGCCACGCCGAGCTGGTCGTCGAGGTCCGCGGTCTCCTGGACCACGAAGTCCGGGTCGTCCTGGGCGTGCTGGGCGATCGCGGTGACGTCGTCGAGCACCGCGTCCACGCCGCCGGTGCTGAGCCCGGCGAACAGGGTGGTGGCGTCCTCGAACTGGACGGTGTCGAGGCCGAGCTCCCGGGCCTGGGTCTCGCCGACCGTGCCCTGCATGACCCCTACCCGCACCTGCTCCTCGCGGGCGGCGTCGATCGAGCCGACCCCGTCGTCGCCGTCGGTCACGAGGCCGACCTCGTTGTCGTAGTACGGGTCGGAGAAGTCCATCACGGTCTGCCGCTCCTCGGTGATGGACAGGGCGGAGATCGCGACGTCGCACTGGTCGGTCTCGAGGGCCGCGCCGGACTGGATCGACTCGAAGGCCAGCGTGACGTTCTTCATCTCCACGCCGAGGTCCTCCGCGATCTCCCGGCCGAGGTCCATGTCGAGGCCGACCATCTCGCCGCCCTCCTCCATCTCGAACGGCGGGTAGTTGGACTCCGAGCACACGGTGAGGAACCCGGACTCCACGAGGGCCACGGCCGAGGCCGCGGTGGCCCCCGCGGCCTCCCCGCCGCCGTCCGCGGCGTCCCGGGAGGGGCTCTCGGACGTGCAGGCGGTCAGGGCCAGGGCGGCGGTCGCGGACAGCGCCGCCAGGGCGTGCGCGCGGGACGGGCGGGTCGTCGGACGGGGCATGACAGGTTCCTCCGGTGGGAGCAGCGGGCGTCGGCGCGGTCGGGCCGGGCAGGGAGCCGGCTCTGCGGGGAGGTGACCCCGACCGCGTTCGGGGACCAGGATACGGGGCGATCCCCGCGCCGGGCTCAGCCGGCGGACAGTCCCGGGGTGGGCACGAGGCGCTCCGGCACCCCGGCGGCCCGCTGCCCCAGGGCCTGGAGCATGGGCCGCAGCTTCGCCCAGGTCTCGGCCAGCTCGGCCTCGGGGTCGGAGGCGGCCACGATGCCGCACCCGGCGTAGAGCCGCACCGTGCGCTCGTCCTCCTGCACCGCCCCGCGCAGGGCGATGCCCCAGTCCCCGTTGCCGGCCGCGTCGAGCCAGCCGACGGGGCCCGCGTACAGTCCCCGGTCCATCTGCTCCAGCTCCGGGATCGTGGCGGCGGCCACGGCCGTGGGCGTCCCGCACACCGCGGCGGTGGGGTGCAGGGCCTCGGCGAGCTCGAGGGAGGACGGGGGGTCCCCGGCCGGGCCCGGGCGCAGCGCGGCGGTGACGTCGGACGCGAGGTGCCACACGTTGGGCAGTTCGAGGATGAACGGCTCGGGGGAGGTCGTGACGGCGTCGGTGTAGGGGGCCAGGGACGCCTCGAGGGAGTCGATCGCGAACCCGTGCTCGTGCTGCTGCTTCTCGGACTCGCCGAGCACCCGCGCGGCGTACTGGTGCGGGTCCTCGTCCGGGGGCGCGGCGTCCCGGTCCAGGGTGCCCGCGAGCACGCGGGCGTGGGCGACGCCGTCGAGGACCCGCACCAGCATCTCGGGGGTGGCCCCCATCAGCCGGCCCGCGCGGTCCCCGCCGAAGCCCACGCAGTACGTCCAGCACTGCTCGTAGCGCCGGGCGAGGTCCCGGACCACGGACACGGCGTCCAGCGGGACGTCCGTGCGCGCCACGACGTCCCGGGCCAGCACCAGCTTCTCCATCCCGCCGGCGCGGATGCGCTCCACGCCGTCGCGCACCGCCTCCGTCCACTCGTGCTCGCCCAGCGTGCCGGAGGACAGCCGGACCACGGCCGGCGTCGCGGGCGGCCCGCTCGCGGCGGGCGCGCGTCCGGGGGCGGAGCCGACCCGGCGCAGCCAGGCGGCCGCGACGTCGTCGGTGCTGAGCACGAAGGGGGTCCCGGGGGCCACGGCCACCACGAGACTCGCCCATGCGACGTCGTCCCGGCGGCCCACGAGCAGCTCCGGGACGACAAGCCCGGAGTCCACGGCGGAGCCGGTCGCGAAGGTGAAGGCGCCGAAGGCCGCGAGCCCGGTCCCGGGCACCCCCACACGGTCCTCGACGTCGGCGGCGGCGGCCAGGTCGTCCCACCACACGCGGGCGGCCGTGAACCGGTCCGCGCCGCGCACCGTGTGCTCCGCGGCCCGCCCCCAGGCCACGAGACCGCGCCCGTCCACCGTCCAGGTGAGCAGGTCCGGCCCGACCAGCAGCTCCCGCAGGTCCGGGACGGCCGCGGAATCCGCGCCCAGCGCGGACAGCGGCACCGTGAGGGCGTGCAGCACGGGAACCGGCGGGACGGCTGCGGGCTCGGCTGCGGGGGCGGTGGGAGACATCGCCCACCAGTCTAAGCCGCCCGCCGGACAGCCCCGGGTCCCGCTGCCGCGGGCGCGGTCGGCCGGGAGGGCCCGGGCGGCGGCGTCGGGGCGAGGTGCGACAATGACCGGGTGAACCGAGCAGACCTGTCCAAGCAGCCGCACGAAGTCTCCGCCATGTTCGACGACGTGGCGCCCCGCTACGACCTCGTCAACGACATCCTCTCGCTGGGGCGGACCCGCGGCTGGCGCAGGGTCGTCGCCGAGGCCGTCGGCGCCGCTCCGGGGGAGAAGGTCCTCGACCTCGCCGCCGGGACCGGGACGTCGTCCGAGCCGTACGCCGACGCGGGCGTCGACGTCGTGGCCGCGGACCTCTCGCTCGGGATGCTCGAGGTGGGCCGCGCCCGCCGCCCCGATATCAAGTTCGTCCAGGCCGACGCCACGCGGCTGCCGTTCGCGGACGCGTCCTTCGACGCCGTGACCATCTCCTTCGGGCTGCGCAACATCCAGGACTACCGCCGCGCGCTCGCCGAGATGCTGCGGGTCGCCCGCCCGGGCGGGCGGCTCGTGATCTGCGAGTTCTCGACCCCCACGGCGGCCCCGCTGCGCACCGTCTACACGGAGTACCTCATCAAGGCGCTGCCCGGGATCGCCGCGCGCGCGGCGTCCAACCCGGAGGCCTACCAGTACCTCGCCGAGTCCATCGCGGCGTGGCCGGACCAGGAGGACCTCGCCGCCGAGATCCTCGCGGCCGGCTGGACCGGCGTCCAGTACCGCAATCTCACGGGGGGCATCGTGGCCGTGCACCGGGCCGTCAAACCCGCCGCGGACGCCCTCGCCCGATGAGGGCCCTCGTCCTCGGCGGCGGGCCGGCCGGCGCCACGGCCGGGTACTGGCTCGCCGCGCACGGGATCGACGTCACCGTCCTGGAGAAGACCGCGTTCCCGCGGGAAAAGGTCTGCGGCGACGGGCTGACCCCGCGCGCCGTGCGCGAGATGCGGCTCATGGGCCTGCCGCACGGACCGGAGCTCGGCTACGCCCGCAACCGGGGGCTGCGGCTCGTGGCTCGCGAGCGCAGCGTCGAGGTGCCGTGGCCCGAGCTCAGCGACTTCCCGCCCTACGGCCTCGTCCGCACCCGGATGGGCTTCGACGAGCACCTGGCCGGGCACGCCCGCGCCGCCGGCGCCCGGGTGCTCGAGCGCCGGGCCGTGACCAGGGTGCTGCGCGACGGCTCCGGCCGGGTCGTCGGCGCCCGCGCCAACGTCCTCGACGCCGCCGGGCGGCGCACCGGCGAGACCGAGGAGCACCGCGCCGACGTCGTGCTCGCCGCCGACGGCAACTCGTCCCGCACCGCGGTGTCCGCCGGGCTGCACAAGCGGGACGACCGGCCGATGGGGGTGGCGGTGCGCGCCTATTTCGAGTCCCCGCGCGCGGACCTGGACTGGATGGAGGGCTGGCTCGAGCTCACGGACGGCACCGACCCGCAGCGGGCGCTGCTGCCGGGATACGGGTGGGTCTTCGGCGTCGGGGACGGCACCGCCAACGTGGGGCTCGGGATCCTGGACACCTCCCCGGCGTTCGGGGCCCTGGACTACCGGAAGGTGCTCGCCGACTGGACCGCGTCCATGCCCGCCGAGTGGACGTTCGACGAGGAGCACCGCCGCGGCCGTGTGCTCGGCGCGGCCCTGCCGATGGCCTTCAACCGCACGCCGCACCACGTCCCGGGGATGCTGCTGCTGGGCGACGCCGCGGGCCTGGTCTCCCCGTTCAACGGGGAGGGCATCTCCAACGCGATGGAGTCCGCCCGTTACGCCGCCGAGCACGTCGTGGCGGCCGCGGCCGCCAACGGCCCGGCCCAGCGGGAGCTCGTGCTCGCCGGCTATCCCGACCGGGTCCGCCAGGAGTGGGGCGCCCACTTCACGCAGGGCCGGGTCCTCGCCCAGCTCATCGGCAGCCCTGCCGTGATGAAGGCCGCCGTGCGCACCGGCATGGCCGTGCCCGCGCTGATGCGCTTCGTGGTCCGGGTCATGACGGAGCTCTCCGACCGTCCCGCCGCCACGTGGGAGGACCGCGTGGTCTCGCTCCTGGACGCCCTGACGCCCGCGACCGGCAACACCCGCCCCCCGAAAACTCGCTAGAGTGGTGGACCGTGACTGAATCCTGCTCCTCGAGCGCCGACGGCCCCGTCACGGGGATCGGCAGCGATCAGGTGAAGCTGCCCGCCGGCTTCGACCTCATCGCGTCCGACGACCGGCTGGGCCCGGTCGTGCTGGGCTCGCTCGCCCGGATCGAGGAACGGCTGGACGAGGCGGTGCGCAGCGCCGACCACCTGGCCGACGTCACCTCCCGCCATCTGCTCCAGGCCGGCGGCAAGCGCGTGCGGCCCCTGCTGACCGTGCTGGCCGGGGAGATCGGGGGCGGCATCAACGACGCCGTCCTCGAGTCCGCGGCCGTCGTCGAGCTCACGCACCTGGCGACCCTCTACCACGACGACGTCATGGACTCCGCGCCCCTGCGCCGCGGCGTCGCGACCGCTCAGACCGTGTGGGGCAACTCGGTGGCCATCCTCACCGGCGACCTGATCTTCGCCCGCGCCTCGTCGATGGTCTCCGAGCTCGGCCAGCGCGCCCTCAAGATCCAGGCGGACACGTTCGAGCGGCTCGTGCTCGGCCAGCTGCACGAGACGGTCGGTCCGCGCGACGGGCAGGACCCGCTGGAGCACTACCTGGACGTCCTCTCCGGCAAGACCGGCTCCCTCATCGCGGCGTGCGGGCACTTCGGCGCGGTCCTGGCCGGGGCCGAGCAGGACGTCGTGGACGTCATGGTCGAGTACGGGGAGAAGGTCGGCATCGCCTTCCAGCTCGCCGACGACGTGATCGACGTGACCGGCGAGGACGAGGTCTCCGGGAAGTCGCCCGGCACCGACCTCCGCGAGGGGGTGCCCACCCTGCCGGTGCTCATCCTGCGCCGGATGGCGGGGGAGGGCGACGCCGAGGCGGTGCGCGCCCTCGAGCACCTGGACTCCGACCTCACCTCGGACGAGGCCCTGGCCCGGGCCGTGGCCGCGCTCTCGGGGCACCGGGCCACCGAGGAGGCGTGGCGGATCGCCCGGCAGTGGGCCGACGAGGCCATCGCGTCGCTCGAGCCCCTGCCGGACACGGTGGCCAAGCGCGCGCTCGTGGCGTTCGCGCACGCCGTCGTCCACCGCGAGGCCTGAGCCGGCCCCGCGACGTGGTCCCGGGCCGTCGACGCCCGGTGTGGTCCCGGCGGTCCCACGGGCTAGCCTGAAGCCGTCCCCAGACCACTTCCCGCACCCGAGGACGACCATGACCCCACAGTCCCCACCCGGCCGTGCCGCCGCGCCCCGCGAGGCGTTCTCCAGCCGCACCGTCTTCATCCTGGCCGCGATCGGCTCCGCCGTCGGCCTCGGCAACATCTGGCGCTTCCCCTACATCGCCTACGAGAACGGGGGCGGGGCGTTCCTGATCCCGTACCTCGTCGCGCTGCTCACGGCCGGTCTGCCGCTGCTGCTGCTCGAGTACGGCATCGGCCACCGCTTCCGCGCCTCGGCGCCGCTGGCCTACCGCCGCCTGCACCCCAAGACGGAGTGGATCGGCTGGTGGCAGATGGGCATCAGCTTCGTGATCGCCGTCTACTACGCCGTCATCCTCGGCTGGGCGATGCTGTACACCTACTTCTCGTTCGGCAAGGCCTGGGGGGACGACCCCGGCACGTTCTTCCTCTCGGACGTCGCGCAGACCTCCGAGGAGGTGGGCGTGGGCCTCGACTTCGTCCCCAACGTGCTGGCCGTCACGGCGTTCGCCTGGATCGCGCTGCTCGTGGTGCTGCTGCTGGGCGTGCAGAAGGGCATCGGCCGGGTGAACCTCGTGCTGATCCCGCTGCTGGTGCTGATGTTCGTCACCATCGTGGTCATCGCCCTGACGCTGCCGGGCGCGACCGACGGTCTCAACGCCTTCTTCACGCCCGACTGGGCGGCGCTCACGGACAGCGCCGTCTGGGTCGCCGCCTACGGCCAGATCTTCTTCTCGCTCTCGGTCGGCTTCGGCATCATGATCACCTACTCGTCCTACCTCAAGCCCAAGACCGACCTCACCGGCTCGGGGCTCGTGGTCGGCTTCGGCAACTCCAGCTTCGAGATCCTCGCCGGCATCGGCGTCTTCGCGGCGCTGGGCTTCATGGCCGGGGTCTCCGGGGTGGGCGTGGACGAGGTCGCCACCTCGGGCATCGGCCTGGCGTTCATCGCGTTCCCGACGATCATCTCCCAGGCGCCGCTCGGCACGCTCATCGGCGTGCTCTTCTTCGCGACCCTCACCTTTGCGGGCTTCACGTCGCTCGTGTCGATCGTCGAGGTCGTCGTGGCGGCCGCCCAGGACAAGCTCGGGCTGCGCCGGCGCACCGCCGTGGTGGCCGTCGTGGTGCCCATGGCGCTGATCTCCCTGGCCCTGTTCACCACCACCACGGGGCTGAACCTGCTGGACGTCACGGACAACTTCGTCAACCAGTTCGGCATCGTCGCCGCGGCGCTGGTGTCCATCATGCTGCTCACGGCCGGCTTCTCCGCGCTGCCCACCCTGCGGGACCACCTGAACTCGGTGTCCTCCGTCAAGCTGGGCCGCACCTGGATGGTCGTGGTCGGCGGGATCACCCCGATCATGCTCGGCTACATCCTCATCAACACGCTCACCACCACCATGGCGGACGGCTACGGCGAGATGCCCGCGTGGTACGTCAACACGTTCGGCTGGGGCACGGCCCTCGCGCTCGTCGTCGTCGCGCTGCTGCTCTCCCGGCTGCCGTGGCCGGCGGGGTCGGCGGCCTCGGACCTCAGCCCGTCACCGGCCATCGTCGACGCCTCCGTGGACCGGCGCCGGCTGCAGGGCGGCCAGCCGCTCTCGCGCTGGTCGGACACCGCCCTGCGCACCCCGGCCCTCGACCAGGACTTCTCCTACCGCTCCCTCGCCGAGGGCACGGCCGGTTCCGCGGGCCGGCACGCGGAGGTCCCCGTCGAGGAGACCGGCCGGGCGCCCTGGAGCTCCGGCGCCACGTCCAGCACCACCGGATCCCAGGAGGACCCCCGATGACCACTTCCGCCATCATCATGCTCATCGTCGCCGTGTGCACGGTGTGGGGCGGCTTCATCGCCGCCGTCCTCCACCTCCGGCGCACGCCGGAGGTGGAGGAGAACGACCAGGGCTTCGGCAGCGACGACTACGCCCGCACCACCTGAGCCGGGCCGCGTCCCGCCCCGGGACAGCAGGAGGCCCCCGGCGCCGCACGGCGCCGGGGGCCTCCTGCGCCTCGGCCGGGTCCCCGGCGGGGATGCCCCAGTGGTCCGGCGGCCGGGGCCGGTCGCCGGACCACTGGGTACCGGACCCCGGCCCCGGACCGGACCCCGGCCCCGGACAGGTGCACGGGGCTCAGGCGCGGCGGACCCTCGGGGCGCGCAGCGCGTCCAGCACGAGCATCAGCACCGCCAGCCACACGAAGCCGAAGCTCACCCAGCGCACCACCGGCATCTGCTCGCCGAGCACGAGCACGGCCAGCAGGAACTGCATGATGGGCGTCAGGTACTGGATCATCCCCACGGTGCTCAGCGGCAGCCGGCTGGCCGCGGCGCCGAAGAGGATCAGCGGCACGGCCGTGATCACCCCGGCGGCCAGCAGCAGCACGGTGTGGCCCGTGCCCTCCGTGCCGATGGTCAGCGCACCGTCCGCGGACAGCACCGCCACGACCACCGCGGCCACGGGCGTCAGTGCCATCGTCTCCACGGTCAGGGTCACGATGGCGGGAAAGGAGCTGCCCACCCGGTTCTTGACCAGCCCGTAGAGGCCGAAGGAGAAGGCGAGGCCGAGGGAGAGCCAGGGCACGCTGCCGTAGAAGACGGCCATCACCACGACGGCGACGAACCCCACCCCGACGGCCGCCCACTGCAGCCGGCGCATCCGCTCCCGCAGCACGACCACGCCGAGCAGGATGGCCACGATGGGGTTGATGAAGTACCCCAGGGAGGCCTCGATGGTGTGCCCCGTGGTCGTCGCGAGCACGTAGAGGAACCAGTTGATCGCGATGAGCAGGCCCGCGAGAGCGAGCGCCGCGAGGGTGCGGGGGGAGTGCAGCACCCGGCCCAGCGCGCCCAGCTGCCGTGTGAGGGCCAGCAGCGCCAGGCAGAACACCAAGGAGAAGAGCACGCGCAGCGCCACGATCTCCAGGGGGCCGGCCGGGTCCAGGACGACGAAGTAGAGGGGCAGCAGGCCCCAGATGCCGTAGGCCCCGAAGCCGGCCAGCAGACCGGCCCGGGTCCTCGACTGCTCGTCGGGATCCGGGCCGGGTGCGGTGTTGTATGCGGTCACGCTCGAGAGTACCGCCGGGGATCAGAGGCCGAAGAATCGGCTGAAGAAGCCCTTCTTCCGCTCGCCCTGCTCCTCCTCGGCGGTCTCCTCGCCCTCCACCACGGGCTCCGTCCCGGCGCCGCCCGGGACACCGGGGCCCGCCACGACCTCGTGCTCGACCTCGCGATCGGTCTCCGGCGCCGCGACGGGCTCCCGGTACTGCGCGGCGGCGGGCTCGGGCGCCTCCTCGGGGGCCGGCCGGACGGGCTCGGGGCCGGGCACCACCGTGGTGCTCACGCGGCCCGGACGCACGTCCCGGTCCGAGGGCTCCTGGTCGAACGGGAGGTCGGCCTCGGAGGCGCCGGCGTGCGCGGCGGCCGGCTCCTCGGCCTGACGGGGCTCCTCGACCGGCTCCGGCTGCGTCCGCGCGTGCTCCGTCTCGACGAAGTCGGGCACCTCGATCGGCTCGGGCTGCTCCTGCGGGGCCTCCTCGGGCACCGGGGTCTCAGCGGGAGCCGCGGCGCGCCGCGGCTCGGCCTCCTGCCGGGCGGCCGTGGCCTCGGCGGCGGCGCGGTCCGCGCGCAGGGTGGCGGCGCGGTCCCGGGCGTCGGCCACCAGGTCCTCCAGGATCTCGGGACCCACGGCCGGCTCGGCGGGCTCGACGCCGGAGATCTGGTGGTCGTCGAACCAGAAGCGCTGCGCGCCGTCCCGCACGGTTACCACGCACGTGGCCTCGGTGTCCCACTCGATGTGGGCGCCGCGCAGCTTGGCGTAGGAGTCCACGGCGAGGTTGTGGTCCACCGCCGTGTCCGTGGTCAGCGCTTCGGCGATGACCCGCATCATCCGCTCCACGGTGAGCTCGGGCAGCTCGAACTCGGGCCCGTCCAGCAGCAGCCACGCGGTGACGCCGCCGCCCGCTCCCGCGGGGTAGTGCGCGTACACGCCCGTCACCGCCTTGGCCGCCAGGGTCAGCCGGCGGGCCAGGCCCTCCGCCACGGGCAGCTCGTCGGTGGACAGCTCCTCCACGCCCAGCCGCTCCCCGGCCCCGCGAGCCTGGACCGCGGCGGAGACCACCTCGGCCGGGAAGTGGCCCAGCTCCTGCCAGGACCAGATCCAGGACCCGCGGGAGGTGGACTCGGTGCCCAGCAGGTAAGGGGTGAGGGTCACGGGGGGCTCGGTCTGCAGGGTGAACGCCGGCGCGGAGAAGTCGACGTCCCACCCGGCGCCCTGGGTCAGCTCGGCCAGCCTGGCCTGGTACTCGGTGGAGATGAAGATCGACTCGTCGATCAGGTCCTGCAGCGTTTTCGTCATGCGTCCAGGCTAGCAACCCTCGCGGGTGCGGGAGCGTCACGGCGGGCGTCGGCCTGGGCGCCGGCGGGGAGCGGGGCGGCCGCTCCCCGCCGTGTCCGGGGACCGCATGGGTAGGGTGGGGACGAGACCTCCGGGGACCGGAGACGCCGCGTCCGGCCCCGCGCCCGTCCCGTGACCACCACCATCCGAGCAGGCCCCTCGCGGGCCGGGAACGAGCCACCGCATGAGCGAGACCCCCGTCACCCCGACCCCCGGACCGGCCCGGCAGGAGCTGCTGAACACGATTGGCTCGTGGGTGCTCTCCGTGCTGCGCACGGAGCGGGGGTGGGACCGGATGGTCGTGGACCTCAAGGTTCAGGGCGGGCGCGTGCACCTGCGCGTGCGCGAGCAGCGGGGCCAGGAGGTGGTGCCCGGCACCGCGGGGCCCATCAAGGAGGACAGCGCCGTCATCCCCGCCGTCGAGCAGCTGCGGGAGAACGTCCACGTCCCGGGGCGCGGGACGTGGTTCACCGCCACGGTCGTGATCCTCGCCGAGGGCTGGCCCGAGCCGACCCACCGGATCGGCGGGACGTACGACCTCGACGGCGAACCGCGCCCGTGGGGGACCGAGGGGCCGTTCACGGCCCAGGACGTCCTGGTGCACCTCGAGCGCTTCCCCCGCACCCGCGCCCGGATCCCCGCCTGGGCCGCCGAGCTCGCCCAGCGGGACGGCCTCGAGCTGCCCGTCCTCGACCCGGGCGCCGAGCAGCAGGACGACCCCGAAGGGGTCGTCCACCCCCTGGTGCGGGCGGCCGTCGACCGGTTCGTGAGCGCCCCGGACAACCAGGCGATGATCGAGGTCGTCCGCCAGTGCATGGCCGGCTCCCTGCTGCTGGACGTCACGGCGAGCGACCTCGTGGAGGGTCCGAGCGGGGAGGCCGTGGGGCCGGAGTCCACCCTGCGCGTGCAGACCCTGGGGGAGCCCGACGGCACGCGGTCGCTCGCCGCGTACACCTCGGCGGCGGAGGCCCAGGCCATGTTCGACCGCCACCACCCGGACGGCGGCAGGCCCGTGCTGCTGCGCGAGTCCACCGTGAAGGTCCTGAGGATGCTCGCGGACGACCCGCAGCACGACCACCTGGTCATCGACCCGGCACGCCGGGGCTGCCGGATCAGCCGGCCCCAGGTCGAGTGGGCGATGCGGGCGCCGCACAACGACGCCGTGAAGACGGCGATGCTCGAGAACAACATGTCGCAGCTGCTCGCCGGGCTCCTGGCTCCGGACGCGGTGCTGCTGCTCGGCGCGCGCGTGCAGGACGGGCAGGCCGTGCCCGTCTACGCGAAGCCGCGGGAGGAGGGCACCGTGCCGGACACTCTCATGCTGTTCACGTCCGCGCCCGAGATCGCCGTGCTGGACACCACCCTGGAGGTCCGCTCCGCACCGGCTCGCCAGGCGCTGCGCTTCGCCCTCGACGCCGGCGCGCAGAAGGTCAGCATCAACGCGCACCCTCCGGTGGCCACGCTGACCGCCGACCAGCTCCGGGACCTCCTGGCCCTCGTGGAGAAGGAACCGGGACAGGCGGCGTCCTCGGAGGGGGAGTCAGGACAGGGTCCGGCCGGAAGCTGAGACCGGGCGGGCCGGTCAGTCCGCGGGGGAAGAGGCCTGCTCGGCAACCGGTCCGGCCGCGAGGCAGTCGGCGCAGATCCCCTGGTAGACGACGTCGGCCGTGAGCAGCTGCATGCCGTGGTGCTCGGAGGGCGTGAGGCACGGGGTGTGTCCGACGGCGCAGTCGACGTCGGCGACCGTACCGCAGCGCACGCAGTACGCGTGGTGGTGGTTGTCCCCCGTGCGGGTCTCGTACAGGGCCGGCGACGCGGGCGGCTCGAACTTGCGGAGCATGCCGACGGCCGTGAGGTCGGAGAGGACGACGTAGACGGACTGGAGCGTGATCGCCGGCAGCACCGTGCGGACGTCCGCGAGGACCTCGTCGGCGGTGGAGTGCGGGCGGCGGTCCACCGTGTCGAGGACGGCCAGCCGCTGCTTGGTGACGCGGCGGCCGTGGGAGCGCAGCAGGTCCGACCACGCGGCGGCCCGGGCGGTGTCCGGTGCGGGGCGTTCCGTTGTCTGCATCCCTCCACCGTAGCGTTATCACGATGAACTCACAATAGCGGGGCAGTTCCGCCCTCGCTGCGTTTGCCATGGTCACCGCCTCGTGACCGTTCTGGTCGCACCGGCGGTCACCGGCTTTCACCCGCCTCTGACCTGCGCTTACGATGTGCGCGGGGGATGGGGGTCCGGCACCGTCGTCGTGGCGTGCGCGCCCGCGGTGCGGACGGGACGTTCCCGAAGCACTTCCTTCCCGAACGACCGCGACCACCACGGAGACAGACATGACGCGTCCTGCCCACGCCCGCCCGAACGGCCCCGCCGGCGAGTCGGAGGCCCTCCGCGACGATGTCCTCCTCGACGCCGCCCACGCCGGGGACGCCGACGCCTTCGGGGTGCTGCGGGAGCGGTACCACGGCACGGCCCTCGCCGTGGCGCGGTCGCGGACCGGCAGCGCGGAGGAGGCGGAGCGTATCGCCGCCGCGGCTCTCGGGCGGATCGAGCAGATCGTCGGCGAGGGCGGTGGGCCGCGTGCCTTCCTCGGCGCCTTCGTCGTGTGGATGGTCGGGCGGGAGGCCGACGGCGGCACGCGGCCGGTCGCGCTGCCGGACGATCCCGCGGATCCCACGTCCCTCGTCCGCGTCTTCAGCGGCCTTCCCGCCGAGTGGCAGGCCTTCCTGTGGCGCACCGAGGTGCTGGGTCACAGCGCCCGCCGGGTCGCGGCGGCGCTGGGGCTCGGCGCGGTCGCGGCCGCCGGTCTGCACCGCGACATGGTCCGGGGGCTCCGGGGGCTCTACGGCCAAGCGGCGGGGGACCGGGCGGGGGGACCGGACTGCGCGGAGTTCTCCGGCGAGCTGCCCCACTTCGTCCGCGGCACCCGCGGGCAGCGGAGCCGGCGGGACGTCAAGACGCACCTGGACGGGTGCGCACGCTGCACCGCCGAGTACCTGAGCCGCCAGGACATCGGGACGGGCCTGCGCACCTGGACTCTCCCCGTGCTGGCCGGCCTGCCGCTGTGGGGCACCGAGTCCCTCGAGCTGACCAATCTCATCGCCGCTGCCGGCGCGCCCGCTGGAGCAGCTGCCGGCACCCGCACCGCCGCGGCCGGTGCGGGCGCCGCTGCCGGGGCCGCCGCGGTCGGTGCCGGAGCTGGTGCCTCCGCGGTCGGTGCCGGAGCGGGTGCCTCCGGTGCCCGTCCGGACGGTGCCGCAGGAACCTCCCCGTGGTCGGGCCGCAGGGCGAAGGTCCTCCTGGGTGCCGGTGCCCTGGCCACTGCCGTGGCGGTGGCCGCGGTGGGCGTGTCCGGCGGGGACGACCCGATCCCGGCCGCCGACAGCCTCGCCGCCGAGCAGGCGCCGCGCACCGCCGAGGACCTGGAGGCCCCGCGCGCGGACGATCCGGCGGCCGGAGCGGAGCAGGAGGACGGCGGCGCGTCCGGTGCCGGGGCCTCCGCGTCCGGGCGCGACCGGAGCTCGTCCCGGTCGGACGAGGTCGCTGCCGGGCTGGACCCGGCCGACGCCCCGGCCGGAGCCCCCCAGGGCGGTGCGGCGCCGGAGACCGCGGCGCTCGTGGCCGACGCCGACCGCGACGGCGACGACGCGGGTGCTGCGGCGGCCGATGCAGGCGGCGCCTCCGCGGGCGCATCGGATCCGTCCGGGGGCGACGGGGTCACCCGGCCGGACGCGGGCGCGGAGCGGCCGACGTCCGTGCCGGGCGGGGCCCGGGCCGCGGAGCCGGGCACGCCCGGCGCCGCGTCGACGGGTGGAGCTGCGCGGGACACGTCGTCCGGGGGCTCGTCGACGAGCCCGTCCCCGGCGCGGCAGGCGGACGCTTCCCCGAGCGCTCCCTCGCCGGCGCAGGCGGCGCCCACACCGCCGCCCATCTCGTCGGTGGGGGGTTCTCTGCCGAGCACGGAGGCCACCCCCGCGCCGCTCAAGGCGCCGGTGCCCCCGGCGCGGACGAGCGACCCCGCGAGCACCGGCACCGGGCACGGCGCCGGACACCAGCACGCGCACCAGGGGGCCGGAGCCCCTCGTGCGGGGCGCACCGAGACCGCGCAGCGGGACCGCAAGGAGGGCCGGGGCAGGCACCATTCCGAGTCCTGGAAGGACACCGCCTCCGGTGCGGGGCACACCGAGTCCGCGCAGCGATCCAGCAGGGGGGACCGGGGCAGCGACCAGTCCAGGTCCTGGAAGGACACCAATCGATCGGAACCCGATCGCCAGAAGGGGCGGGACGGCGCGCCCGGTCGCTCCGGCGGCAGCGACCACTCGCGAGAGGACCGGCACCACCGCTGAGCGCAGGTCTCCGCCGGCGCCTCACGGCAGCACTGTGTTACGAACGGGAACGGCTGGTGACGCGGGGGGCGTGCCGGCCTCCGCCGGGGCCCTCTACCATGGGGTCGGGGGACCGGGGGGTCCACAGTCCGAGAAGCCGCACGCCGTCGGCGCGCGCGCCGTCATCGTCGTCGCAGGGGTCAGCCGGCCCGCGGCACCGCTCCCGGGTCATCCGCACCGCAAGGTGGCCGAGTGTTCCCGAGACCGACGGAGATTCCATGACGCGCACGACCGAGGCGCTCGCCCAGGGGCGCACACCGCGCACCGACGAGGAGCTGCTCGCGGCGGTGCGGGCGCAGCGCCCCGACGCCTTCACGGACCTGCGGGACCGGCACTGGCACACCGCCGTGGTCGTGGCCCGGCTCCACACGCCGAGCCGCCAGGACGCCGAGCAGCTGGCGGGCACGGCCTTCGACCAGGTCCTCGCGGAGACCGGCGACGAGGGCGGGGACGCGAGCGGTCCGGGGGTCTTCCTTCGGGCACGCCTGGTCGCCGTCGTCGGCCGGGCCGGCGTGGAACGGGACGTCGCGGCCGACACGGTCACCGGCATCTATCTCGGCCTCCCCGCGGCCTGGCAGGCCGTGCTGTGGTACTTCGAGATCGAAGCCCTCGGGGTCGAGCGCACCGCCGCGGTGCTCGGGCTGAGCCCGGCCGCCACCACCGCGCTGCACCTCGAGGCGCGCGCGCGGCTCCGGGCCGCCTACCGCCAGGCCAGGCAGGATCTTCCGACCCTTCCCAGGTGCGCGGACTGCGCGGCCGACCTCGGCGCCTTCGCCGACGGCGGCCTGTCCGCCGAGCGGACGCAGACCGTGCAGTCCCACCTCGACGAATGCCCTCGCTGCACCGCCGACCACCTGTATCTCCAGGACACCGAAGCAGGACTGCGCGGCTGGCTGCTGCCCGTGCTCGCCGGCGTGCCGCTGTGGGACGCCCGGACCGACGAGCTCGTGGAGCTGGTCCGGACCGCAGGACGGATGAGCGCCGGGCGGCTCGGCGCGGCTCCGGGCACCGACGTGGCCGGCGGGGCACTCGCCGCCGTCCACGTCTCCCGTCGGGGCCGGAAGGTGCTGCTCGGCGCCGGCGCCCTGGCGGCCGCCGCGGCGCTGGCCGGGGTCGCCGTGACGGGCTCCGGCGGACTCGGCGACCGGACGACACAGGCCGCGGAACGCATCGGCGGCTCCGGTGCGACGGCGCCGTCCGCCTCGTCCGGGGGCGACGACGAAACGGCAACGACGGTCCGTGGCACCGGACCCGGCGCCACGGTGCCCGGTGCTGTGGGTGCGGTGCTGTCCCTGCCGACCTCCGAACCGTCCCCCGGTCCCCTGACCGAAGCCGCGGCCGAGGCTCGGACCGCGGACGCGAGCGGTGGGGTGATCACCGCCGCCACGGCGGACGGGACGTCCGCCGGCTCACGGGCGGCCGGCGCCGACGCCGGCGCCGCGACCGGCCGTCGCACCGAGACGGAACCCCGCACGCCGGGGAGCTCCCAGGACGACGCACGTGCGTCTCGGCCGGCGGCGTCGCGCACTGAGTCGCCGGGTGCACAGTCCTCGGGTGCACAGTCCTCGGGCAGCGGCACCACCGGCGGCGAGCCGGCAACCGGTGGCGGGGGCAGCACTCCGGCGTCACCGCCGGCGGGCGACGAGGGCACCTCGGCCGGGGACACCCCCGTCGAGCAGCCTCCGGCTGCCGAGACGCCTGCGCCCGAGGTCCCGGCCGACGTGACCCCCGTCGACGGCACTCCGGCCGGCGAGGCTCCCGCTCCCGTGGAGGAGCCACCGGTATCCGGTCCCTCTGCTCCCAGCGGCCCGGCAGGAGACGTCCCGGCGACGGCCACACCGGCGTCCGAGCTCCCTCCCGTGGCGCCCGGTGAGGCCGGTGCCGCCGGCCCGTCCGATCCCACCGGGCCGACGCCCGGCGGGTGACCACGGACCGTCCACCCGGGGACGGACCACAGGACACCCGGAGCCTGCTGGGAGGTCCCTGGACGTCACCCGCCCCGGGAAGACCGGCGCCGCCTCCGGAGTTGTGCTCAGCGGAAGACCCACCTCCCCGATGAAGGAGCCACACCGGCGATGCACAAGCACAACAACGGGCTCAAGACCGTCCTGCTGCTCGGCGGCTTGTGGGCCGTGCTGCTGGCCATCGGGTGGGTCGTGGCGAGCGGGACGGGGAGCAGCGTCTTCATCTGGGTCTTCGCCCTGATCGGCCTGGCGTCCACGGCGTACAGCTACTGGAACAGTGACAAGCTCGCGCTGCGCTCCATGCGCGCCATCCCGGTCACGGAGCAGCAGGCACCGGGGTACTACCGGATCGTGCGGGAGCTGTCGCGGCGGGCGAGCCAGCCGATGCCCCGCCTGTTCATCGCGCCGACGATGAGCCCCAACGCCTTCGCCACCGGGCGCAACCCGGAGAACTCGGCGGTCTGCGTGACCGAGGGCATCCTCCAGATGCTCGACGAGCGCGAGTTGCGGGGCGTGCTCGGCCACGAGCTGATGCACGTCTACAACCGGGACATCCTCACGTCCTCCATCGCCGCGGCCGTCGCCGGCATCATCACCTCGGCCGCACAGTTCCTCCAGTTCACGGCCATCTTCGGCGGGCGGGGCGGCGACCGCGGCAATCCACTGGTGGCGCTGCTCCTGGCCTTCCTGGCCCCGCTCGCCGCGACCGTCATCCAGCTCGCGGTCTCCCGCACGCGCGAGTACGACGCGGACGAGGACGGTGCGCAGCTCACCGGGGACCCGCTGGCGCTGGCCTCGGCCCTGCGCAAGATCGAGAGGGGCACGAACGCCCGCCCGCTGAACCCCGCCGACCAGAAGCTCGTCAACACCTCGCACCTGATGATCGCCAGCCCGTTCCGGGGCGGCGGCGCGGCGAGCCTGTTCCGCACCCATCCGCCGACCGCGGACCGCGTGGCCCGGCTCGAGGGCATGGCGGGCATCGGCCGCCACTGAGCCGGCCCGACGACGGAGCCGCCCACCTCGCGAGGTGGGCGGCTCCGTCGTCCACCGGGAGGACTCGTGCGGGCGTCACTGCGGGAGGACCTCAGCGGTGGTCGATGCACTGCGTCCAGGTGGTGGCAGAGGGATGCAGAGCGCCGGCTCCCCGGTGCGTCCGGGATGTCCGGCGCCGGCCGTGCTGAGCCGGATTTCGATCCCTCCGTGTGTTCTGCGGACTCCGATGCCCTCTACAGCAAGCATGCCCGTCGTGCAAGATCGGCCTCGGACTCGGCGGCGTCCAGGCCGGGCGAACACTTCGTTACTATCGGGTGAACTACTGTTGAACGGGTAGCGTAACGGTACTGGGCTCTACGGGCCCGCGAACGGGTTGGATGTCAAGGGTGTTCGGCGAACGCCCGGGCGTCTGGAACGCGAGGTATTGCCATGTCTGGCCGGATTCTCCACGTGATCCGAGGGGCCGGCGTCGTCGTGGGACGCGTCTCGGTCTACGTCCTGATCTGGGCGGGGCTCGCGCTGCTCATCGCCGCCGCCGGTATCCGCGCCTTCTGGGGCAAGATCTCGGTGGGCCAGATGCTCCTGAACATCGTCTCCGTGGAAACGGACGGCGGGGGCGGAGCCATCGTCTGGATCGGCATCCTGGGGATCGGCGTGGTCCCCCTGCTCATCACCGTCGGGATCGCCCTGTGGCAGGAGTTCCGGCGCCGCCGGCGCCGCCGCAACGGCGACGACATGCATCCTGCTCGCTCGCAGTGGATGCTGCGCACCGTTTCCACCGTTCTGGTGGCCGCCGTGGTCGTCGGCGGCACCACGGCCTTCGCCACCACGGTGGGCATGGGGGACTACCTCAGGGCGGCGAAGTACACGTACGACCTCGGCGACTACTACATGGAGCCGACCGTCACCAGCGACGAGCACAAGCGCAATCTCGTGCTGATCTACCTCGAGTCCGGCGAGGCCACCCTCGCGGACGACCAGCTCTTCGAGAAGGACGCGTTCGCTCCTCTGACAGCGGTCACCAGGGCCTCGGACGGCTGGCAGAGCGTGGACGATCTCGAGCAGTACAAGGGTGGAGGCTGGACCATGGCCGGTCTCACCTCGACACAGTGCGGCGTCCCGCTGAAGGGCATCGGCTCCGCCGCGGGCAGCGGCGCCCTGAACGGGCTCGGCGGTGACGTCGAGACCTACCTGGGAGGGGCCACCTGCCTGGGCGATGTCCTCGACGAGCACGGCTACGACAACGTCTTCCTGGGCGGTGCCAACGCCTCCTTCGCCGCGAAGGACACCTTCCTGAGCAGCCACGGCTACTCCGAGGTGAAGGACCTCTCCGACTGGCGCGCGGCCGGCGAACCGGAGAAGAACTTCCGCAGCGACTGGGGCCTGAGCGACGGACGACTCATGGCCCACGCCAAGGACGAGATCGACGAGCTGCACGCCGAGGCGGAGAGGACCGGTCAGCCGTTCAACCTCTCCCTGCTGACGCTGGACACGCACGAACCGGTGCACATCTTCGACTACTGCAACGTGGACACGCAGAACGAGGTCACCTCCGTGTTTTCCTGCTCCATGACCCAGGTGGCAGGATTCGTGGACCACATGCAGGAGAGGGGCTACCTCGACGACACTGCCGTGGTGATCATGGGCGACCACCTCAAGCACATGAGCGCCGGCGACGCTTTCCATGAGCAGCTGGACGACAACGACAACCGCACGATCTTCAACCGGATCTGGGTTCCGGGAGAGGACAAGAACAGCAGGCTGCGCCCCCGCGTGGACCAGCTGAACATGTACGCCACGATCCTGGAGGCAGCCGGCCTGACCCTGAAGGATCGAGAGGCCGGGCTGGGCGTGTCCGCCTTCGCCTCGAAGGTCCCGGCTGGTTCAGCGCAGGCCCTGGAGCCGGATTCCTACACCGAGTTGCTGGACGCGCATTCCCCGCAGTTCTACGCGGAGGCCTGGGCCGGCGAGGACGCCCCCCAGTAGCGCTGTCCGTCGCCTGCCCGACGACGCAGCTCAGCGGTAGTTCATGAACTGGGACGGGGTAATAGCCGGTGGCAGTGGGGCGCCAAGTCCCGCTTGTTTCCGCGGATTCTGGTACGTCCACCGTTTCCTGTGGTAGGCGTCCTGCGGACTTTTCGCGGACTCGTTGCGGACTCAGCGTGAGGTCAGCGCGGTCAAGTCCATTTGCGTGGTGTAACGCAGTCCCCGCGTGATTCTTGGGGTGGTCAGGCGCTGAGGGCCAG
>NZ_JBHZTC010000011.1:0-133268 GCF_042879195.1 Kocuria nitroreducens
GTCCTCCCCGGAGAACGGTCAGGCCCAGCCTCCTCCGCCGCCTGATCGTACTGGCCCTGCTCGGGGACGATGCCCCCGGATCGATCACTCATGAGTCTGTCCTCATCGTTGTTCTGGTGGTTGGCGTGCGGGCTGGACGTTGGTCTCGCGCAACGGGGTGGGCGGCTCCTCGGTGCGGAGCCTGCGGTGGAGTTCCCGGCCCTGGAGCCGGGAGGCGGCGTGCATCCCGCCGGCGGTTCGCACGCCGGCGGCGAAGGGTTCGCGGTGCGGCCGGTCGGCACGGTGTCCGGGGCCGGCCGCCCCGCCATGCAGCGGTGGCCTCAGACGGTCCTGTGGGGCTCCCACGCGGTCGAGCATCACGGAGGCGCACCACACCGCGCCCATGCCGCCCCGTGGACGAGGGCGGTGCAACTGGTGTAGGTCATGATCTACATCACAGCCTATCGGCCCCCATAGTGTCCAAGTCCGAAAACGCGTCCCTCCGATAGGGCGTTCTTATCAACAGGGTGCGCAGGGAGCTGAGCCGTCGGGGTCGGCCGCTGCCACGGCCAGGAAGGCCTGAGCGGCCGGGCTGATCGGGCCGCGGCGGTGCATCAGGTCCACGGTCAGCGCCTCGGGCACGTCCAGGTCCCGCACCGTCAGGCCTGAGGCCTCGGCCGCGGCCCGGAACCCCTCGGCCACCACCGCGATCCCCGCCCCGGCCAGCACCAGCGGCAGCAGGGCCTCGCGGCTCTCGATCTCCACCACCACCCTGCTGCCCTCGGCGGCGGCCAGCACCAGATCGGCCGCCCGGCGCACGCCTGTCCCGGGCTGACCCACGATCAGCCGTGCCCCGGCCAGCTCCTCCGGCCGCAGCGGGTTCGACCCGGCCGGCATGGCAGCGGGGTCACGGGCGACGCAGAGGTAGTGCTGGACCTCCACCGGTTGGACGGTCAGCTCGGCCGGAGGTGCCGCGTTCGCAGGGCGGGCCATCAGGCCCAGCTCCGCCTCGCCGACCCGCAGAGCGGACACGACGTCGTCGCGGTGGGCCGCCGCCTTGACCACGATCTGTACGCCGGGGTAGCGCTGCAGGAAGCGGCCCACGAGTGGGGCCAGCGGACTGGCCGCTTGTGAAGGGGTGGAGCTGATGACCAGTCGACCGCTGTGCAAGCCCTCGACGGCGTCCACCATCGACCGGGCCAGCTCCACCCCGTGCATCACTTCCCGTGCGGCGGGAATGAGTGCCTCGCCTGCCGCGGTGAGCATCAGGGAGCGCCCGGTCCGATGGAACAGGGTCGCCCCCAGATCCTGCTCCAGGCCCCGGAGGGCCTGGGAGATCGAGGGCTGAGCCACGAACAGAGCCTCCGCCGCCCGGTGCACCCCGCCTTTGTCCACCACGGCCAGGAAGTAGCGCAGCTGGCGCAGGTTCATCCCGTCCCCTCCCGCAGCAGACGACTCTCGGCACAGGGCTTCGAGGCGCCGGCTGATGTGGACCAGCCGGCCCGACCGGTGGAAGGACGACGGCATCCTTGGCGCCCCGATCGATCGCCTGCCCGTATCGAAAGGATAGACAACGGGCCGCGCACGCGGCACGAGCCACTTCTGCATGGTGCATCTGTCCCCCTCGCACAGGCGCAGCCCCGGCACGGTGGTGATCCGTGCCGAGGCCGCGCCGGGTTCGTGCTGGGGTGGGTCAGCTGTTCTCGTAGCCGCTGATGGCCTCGACCTTCGCCGCCGAGGCGCTGGTGGGGTCGAAGGCGTAGCCGATCCACTCCTTGGCCAGGCGCCGGGCCAGCTCCAGGCCGATCACCCGCTGGCCCATGCACAGCACCTGGGCGTTGTTGGAGAGGACCGAGCGCTCCACCGAGTAGGAGTCGTGGGCGGTCACCGCCCGGATGCCCGGGACCTTGTTCGCCGAGATCGCCACCCCCAGTCCCGTGCCGCAGATCAGCAGCGCCCGGTCGGCCTCCCCGGCGGCGACCTTCCGGGCCGCCTCGACCGCCACGTGCGGGTAGGCGATGTTCTCGGTGGGGTCGACCCCGACGTCGACCACGCTCTCGACGCGCTCGTCGGCCTCCAGGTCCTGGCGCAGGGCCTCCTTGTAGTCGAATCCGGCGTCGTCGCCGCCGATCACGATCCGCAGCTTCTGCTCGCTCATGGGGTGCTCCTTCGTCTCGTCGTGCTCTGTGCTGTCGAACTGTCGAACTGTCGTCATGTCGTCATGTCGTGCTGTCCCGTGTCGTGGTGGGTCGTTCAGCGGGGACGGGTGCTGTGGTCGGCGGCGATCTCCAGCAGCCGCAGGTAGCCCTCCAGCTGCCAGGCGGTGCGGCCGACGAACAGGCCGGCGACGTGGGCGATGCCCAGCAGCTCGGCGGCGTTGTCCAGGTTGACCGATCCACCGTAGAGCAGGCCCTGCACCTGGTGCCCGTAGGCGGCTCCGAGAGCCGTGAACGGTTCCTCCAGTTCCGCGACGGTGGCCGGGCGCCCGTGCTCCCCGATCGCCCAGATCGGCTCGTAGGCGATCAGCACCCGCCCCAGCTGCTCCTCCTCGAGGCCTTCCAGGGCCCGGTGGGCCTGGTCCAGGACGAATCGGGTGGACCCGCCGGCGTCCTTGACCGCCCCCGGTTCCCCGATGCACAGCAGCGGGATCAGCCCGTGGGCCAGGGTCGCGGCGACCTTGGCGCGAACGGTCTCGTCGGTCTCGGCGAAGTGCTCCCGGCGTTCCGAGTGGCCGATCTCCACGATCCGGGCTCCGGCGTCGGCGACCTGGGGCACCGAGACCTCCCCGGTCCAGGCGCCGGCCGGCTCCCAGTGGGCGTTCTGCGCCCCGACCAGCACCCGGGGCTCCTCCGACAGGGCCTGGGCCACCGCGGCGATCGCGGTGGCCGGGGGTATCACGAAGGGCTGCACCTGGTCGAGCTGCCGCCCGGACAGGGCCTCGGCCAGGCCCTGGGCCCAGTCGGTGGCCTCGGCCAGCGTCTTGTTCATCTTCCAGCTCGTGCCGATCCACACCGTCATGGCCGCGGCTCCTGCGGCCCGTCCTGGTGCGGAGCCTGGGCGAAGTGCTCGCCCAGGGCGTCCATCAGGACCGAGAAGGACAGTGCCCCGGGGTCCGGGGTGCCCAGGCTCTTGTCCCCGAGCACCTTCGAGCGCCCGCGGCGGGCGGTGATCTCCGCGGTGGCCTCGGCGGCGTCCCGGGCCACCGCGGCGGCCTTCTGCACCGCCTGAGCCAGGTCGGAGGAGGCCTCGAACTCCTGGACCAGCGCCGCCCGGAACGGCAACGCCGCGTCGACCATGGTCTTGTCCCCCGGCTGGGCCCCGCCGAGGCGCACGACCGCATCGATCCCGGCCACCAGGGCGGCCACCGCCTCGTCGGCCCCGGCCCCGCCGGCGTCGTCGAAGACCGACCCGGCCGCGGTCAGTCCCGCCCCCCACAGCGCCCCGGAGGTGCCGCCGGCCTCCTCGGCCCAGGCGTCCCCGGCCCGGAGCAGGACCGTGCGTGCCCCGGCCCCGGCCGCGGCGGCAGCGCGGGCGGCCGCCACCGCGCCGCGGGTCCCGTAGGCCATGCCCTGGCCGTGGTCCCCGTCCCCGGCGATGGCGTCCAGCCTCCCGAACTGCTCCTCGTGCTCGGCCGCCGTGGAGCGCAGCACCTCCAGTGCCGCCACGATCCGCCCTGCCACCTCCTGCGAGGCGGGCGCGGCCTGCGGCACGTCCTCCTGCCCCGGGGCGTGCACCCCGGTCCGGGCCGGACGGTCGGCCGTGTCCGGCGCGCCGCGGCGGAAGGCCGGTGTGTCGGCCGGGGCCAGCCAGAGACGCTCCAGCTCCTCGTCCAGGAACACCACGGTCAGCGACAGCCCCGCCATGTCCAGGCTGGTGACGTGCTCGCCGACCTCCGGGGCCACCACGGTCAGCCCCTTCTCGGCCAGCCGGTCGGACACCCGGCCGTAGAGCACGAACAGCTCCTCGTACTTGACCGTGCCCAGCCCGTTGACCAGCACCGCCACCCGGCCCTGGTAGCCGCCCTGTTCCCGCGCCGGCTCCTCCTCCAGCACGCCCTCGACCAGCAGGTCGGCGATCTCGGCGGCCGTGCCCATCGGCACTTCCCGCACCCCCGGCTCCCCGTGGATGCCGAGCCCGATCGCCATCTCGCCGGGCGGCACATGGAACAGCGCCTCCCCGGCCCCCGGCAGGGTGCAGCCCTCGAAGGCCACGCCGAAGGACCGCGTCGCGTCGTTGGCCTTCCACGCCACCCGCTCGGCCTCGTCCAGGTCGGCCCCGGCCTCGATCGCCGCCCCGGCGATCTTGAACACCACCAGGTCCCCGGCGATGCCCCGCCTCTCCCGGTGGGCCTCGGCCGGGCCGGAGGCGATGTCGTCGGAGACCCGCACGATGCGCACGTCCACGCCCTCGGCGCGCAGCTTCTCTGCGGCCTGCCCGAAGTGCAGCACGTCCCCGGCGTAGTTGCCGAAGCCCAGGATCACGCCTCCGCCGTTCTCGGCCGAGCGCGCCACGGAGTACACCTGTGAAGCCGAGGGTGAGGAGAAGACGTTGCCGCACGGCGCGCCGTGGCCCATCCCCGGGCCCACCCACCCGGCGAAGGCCGGGTAGTGGCCCGAGCCACCGCCGATCACCAGTGCGGGCTGGCCCGCCGGAGTCTCCGATGCACGGACCACCCCGCCGTGGGCCAGGACCACGTGCTCGGGATGGGCGGCCACGTATCCCCGCAGCGCCTCGGAGGCGAACTCCGTGGGATCGTTCACAAGAAAAGTCATCGTTCCAGCCTCGGTCCTGTTCTGTGCCGAGTGCGGGCCGGCGGTGCTGTGAGGCGCGTCGTCGGCCCGCACTCGAGGTGTGTGATGTCGCCACGGGATGGCGGTGGAGGGGAGGGCACCGGCCTTTCGCCGATCCACCCTCCTCGGGCGTCAGGACACGAGGAACCACAGCCCGCAGATGAGCAGGAACGCCGTCCAGCCGAGAATGGTGCACAGCACGGTCCAGGTCCGCAGGCCGTCGGCCACGGACAGGCCCAGGAAGCGGGAGTAGATCCAGAACCCGGAGTCGTTGATGTGCGACAGGGCGACGGACCCGCAGGCGATGGCCAGGACGATCAGCACGATCTGCAGGGAGGAGTAGTCGCCCTCGGTCACCGTGGCCTGCAGGAGGCCGGCGGCGGCCAGGGTGGCGACGGTGCCCGAGCCCTGGGCGACCTTGAAGACGGTCGCCAGCAGGAACGCCAGCAGCAGGACCGGCACCCCCAGGCCGATGAGGCTGTTGGAGACACTCTCACCGATGCCGCTCTCCGTGAGCACCCGGGCGAAGACGCCGCCGGCCCCGGTCACGAACACCACGATCGCTGCGGGGGCGAGGGCGGAGTCCATGACACCGCCCAGCTCCTGACGTCCCCATCCGTGACGCACCCCCAGGAAGTACATGGCCAGGAGCACAGCGACCAGCAGAGCGAACGACGGCTGACCGATCAGGGCGATGGTGTTGGCCACCGGGGTCTCCGGCTCCAGGACGATGGCTCCGACAGTGCCGACGGAGATCATCAGGATCGGCACGAGGATCATGGTGACGACGGCGACCGCGCCGGGCTTGGTGACGGTTCCGGTCTTCACGCCCACCGCTCCACCCGACCCGTCCGGCTCGTCGACGACGTCGGCCGCACCGGCCTGATCGAAGTTCCGCTGCACCATCGGGGCGATGGGGAAGTCCCGCCGGGAGGTGATGACCTTGCTCACGAAATAGGCCAGCACTCCGATCGGTACGGAGATGAGCAGGCCGACGATCGTGACCAGCCCGATGTCGGCACCGAGCAACGTGCTGCTGCCGGTGACGCCGGGGTGCGGCGGAACGAAGTTGTGGATGAACACCATCAGACCCGCGACGGGCACGCCGACGTAGACCGGGGACCGGTGTCCGGCCGCCTTGGCGAAGCTGAACAGGATCGGCACCAGGATGATGAACGCCACGTCGAAGAAGATCGGGACCGCGATGACGGCCGAGGCCAGCAACAGGGCCGGGCCCACCCGTTCCTTGCCCATCTTCGCGGTGAACCGCTCGGCCAGGATCTCCGCGCCCCCGGATTTTTCGACGATGGCCCCGAGCATCGCGCCGAGACCGACCAGCAGGGCGACGTTGCCGAGGGTTCCGCCCATGCCCGCCACGACGAGGGGCATGACTTCCTGGGACGGGATGCCGGTTGCCAGGGCCGTGACCACGGCCACCAGCAGCAGGGCGATGAAGGCCGGCATCTTGAGCTTCATCACGAGGAACAGGAGCAGGGCGATCGCGATGACCGCGACGCTGACCAGGTAGAACGTGCTCATGGGAACTTCTCTTTCCGTGCGCCGTCGAGCGACAAGGCTCTGGGTCAAGGGGTGAGCGGCCGGTTAGGGTGGTGGCCGGGCAGCGTGGCTGTCCCGCGAAGGCCGCTTCTCACCGGCGGGTCAGCCCTGCCCCCGATCGTGGGGAGGCCTCCGTCCGCCGGTGTGGGCGATCAGCGCTTGATGGCGTCGATCTTGAGCATCTTGGTGATGGTGTCGTCCAGGACGGCGTCGTCGAAGACGCGCTTCCAGTCGTCCTTGATGATCAGCTCGCGGCCGTACCCCATCGCGATGTGGCAGGCTTCCGAGAACGGGTTGTCGCCACGCAGGGCGTTGGCCAGCGCCACCTGGATGTGCCCGTAGAACAGTGCCTCGGCGGCGGGGCGGGGAACTCCGACGGTGTCGACGGTCTCTTCGAGCGCTTCCTTGAGCAGTCCGCCGATCATGCAGGCGATGGTCTCCACCAGGGTGGGTTCCAGCACCGCCAGCTGCTTGACGGTCACCCAGTGCACGTCGATGACGGGTGCGTACATGGTCCGGATGACGACCTCGGCCCGGGCCTTGACGTCCTCGTTGTCGGACTCGACGGCGGCCACGGCGTGCTGGGGCGCCGCGATGCCGCCGAAGGTGTCGGCGTACTCCTCCTTGGTGGTGCGCTCCAGGAAGATCGACGGGTGCGCCGGGTGCGCGCACACGTACTCGATGCCCTCGCGCTGATGCAGCAGGCCGGCGTAGGCGGCGGCAGGGTCCAGCGTCATCACGACGGCCCCTTCCCTCATCAGGGGCACCACCTGCTCGCTCACCGCGCCCAGCACGGTGTCGGGCACCGCCAGCACCACGACGTCGGCGCCCGTGACGGCGTCCTCGGTGGGAGTCACCTCCAGCCCGAGCGCACGCACCCGCTCCTGACCCACCGGAGAAGCCTCGGCGTAGAGCACCTGCGCGGACGTTGTCCTGAAGTTGTTGGAGACGCGCTGGCCCATCTTGCCGCCGGCGCCGATCACTGCGATGGTCAGATCGTTGATGTTCATGCTGTTCTGCTCCTCAGATAGTCCAGGCTGTGCTGCGTCCATTGCTGCTCGAGACGGATCGTCTCCGAGAGGTCGTTCGTCCAGGGAAGCCAGTGCTCGACCACCTGGTTGATGCCCCGTTCCTCGGGGCGGATCTGCTCGACCATGTCGTCGTAGTCGAGGAGGCCTTCGCCCAGGGGTGCCCCGGCGTAGGTGAATCCCACCCAGCCGTCCCGGCGGCTGAAGGCGAAGTCCTTGACGTGGAGGTTCTTGACGTAGGGCGCCGTGCGGGCGATGACGTCGCGGGGCGACTCCAGAGCCGCCACGCAGTTGCCCGGATCGAGGACGATCCCGAGCGAGGGGTGCCCGACGGACTCGATCAGCTCGACGAGGGAGGCTGTGGGCACCTGCTCGTAGGTCTCCAGTGCCAGGGTCACGCCTCGTCGCTCGAACTCCGGCAGCACCGCCGTCAAGAGCTCTGGCGCTTCCGAGAGCGACGGATCGCCGGGGTCTCGCTGCACCATGGAACGCACCAGACGTGATCCCAGCCGCTCGGCGACGTCGAGATAGCGCAGCAGATGGTCCGGTCGAATGCCACGGGTGCCGACTTCCAGGGTCAGGTCCAGGTCGGCAGCAACCCGCCGGGTACGAGCGAGCGCATCCGGGCTCATGCCGTCGAGCGGTGGGTAGTCGCAGATCTGGTAGAGGTCAGCACCCACGGAACGGGTGTCCTCCAGCATCTGCTCCAGGCCCATGGGCTGCGGATTGCGCGTCGACCAGCGCCAGAAGTAGGCGTAGGTGCTCAGGCCGATCACAGGGCCACTCCTTGCGGGTTCCCGGCGGGGGAGGGTTGCCCGGAGAAGAGTGCCGCGCTGGAAGCTCTGGGGCGTGCGATCGGTGAGGTGCTCGACGAGCGAGCGCCCGTTCGGATGTGGACCACGTCGTCCATGTCGACTCTTCCTGGTGTTCCGGGTGTTCCTGGCGAGCGATGAGGTGTGCCCCGAGGGGCGCACGCGGCTCCCGGTCTGACGGCCGCGGAGGGTTGTTGAGCATCATACGTTGCCCAGATCACACCTATCAACCGGTTGACCAATTTTGACGACTAAACTGAGGTCCATGCCGGCCTACCCCACGGATCCCACCGATGAGCTGAGTGGGAAGCTCTCCATGATCCCCGCCAACACGCCCGCGGGCGCGGTGGCCTCACAGCTCCTGGCCTACTTCACGAGTGGCGACCTGGCGCCCGGGACGCGTCTGCCCCCGGAGCGGCAGCTGGCCCAGTTGCTGGGCACCGGCCGGTCAGCGGTCCGTGAAGCCCTGGCCGCCCTGGAGATTCTCGGCGTCGTGCACGTCCGTCCCGGTTCGGGCACCTATCTGCGAGCAAGTGCGTCGGAGCTGCTTCCGCAAACACTCAGCTGGGGGTTGATGCTGGGGGAGCAGAGAGTCGAGGACCTCCTGCAGATCAGAGCAGCCCTGGAGGTGCTGGCGGCTGAGATCGCCGCCACACGCGCAGCGCCGGACAACCTGGCGGCTCTTCGGGGGCACCTCGCGCAGATGGAGGAGCACCAGGACGACTACGCCGACTTCGTCGAAGCGGACATGCTCTTCCACCAGGAGATGGCAGCAGCATCCGGGAACCAGACGCTCAGTGGCGTGCTGCAGAGTGTGCGAGCACTCCTCCGGATCTGGGTGGACCGCAGCATCAGCGCAGAAGGAGAAGCACGCGACGCCGTAGCAGAGCACAAGCGGGTGCTCGAGGCCTTGACTGCCCATGACCCTGCCGCGGCTCACGCTGCCATGACGTCGCACATGCATACCGCCAACCAGCGCATCGTGGACCAGGAGGAGCTCCCGGGCCCCCGCAGCGGTCAGTTCCCCTTCTCCGACGTGTCCGCCACATAGACAGGGGCTCCACCGGCCGGCTCCGGACGTGACGCCGATCGCCGGAGGCGCTCGGCCAGAGCCGCCCGAGCCGTCCCGGGGGTCAGGTGGTCGCGGGCCCTCGGCACCCCGGCGGCGCGCTCCGTGGTCCCGTGCGCATCCAGCGCGTCGTCTCGCTGACCCCTCTGGTGATCGGCCTCCTGCCGTGTCGTGCTCCGGGACCCCGGCATCTCGGCCGGGGTCTCGACTAGCGTGGGTGGTCACGGGCACCGTCCGCACGAGGAGGAGCGCGATGTCGAGCAAGCTGACCGTCGTCACCGGCGGCGGCCGGGGTATCGGGGCCGCGATCAGCCGCCGTCTCGCCGCGGAGGGCCACGACGTGGTCATCACCTACCGGCAGGATCAGGACGCCGCCGAGAGGATCGCCGACGACGTGCGGCGCAGAGGCCGGCGCGCCCTGACCGCGGCGGTCGAGACGACCGACCCGCGCTCGGTCGCCGGGCTCTTCGACCGGGTCGCCTCGTTCGGGGTGCTGACGGGGCTGGTGAACAACGCCGGGGCGGCCGCGGCAGTGGGTCCGCTGGACACCAACGACCTCGAGTCGATCCGCCGGGATCTGGACGTGAACCTCTTCGGGGTCATCGCCTGCACCCAGCTCGCCATCGGCCGGCTCAGGAGCCACGGTGGCGGGGCCGTCGTCAACATCTCCTCCGTCGCCGCGTCACTGGGCGGGCCCGGCACGTACGTGCACTACGCGGCGGCAAAGGCCGGCGTGGAGGCCTTCACCGTGGGCCTGGCCAAAGAACTGGCCGCCGAGAACATCCGCGTCAACGCGGTCGCCCCGGGAACGGTGTGGACGGACTTCCACGCTGATCCGGACCGGCCGGCCAAGGTCGCCGCGACGATCCCGATGGGCCGGGCCGGGCGGCCCGAGGAGATCTCCGGCGCGGTGGCCTGGCTGCTCTCCGACGACGCCTCCTACACCACCGGGACCACGATCAAGGTCGCCGGAGGGCTGTGACGCCCCCGTGACCGGTGCGGCCGCACAGCCGAGTCCTCCCCGGCGGGGCCCCGGACGGAACGCGTGTCCGTGCGGACACGGCAGCCGTCGATCCTGCTGCCCCCTGAGGACAGGGTCCTGAGCCGGACCGGGCCACCGTCGGTAGGCCCGCTCCCTGACCGCCGACGACCACTGACTCCGGCTGAGATCTTCCACCTAGGCTGGGGCGGGTGACAGCACTGACCGTCGCCGCGTGGGCGGAGCGCCACCAGGTGGCCGTGTACCTGGCCGCCATCGCGGCCGCGGTCCTCGTGGGCTGGACGGTGCCCGGTGCCCCCGCGCTCGTCCCGGCCATCACCCCGGTCCTGGGGCTGCTGCTGTTCGCCACGTTCCTGGCCGTCCCGTTCTCCTCGCTGGGCCGGGCCTTCGCCGACCTCCGGTTCCTGGCGGCGCTGCTGGTCGTCAACTTCGTGGTCGTCCCGGTCGTGGTCCTCGGCCTGTCCCGGACGGTCGCCGGGCACGAGGCCCTGCTGCTGGGGGTGCTGCTCGTGCTGCTGGCCCCCTGTGTGGACTACGTCATCGTCTTCACCGGACTCGCCGGGGGAGCCGCCGACCGGCTGCTGGCGGCCGCCCCGCTCCTGATGCTCGCGCAGATCCTGCTCCTGCCGGTCTACCTGCTGCTCCTCGCCGGACCGGCGGCGGTCGCCCTGGTGGAGCCCGGCCCCTTCGCGGAGGCGTTCGTGCTCCTGATCCTGCTGCCCCTGGCCGCGGCGGCGGTCGTGCAGCGGGCGGCGTCCCGCTCCGCCGCGGCCCAGCGGCTGGAGTCCGCGGCGACCGCGGCCATGGTGCCGCTGATGGCACTCACCCTGTTCTCCGTGATCGCCTCGCAGGTGCGCGGGGTGGGGGAGCAGCTGGCCGACCTCGCGGCGGTCGTGCCGCTCTACGCCGGCTTCCTGGCGCTCATGGTCCCGATCGGGGTCCTGGCCGCCCGCCTCGCCCACCTGGACGTGCCCGTCTCCCGCGCCCTGGTGTTCGGCGGGGTCACCCGCAACTCCCTCGTGGTGCTCCCGCTGGCACTGGCGCTGCCGGAGCGGCTCGCGCTCACGCCCTTCGTCGTCGTCACCCAGACCCTGGTCGAGCTGGTGGGGATGGTGGTCCTGGTGAGGCTGGTCCCCGCGCTGGTGCGGGACCGCGATCCACGACTCGGTGGGGACGTCGCCCCGCCCGATCGAAGGGCACCCCGCCCCTGACGCAGCGCCTCCCTTCCGCCGCACGGGCCTTCCGCTTGTGGGCTCCGCGTCATGGGGGCGTCGCCGTGCTCGCGGGATCCGCCACCGCCGGGATCCTGGGGCCGGCCACCCTGCTCGTCCCCCACGGCATCCTCAGCCGCGGGATCCCGCCCGTGCCCGTTCTTCGGGGCGCCCCTCGTGCGACGCGCCCTGGGTTCATAGACTGGCCCTCCGCTCTGCGGACCGGGCAGTTCAGTCGTCGGCTCGGTCGTCGAGCAGTTCAGCAGTCGCACAGTCCAGATGTCGAACGCAGAAGGGACCACCCCATGACCGACCAGAACGACGGCACCGCCAAGGTGCGCGAGCTCATCAAGGACACCCGCATCGCCATGCTCACCCACGCGGACGAGCACGGGAACCTGATCTCCAAGCCGATGGCCACGCAGGACGTGGACTTCGACGGCACCGTCTACTTCATCGCCGAGCGCACCTCGGACCAGGTCCAGGACCTGCAGCAGCGGCCCGCCGTGAACGTCGCCTACGCCGGGGACGGCGCCTGGGTCTCGGTGACCGGGACGGCGCTCGTGCTCAACGACGAGGCGAAGCTCAAGGAGCTGTGGGACAGCTTCACCGGCTCCTGGCTCGAGGGCGGGCCCGAGAACCCGAACAACGTCCTCATCGAGATCACCGGCCGCTCCGCCGAGTACTGGGACACCCCCGGCGGCGGCAAGGTCACGCAGGTGGCCAACCTCGTGAAGGCCAAGGTCACCGGCGACACGATCAAGGGCGACAAGGGCGTCGTCGAGCTCTGACGCCTGTCCGGGGCCGTCCGGTCCGCCCGGAGCGGGCGGCACCGGACCCGGGCGTGTCCCGGGGTGCGTTGGTAGAATCCGGGCATGAACACTGCACTGGTCCGCCCCCGCAACGGCAAGCTCATCGCCGGCGTCTGCGCGGCCCTGTCGGCCCGCTTCGGACTGCCGAAGTTCCTTCTGCGCCTGGGCTTCGTCATCTTCGGTCTGGCGGGCGTGGGGGAGCTGGTCTACATCGCCCTGTGGATCATCATCCCGAAGGAAGCCTGAGCCCCGCCCCGACGCCTCCCGCCCCGACGCCTCCGGCGCCGCGCAGGAGCCGGTGATCGGCCGCAGCGCCGTGAGCGCCTCGCGCAGCCGGCGCGACCCCCGTTCGCCCAGGTGCGTGCTCCACTCTGCCTCGATCCGGGTCCGTCTGCCCGAGAGATCGGCACGAACTCCGCACCCCGGTCCGCGATCCGCACCAGCCGGGCCCGGGAGTCGCGGGGATCGACCGCGCGTTCCACGCAGCCCGCGCTCCTGTCCGTGCTCCGGCACCCGGGCGGCCTCAACCGCACTATCCGCGAGTCCGCCCGTGACCGCGCTCGCAACCCCGTGGACCGCCCGGTGGCGGCAATCCGCTTGAGGGTGGTGCTCCTGGCGGCCCGACGTGGGCGTGACGAGCCTCGAGGCGCTCATGGACGTCCTGGTGCAGGGCCAGGACGTCGCCGTCCCGCTGGGCTTCGGACTCGAGATGCCGCCGGAGGCCACCGCCGCGGCCGCGGAGTGAGGTGCAGCAGGGACACCGGGTGGCCCCGTTCTGCGGTGGCCACCGCCGGAGCGCCTGCCTCCTTGCGCTAAACGGCCGGTCGTTCGTCACGGGGATCGCGTCCCGCGGTGGAGGCACGAACAACCAGTTCGGGTTCTGTGATCAGCTGTTGCGGCTCGAATCCCGGGCCTGCGGAAGCCTCGGTCAGCAACAGCTCCATCGCCGCCCGGCCGAGCGCGGCGGCGTTCTGCCGTACGGAGCTCAGCGGCACGGCTGCCGAGGCGGCGAAGTCGATGTCGTCGTAACCGATGAGGGCGATGTCCCCCGGAACCCGAGAGGAGCCGCGGAACAGCAACCCCTGCATCATGCCCAGCGCCAGCAGGTCGTTCGCGGCGAAGATCGCATCAGGACGTTCCTCCGCGGGCAGCCGAAGGATGGCGTCGGCGGCCTCGCGTCCGGCGGCGGTGGTCATGGCGCCGGTCTCGAGCACGTCCGGCACGGGACGACCGGCATCTCGCAGCGCCGCTCGAGCCCCGTCGAGGCGGTCGCGGACCTGACGCAGGCTGAGTGGTCCCCCTGCGAACATGATCCTCCGCCGGCCGAGGGACACGAGGTGCGCCGCGGCCAGGCGCCCGCCTTCGACGTCGTCGACGGACACCGACGAGAAGTCCTCCCGGTAGGTCTGCCGGTCGACGAGCACCGTCGGGATGCCGCGGCTCCTGAGTCTGCTCAGTCGCGCCGACACGTCTCCCACAGGCGAGATGAGCACACCGCGCACGCGCTGCTCTTCGAAGAGATCCAGGTAGTCCGCCTCCCGCTGGGCGTCCTCCCCGCTGTTGCCGACCAGCACGCTGATGTTCTTCGAGGCGGCGTGATCCTCCGCGCCCCGGGCCAGTTCGGTGAAGAACGGATTGGAGGCGTTGAGCACGATCAAGCCCACACTGCGGCTCAGGCCGGCCCGCAACTGGCTGGCTGCCGCGTTGCGGACGAAGCCCAGCTTCTCGATCGCGGTCTGCACACGCTCCCGCGTGGCCGGCGTCACGCGATCCGGGTGGTTGAGGACGTTGGAGACCGTCCCGACCGAGACGCCGGCCAGCTGGGCGACATCCTTGACGCCGACGTTCATCACCATGTCCTCCCTGCCCTCCACCTGTAGCCGGCCTCGGCCGCACTGCCCTTTTTGAAACGGGTCAACACAGAGCGCCATCCTATCGACCAGTGATTGACACCACATTACACCGTGTCTGTGATCTAGTTCACACATCTATTGAAACGATTTATAGAATGGCTCCCCGGCCTCGTCAGCAAAGGTGTGACAACCATGGAAGCAACAGCCCACGGCCAGGACGGTCCCGTCCTGGTCCTGCGCGGGGCGCTGAAGACGTTCGGTCCCGTCGTGGCTCTCGAGGACGGCAGCGTCGAACTCCGGTCCGGCGAGATCCACGCCCTGTGCGGTGAGAACGGTGCCGGGAAGTCCACGCTGGTGAAGATCCTGGCCGGCGTGCACGCCCCGGACGCCGGTGAGTTCACGGTCGGCGGGGAGTCCGTCTCGTTCCGGAGCGTCAGCGACAGCAAGGCTGCCGGTATCTCCGTCATCTACCAGGAGCCCACCCTGTTCCCCGATCTGTCGGTCGCGGAGAACATCTACATCGGCCGCCAGCCCAAGAACCGGCTCGGCCTTGTCGACTACGCCCGCATGCGCCGGGACGCGGCCGGGCTCTTCGACCGTCTCGGCGTGCGTCTGGATCCGGCTCGCACCGCCGAGGGCCTGTCCATCGCCGACCAGCAGATCATCGAGATCGCCAAGGCGATCTCCCTGGACGCGCAGGTCCTGGTGATGGACGAGCCCACGGCGGCCCTGTCCGGCAACGAGGTCGACCGCCTGTTCTCGGTCGCGCGCGCCCTGCGGGAGGCCGGTGCGGCGATCCTGTTCATCTCCCACCGCTTCGACGAGATCTTCGCGCTCTCCGACCGCATCACCGTCATGCGGGACGGCCGCTACATCGCCACCCACCGGACCGAGCGCACCAGCATCGAGGAAATCGTCCGGGACATGGTGGGCCGTGACATCGACGCCCTCTATCCCAAGCTCGACGCCGAGATCGGCGAGCCCGTGCTCACGGTCCAGGGGCTCGTCCGCCGCGGGGTGTTCACGGACATCGACTTCGAGGTCCGTGCCGGGGAGATCGTCGCCCTCGCCGGCCTGGTCGGTTCCGGGCGCACCGAGGTCGCCCGGGCCGTGTTCGGCATCGACGACTACGACGAGGGCGACGTGCATGTCGACGGCCGCCCCCTGAAGGCCGGCGACCCGAAGGCGGCCATCACCGCGGGCATCGGTTTCGTGCCGGAGGACCGGCGCAAGCAGGGCCTCGTCATGGATCTGTCGGTCGGCCGCAACGCGACCCTGACCTTGCGGGAGAAGTTCACGCGGATGGGGCTGATCAACGGTCGGGCGGAGTCCGCCGCGGCCCGGGAGTGGACCCAGAAGCTGCACGTGAAGACGGCTTCCCTGCACCAGCCGGTCGGCACCCTCTCCGGAGGCAACCAGCAGAAGGTGGTGCTGGCGAAGTGGCTGGCCACCGGACCGAAGCTGCTGATCATCGACGAGCCCACCAGGGGCATCGACGTCGGGACCAAGAGCGAGGTCCACCGCCTGATCTCGGAGCTCGCCACGGAGGGCATGGCCATCCTCATGATCTCTTCCGAGCTTCCCGAGGTCCTGGGCATGGCCGACCGCGTGCTGGTCATGCACGAGGGACGCATCGCGGCCGCCCTGGCCCGGTCCGAGGCCACTCCCGAAACCGTCATGCACGCCGCCACCGGAGCCACGGAGGACCACTCGTGAGCACACTCATGGACCAGCGACCGGATACGCCTCCCGCGCCGCGCGTCACCCACGGCGAGGGGGGCCGGTTCTCCCGGTTCCTGAGGCACCGGGAGCTGCCGGTCATCGTGGCACTCGTCGCCCTGGTGGCCTACACGAGCATCAACAACCCGGCGTTCCTGTCGCCGCAGGGCACGAAGGACCTGATGCTCAACGCCACCATCATGATCATCCTCGCCGCCGGGCAGGCCATGGTGATCATCACCCGCAACGTCGACCTCTCGGTCGGTTCCATGCTCGGCCTGGTGGCCTTCGGCACCGGAGCCCTGTTCTCGGCCATGCCCGAGGCGCCGATCGTGCTCGTGTTCCTGGCCGGGATCCTCTTCGGTGCGGTGCTCGGGGCCGTGAACGGCGCTCTGGTCACCCTGGCCAAGGTCCCCGCCCTGGTGATCACCCTCGGCACGCTGTACGTGTTCCGCGGTCTCAACAACGCCTGGGCCGGCGGCACCCAGTACTTCGCCGGGGACCGCCCCGCCGAGTTCGGCGCCCTGTCCGTCGACACCGTCCTGGGGATTCCCATCATCACCGTGCTCGCTCTCCTCGTGATCGTCGCCGTCGCGATCTTCATGGGCGGCACCCGGCCCGGACGGGATTTCTACGCCATCGGCTCGGACCCGGGCGCCGCCAAGCTGTTCGGGATCCCGGTCGAGCGACGGGTCTTCACGGTGTTCATCGCCAACGGCGCGCTGGCCGGCCTCGCCGGGGTCCTCTACGCCAGCCGGTTCAACGCCGTCGGGGCGACCACGGGGACCGGCCTGGAACTGGACGTGATCGCGGCGGCCGTGGTGGGCGGCGTGGCCATCTTCGGCGGCAGCGGCACCATTCTCGGCGCCGCCATCGGCGCCATGCTGCTCAACACCATCACGTCATCTCTGACCGCCCTGCAGGTGGACAAGTTCTGGCAGCAGGCCATCGTCGGCGTCCTCATCCTGACCGCCATCCTCATCGACCGCCTGGCCGGCCTGCGCCGGGCGAAGCACCTGCGTGAGAAGGAAGGACGACATGTCTGACACCGCCACCACCCCCACCGCCGAGCGCACCCCGCGGGCCACCGAGGAAGCATCCGGCGCCGGGCCGCGCTGGTGGACCGGGCGGGACGCCGTCATGATCTACCTGCTCGTGGCCTTCCTGCTCTTCGCCGGTCTCAGCATCCCGCGGTTCGCCTCACCGGTGACCCTCGGGTTCCTGCTGCTCGACGTCGTGCCCGTTCTGCTGATCGCCATGACGATGACTCTGATCATCGTGACCGGGGAGATCGACCTCTCGGTCGCCTCCATCGCAGGGATGACCAGTGCCGTGCTGGGTGTGCTGTGGGCCGGGGGCATGGGCATCGGGGCGGCCATCGCCCTGGCGATGCTGTGCGGGCTGGCCGCGGGGGCCCTCAACGGAGTGCTCATCGCCTATCTGGGGCTGCCCTCGCTGGCCGTGACCATCGGCACCCTCGCCCTCTACCGCGGTCTGGCCCTGGTCATCATCGGTGACAACGCCGTGGCGGACTTCCCGGTGGAGGTCACCTCGCTGGCCACCGCCCGGCTGGGGGCCACCGGCATCCCGCTCATCATGATCCCCGTCGTCGCCCTGGTCGTGGTGGTGGGTCTGGTGCTCCACAAGACTCCGTTCGGCCGCGGCCTCTACGCCATGGGTTACAGCACGGATGCCGCCCGGTTCGTCGGCATCAACGTCGAGCGCTCCAAGCTGCTGCTCTACCTGGCCAGTGGCCTGGTCTCCGCGGCCGCCGGGGTGTTCTGGACCTTCCGCTACACCAGCGCCCGCTCCGACAACGCCTCCGGACTGGAACTCATGGTCATCGCGGCCGTCCTGCTCGGCGGGGTCTCCATCTTCGGCGGCAAGGGAACCGTGCCCGGCGTCGTGGCCGGCGTGCTGCTGATCGGGTCCCTGAACTACGCCCTGCGCCTGGACCGGGTCTCGGAGGTCGTCCTCATCACCGTGACCGGGCTGCTCCTCATCGCCTCGGTCGTCGCCCCGAGCGTCGGCGCGGCCATCGGCCGGTGGCGGCACTCCCGCGGACTGCAGAAGCAACTGGCCCGGCCGACCGCCTCCTGACCACCGTATTCACCCACTCATCCCGCCGGATCCTGCCCCGGCACAGAAAGGACACCACCATGTTCACCACACGAGTTCGAGCCCGACGCACCACCGGCCTGATGGCCCTCGCGACCGCAGGAGCCCTGAGCCTTTCCGCCTGCGGCGGATCCGAGGGCGGCGGCGAAGGCGGCGGGGAGGCCGTCTCCGACGCCGCGATCACCTTCATCCCCAAGCAGCTGAACAACCCCTACACCGATGTCGTGCTCAATGGGGGCGAGGAAGCCGCCGCGGAGGCGGGCTTCGCCGAGGCCAACATCGTCGGTCCGCTGGACGCCAGCGCCTCCAGCCAGGTCACCTTCATCAACGCCGAGAGCCAGGCCGGCACCGACGCCATCGCCATCGCAGCCAACGACCCCGACGCCGTCTGCGGCGCCCTGGGCCAGGCCAGCGAGGCCGGTGCCAAGATCGTGGCCTTCGACTCCGACACCAACCCGGACTGCCGGGACCTGTTCGTCAACCAGGTCAACGCCAAGGATGCCGCACTCGTCCAGCTCGAGATGATCTCCGAGCAGATCGGCGGCGAGGGCAAGATCGCCATCCTCTCCGCGACCGCCAACGCCACCAACCAGAACGAGTGGATCCGGTACATGGAGGAGGAACTCGCCTCCAACCCCGAGTACGAGAACATCGAACTCGTCGCCAAGGTCTACGGCGACGACGAGGACAACAAGTCCTTCCAGGAGGCGCAGGGACTCCTCCAGGCCCACCCGGACCTCGACGGCATCATCTCCCCCACCACGGTCGGCATCGCCGCGACGGCCCGCTACCTCTCCACCTCGGAGCACAAGGGCGATGTGGCCCTGACCGGCCTCGGCCTGCCGAACGAGATGCGGTCCTTCGTCAAGGACGGCACCGTCACCGAGTTCGCCCTGTGGGACCCCGCCCAGCTCGGCGCCGTGACCGCCCAGGCCGCCAAGGCCCTCGTCGAGGGCACCATCACCGGTGAGGCCGGGGAGACCTTCACGGCCGGTGAGCTCGGTGAGCGCACGGTCGAGGAGGGCGGCGTCGTGGTCGTCGGCCCGCCCACCAGGTTCAACGCGGAGAACATCGACGACTACGACTTCTAGGCCCGGGCGCTCCGGGGCAGGGACCCCTTCCCTGCCCCGGAGCCCTGATCCACCAGCCCCTCGACGCCGACCGGCGGCATCCGCCGGACCAGGAGGTCACGATGTCCGTACCCGCCAACCGCTCGGTCACCACCGCCAAGGCCGAGCTCGACGCCCCCGGCTCCGGGCTGGCGCCCCTCGGCGTGCGCCGCAGGACCCGGATCGGCCTGGTCTCGGGCGGACTCGGCGCCTACTGGCCCCAGTTCCCCGCCCTGCTGCCCCAGCTCGAGAACTCCACGGCCTTCGTGACCCGGCGTTTCCAGGAGCAGGCCGCCGAGGTTGTCGATGCCGGGTTCGTCTCCGACGAGCGTGAGTCGGCCGTCGCTGCGGAGACGTTGCGCGCCGCCGACTGCGACCTGATCGTCATGTTCCTGACCACCTACCTGACCAGCTCCATGGTCCTGCCCATCGCCCAGCGCTCCTCCACCCCGGTGCTCGTGATCGACCTGCAGCCCACGGAGGCGATGGACCACGCGAGCTTCGACACCGGGCAGTGGCTCGCCTACTGCGGTGCGTGCCCCGTGCCCGAGGTCGCCAACGCCTTCCGGCGGGCCGGCATCCCCTTCCGCTCCGTCTCCGGGCACCTGCGGCAGGAGTCGGCCTGGGCCCGGATCGACCGGTGGGTGGCCGCCGCCGGAATCAGGGGACGGCTGCGGAGCGCCCGCCACGGACTGATGGGCCACCTCTACCCGGGCATGCTTGACGTCTCCACCGATCTCACCGCCGTCTGGGCGACGTTCGGGTCCCACGTCGAGGTCCTGGAGTTCGACGACCTGCGGGAACGCGTCGCCGAGGTCGACCCGGAACAGACCCGCGAGCGGGTCGAGCTGGCCCGCCAGGTGTTCACCCTCGACGATTCGGTCGACGAGAACGACCTTGCCTGGGCGGCCCAGGTCTCCGTGGGCCTGGACCGGCTCGTGCAGGACTTCGACCTCGACTCGCTGGCGTACTACCACCGTGGGCTGGCCGGAGAGCTCCACGAACGGCTGGGAGCGGGCATGATCCTGGGCGCCTCGCTGCTCACCGCACGCGGAGTTCCCGCAGCGGGGGAGTACGAGCTGCGCACCTCGATCGCCATGCTGGCCGCCGAGACCATCGGTGCGGGAGGCTCCTTCACCGAGATCCAGGCACTGAACTTCCGCGACGACGTCGTGGAGATGGGCCACGACGGGCCGGCCCACCTCGGCGTCTCCGCCCGGCACCCGCTGCTGCGCGGTCTGGGGGTCTACCACGGCAAACGCGGGTGGGGCGTGTCCGTGGAGTTCGACGTCCGGCGCGGGCCCGTCACCGCGTTCGGCATCGGGCTGGACCGTGACGGCTCCCACGCGTTCATCACCTCGGAGGGCGCGGTCGTGGACGGACCGCTGCTGCAGATCGGCAACACCACCTCCCGGGTGGACTTCGGTGGTGACCCCGGACTCTGGGTCGACGCGTGGAGCCGGACCGGCATCGGCCACCACTGGGCGCTGTGCATCGGTCACCGCGCCGCCGACTTCGGGGCCGCCGCCTCCCTGCTCGGCCTCGAGCACCGCCACGTCACCCTCTGATCGCGCCGCGCCCCGTCCCCACCACCGAACAGGAGCCCCCCATGGAACGCGTCTGCTTCAAACTCCAGGTCAAGCTGGAGCACCTCGCGGAGTACACCCGCCGCCACGCCCAGGTGTGGCCGGAGATGCTCCGTGCGCTGAAGGACACCGGGTGGCACAACTACTCGCTCTTCCTCGGGGAGGACGGACTGCTGATCGGCTACCTGGAGACCGAGGACCTTGCCGCCGCCCGGGCCGGCATGGAGGCCACGGAGGTCAACGCCCGGTGGCAGGCAGAGATGGCCCCGCTCTTCGAGGACCTCGACGTCCCGCCCGACCAGGGATTCCTCCGGCTGGCCGAGATCTTCCACCTCGAGGACCAGCTCGCCGCCCCGCCCGCAGTACAGGCCCGCACCGACGACCCGCACACAGGAGACTTCTCATGACCACCACGCTTCCCACCTCCGTCCAGGACCGGCTGGCCCATCAGGCCGTCGAGGTCCCCTCGTGGGCCTTCGGCAACTCGGGCACCCGGTTCAAGGTCTTCGGCACGCCGGGCACACCGCGCACACCCGAGGAAAAGATCGCCGACGCGGCCGTGGTGCACCGCCTGACCGGCCTGGCGCCGAAGGTGGCGCTGCACATCCCGTGGGACAGGGTCGACGACTTCGGCGCCCTCCGCCGCCACGCCGAGGACCTCGGCGTGGCCATCGGGACGATCAACTCCAACACCTTCCAGGACGACATCTACAAGTTCGGCTCGCTCACCCACGTGGACCCGTCCGTGCGCAGCACGGCGATCGAGCACCACCTGGAGTGCCTCGAGGTCATGGACGCCACCGGGTCGAAGGACCTGAAGATCTGGCTCGCCGACGGCACCAACTACCCCGGCCAGGGAGACATCCGGGGCCGCCAGGACCGGCTCGCCGAGTCGCTGCAGACGATCTACGACCGGCTCGGCGAGGACCAGCGCATGGTGCTGGAGTACAAGTTCTTCGAACCGGCGTTCTACCACACCGACGTACCGGACTGGGGTACCAGCTACGTGCACTGCGCCGCGCTCGGCCCCAAGGCCACCGTCTGCCTCGACACCGGACACCACGCCCCGGGCACCAACATCGAGTTCATCGTCGCCCAGCTGCTGCGGCTCGGGAAGCTCGGCTCCTTCGACTTCAACTCCCGGTTCTACGCCGACGACGACCTCATCGTCGGCGCGGCGGACCCGTTCCAGCTCTTCCGCATCATGGTCGAGGTGGTCCGCGGAGGAGGACTCGACCCCGAGACCGGTGTGGTGTTCATGCTCGACCAGTGCCACAACGTGGAGGAGAAGATCCCCGGCCAGATCCGTTCCGTCCTCAACGTCCAGGAGATGACCGCCCGCGCGCTGCTGCTGGACCGCGCGGCACTGACAGCGGCCCAGGACGCCGGGGATGTGCTCGGCGCCCACCAGATCATGATGGACGCCTTCTACACCGACGTCCGGCCCGCCCTGGCCACCTGGCGGGAGTCTTGCGGCCTGCCCGCCGACCCGATGGACGCCTACGCGACCTCCGGCTACGGGGAGTCCATCGCCGCCGACCGCGTCGGCGGCGCCCCGGCCGGCTGGGGCGCCTGAGCCGCCTGTCGCACCACTCCCTGACGCACACCCACCGAACACGAGGAATTCCGCCATGACCCACTCCGATGTCGACACCACGCACTCCGTCGTCGCCGACCTCATCGCCCGCTCCCACCGACTCGGCGCGGACCCGAAGAACACCAACTACGCCGGCGGGAACACCTCCGCCAAGGGCGTCGCGGCCGACCCCGTCACGGGCGAGGGCGTGGAGCTGCTGTGGGTCAAGGGCTCCGGCGGAGACCTCGGCACCCTGACCGAGAAGGGCCTGGCCGCGCTGCGGCTGGACCGGCTGAGGGCCCTCGCGGACGTCTACCCCGGTGTCGAGCGGGAGGACGAGATGGTGGCGGCCTTCGACTACTGCCTGCACGGTAAGGGCGGGGCGGCCCCGTCGATCGACACAGCCATGCACGGCCTGGTCGACGCCGCGCACGTGGACCACCTGCACCCCGACTCCGGCATCGCGGTGGCCACCGCCGCCGACGGGGAGCGGCTCACCGGCGAGGTCTTCGGCGGGAAGGTCGTGTGGGTGCCCTGGCGCCGCCCCGGCTTCCAGCTGGGTCTGGACATCTCGGCGATCAAGGACGCGAACCCGCAGGCGATCGGCTGCGTCCTCGGCGGGCACGGCATCACCGCTTGGGGCGAGAGCAGCGAGGAGTCCGAGCAGAATTCACTGTGGATCATCCGCACCGCCGAGCAGTACATCGACCAGCACAGCCGGTCCGATCCCTTCGGCCCGGTCCTGGACGGCTATCAGCCCCTGCCGGAGGAGCAGCGCCGGGCCAAGGCCGCTGCCCTGGCGCCCGTGATCCGCGGGCTCGCCTCGCACGACCGCCCGCAGGTGGGCCACTGGACCGACGACGCCCGGGTGCTGGAGTTCCTCGCCGCGGCCGAGCACCCGCGCCTGGCCGCACTCGGCACCTCCTGCCCGGACCACTTCCTGCGCACCAAGGTCAAGCCCCTGGTCCTGGACCTGCCCGCCGATGCCTCGGTCGAGGACTCGGTCGCCCGGCTGAAGGAGCTGCACGAGGCCTACCGCGCCGACTACCAGGCCTACTACGACCGCCACGCCGGCCCGGATTCGCCCGCGATCCGCGGGGCGGACCCGGCGATCGTGCTGGTCCCCGGTGTCGGAATGTTTTCCTTCGGCAAGGACAAGCAGACCGCCCGGGTCGCCGGGGAGTTCTACCTCAACGCCGTCAACGTCATGCGCGGGGCGGAGGGCGTCTCCACCTACGCGCCGATCGACGAGGCCGAGAAGTTCCGCATCGAGTACTGGGCCCTGGAGGAGGCCAAGCTCCAGCGCCTGCCCGCGCCCAAGCCGCTGGCCACCCGCATCGCCCTGGTGACCGGTGCGGCCTCAGGCATCGGCAAGGCCATCGCCACCCGCCTGGCCGCCGAGGGCGCCTGCGTGGTCATCGCCGACCTGGACGCGGACAAGGCCCAGGCGGCGGCCGCGGAGCTCGGCGGGACCGACGTGGCCGTCGGGGTCGCCGTCGACGTCTCGGACGAGGCCGCCGTGCAGGCTGCGATCGCCGACGCCGTCCTCGCCTTCGGCGGGCTGGACCTGGTCGTCAACAACGCCGGCCTGTCGCTGTCGAAGCCCCTGCTGGAGACCACGGAGGCCGACTGGGACCTTCAGCACGACGTCATGGCCAAGGGCTCCTTCCTGGTCTCCAAAAACGCGGCCCGGGTGCTCATCGCCCAGGAGCTGGGTGGGGACATCGTCTACATCTCCTCGAAGAACGCGATCTTCGCCGGACCCAACAACATCGCCTACTCCGCCACCAAGGCCGACCAGGCGCACCAGGTCCGGCTGCTGGCCGCCGAGCTGGGCGAGCACGGCATCAAGGTCAACGGCATCAACCCCGACGGCGTGGTGCGCGGCTCCGGGATCTTCGCCGGCGGCTGGGGCGCCAAGCGCGCGGCCGTCTACGGCGTGCCCGAGGAGGAACTGGGCGCGTACTACGCCCAGCGCACCCTGCTCAAGCGCGAGGTCCTGCCCGAGAACGTCGCCAACGCGGTGTTCGCCCTGTGCACCGCCGACTTCTCCCACACCACCGGACTGCACGTGCCCGTCGACGCCGGCGTGTCCGCCGCCTTTCTCCGGTGAGCCCGGTGAGCCCGGTGAGCACCACCGCGGCGGTCGCCGCCGTCGACCTGGGGGCCACCAGCGGTCGCGTGATCCTCGGCGGCCTGGTGGACGGGCGGCTCCGCCTGCGCCACGCGGCCCGCTTCCCCAACCAGCCCGTGCGCCTGCACGACGGGGACCGAGCCGGGCTGCACTGGAACATCACCGAGCTCCACCGGTGCCTGACCGCGGGACTGGCCCAGGCCCTGCAGGGCGAGGACGACGTCGTCTCCATCGGCGTCGACTCCTGGGCGGTGGACTACGCCCTGCTGCGGGACGGCCGGATGCTCGGGGTGCCCTACCACTACCGGGACGAGCGCACCAACGCCGGGGTGGCAGCCGTGCACGGGCAGGTGGGCCCGGAGGAGCTCTACGCCCGCAACGGCCTGCAGCACCTGCCGTTCAACACGGTCTTCCAGCTCGCCGCCGACCGGGCCGCCGGGGACCTGGACGTGGCCGACCGGGCCCTGCTGATCCCCGACCTGATCGCCTACTGGCTCACCGGGCACCAGGTCGCCGAGACCACCAACGCCTCCACCACCGGACTGCTCGACGCCCGCACCCGGCAGTGGGACACCGCCCTGATGGAGGAACTGGGCATTCCTGCGGGCCTCCTCGCTCCCGTGGTGCTGCCCGGCACCAGGATCGGGGCCCTGCTGCCGGGTGTCGCGGCCGAGCTCGGCGCCGCATCGGACCTGCCGGTCACCGCGGTCGGCTCCCATGACACCGCGTCGGCGGTGGTCGCCGTGCCGACGAGGGAGGACAGCGCCGCCTTCATCTCCTCCGGCACGTGGTCGCTGGTGGGCGTGGAGCTGGACTCGCCCGTGCTCACACCCGAGAGCCGGGCGGCGAACTTTACCAACGAGGGCGGGGTGGACGGCCGGGTGCGCTACCTGAAGAACGTGTCCGGGCTGTGGCTGCTCACCGAGTCCATGCGCACCTGGGAGGGACCCGGGGGCACCGACGCCCAGCGCAGCAGCGACCTCGCGGTCCTGCTCGCCGAGGCCGCCGCCGTGGCCCGGTCCGTGCCCGTCTTCGACGCCACCGACGACCGCTTCACCGCCCCGGGGGACATGCCCGCCCGCATCACCGCCTGGTGCCGGGAGCACGACGTCGAGCCCCCGCGCACCCGCGCCGAGGTGGTGCGCTCCATCCTGGAGTCGCTGGCCGTGGCCTACGCCACCACGATCGAGCAGGCCGAACGGCTCTCCGGCCGGACCATCCGCACGGTGCACATCGTGGGCGGCGGGTCGCAGAACGCCCTGCTGTGCCAGCTCACCGCCGACCGCACCGGCTGCACCGTCCACGCCGGACCCGTGGAGGCCACCGCCATCGGCAACGTCCTGGTCCAGCTGCGGGCCGCCGGCATCGTCTCCGGCACCCTGGAGTCCCTGCGGGACCTCGTGGCCCGGAGCTTCGAGCCCGTCCGCTACGTCCCGCGGGCGCTCAGCCCCACCCGCGGGACGTAGCGGACCGGACGGTCCCCACCGTCTACATCTCCTCCTTCGGGGACATCACCACGAAGACCTCCCGGTCGGGTCCGGCGACGACCGCCATCCGTCCGTACTCGAAGTCGAAGGGCTCCTGGTCGACCGACCCCCCGGCCTCGCGCACGCGCTGCACGGCGGCGTCGACGTCCTCGACCTGGAACGCGACCGACCAGCCGGGCTGGGCGTCACCGGCCTTGGGGTCGAGACCGCCGATCCCGCCGGCCGGCATCTGTCCGCCGGGAACGGTGAACAGGGCGTAGGACATCGTGTCGTCGCCGATGTCCTGGTACGTGTAGCCGAAGACCGCGGCGTAGAAGCCCTGGGCGACCGCGGGATCGGCCGTCATGAGGTCGCACCAGGTCACCGCGCCGGGCTCCCCGTACGCGCCGAAGCCGGTGTGCTCGTGGGCCTGCCACATGCCGAAGTCCGCCCCGGTGCGGTCGACCCACATCCCCATGGAACCGAAGGGCCCGACCTCCATGGGCTCGTGCACCGGGGTGGCCCCGGCCTCGACCGCCCGGGCGGCGTGGGCGGAGATGTCCTCGGTGGCCAGGTAGACCGACCACACGTGCGCGGCGTTCTCCAGGCCCTCCATGGTGGGGGAGAGCCCGGCGACGGTCCGCCCGTCGAGCAGGGCGTTGCAGTAGCCGCCGTACTCGGGCTGGGAGTCGCTGAAGGTCCAGCCAAGCACGTCGCGGTAGAAGGCCTGGGTGCGGTCCAGGTCGGAGGCCATCAGGTCCACCCAGCAGGGGGAGCCGGCCGGCCAGGGTTCGGTGTGCGTGGTCATGACGAGGGTCCTTCCGGGAAGCGGGTGCAACGGTGCCGCCGGCGGTCTGCTGCGAGGTCCGGAACCCGGACACGGCGCGCTGTGAGCTCCGACACGTTCCAGGCTAGGGCTTCGCTCGGACGCGCTAACCCCCCGCTCAGCCGCCCGAACGCCCCAGACGCTCCTCGTGGTGGAGGTGGCCGGGGACCGTGCCGCTCAGCACGGTCTCCGCGAGCGCCTCGCCGAGCGCGGGGGCCTGCTTGAACAGGTTGTGCCCGGCCAGGGCGGTGAGCCCGTCCTCGGACCAGATCCCCACGCCGTCGTCGCCCCACGGCAGCCGGGTGACCCAGCAGTGCACGTGGTCGACCGGGCGCGGGTCCAGTCCGGGCAGGGCGCGCCGCACGTAGGCCACGGTCCGGTCGGCCAGGGCGGCGAGTGCGGCGGGATCGGCGAGGCCGCCGTCCGCGTGAGCGGGTGTGTCCCCGCTGAGCCCCACGGAGAAGTGGTGGCCGTCCGGATACGGCGCCGCGTACACGCCCGTCTCCCCGAAGGCCCCGCTGCCGTCCTGGAGGGTCGGGAGGCCGCGGCCGGACGCCGCACCGCCACGGGCCCCGCCGTCGGTCGGCGCGAAGGTGAGACGGACGTGCGCGCCGACCTCCACGGGCAGGTCGAGCCCGGCGCCGCGGGCCAGCGGGGCGGTGCCGCGGCCGGCGCACAGCACCACGTGGTCGTAGGTCTCGCAGGTGGTCCCGGTGCGCACCTCCACCGACCGGGCGTCCGTGCGCCGCACCGAGAGCACGTGCTCGCGCAGCAGGGACTCCTGGAGCCGGTGCGCCAGCGCCGCGACGGCGGCGAGAGTGCGGATGGCGCCGCCGTGGACGTCGAGCATCGCGGGGCCGGCCCAGCCGGCGAGCAGCGGCAGCCGGTCGTGCAGCTCTTCGGGCGAGAGGCGCCGCACAGGGACGTCGGTGTACGGCTCGAGGGTGCGGAGCTTGTCCTCGACGCCGACCCCGATCGCCACGGCGCCGTCGGGGGAGACCAGCTCGACGCCGAACTCCTGCTCCCACTCCCGCCACAGGGCCCGGCTGCGGGCGACGAGCGCCACCAGCCGGGGGTCCTCGTGGGCGTGCCGGAAGATCCGGCCCTGCCCGGCGGACTGCCCGCCGCCCGGCGGCCCGGACTCGTAGAGCGTGACGTCGGCGCCGCGCGCTCGCAGGGCGTGCGCAGCGGCGAGGCCCACGATGCCCGCGCCGACCACGGCCGTGCGGGTCACCGGTGTGCTCCGGGGGCGCTCGTCATGCCGTCCGAGGACTCCAGGCGTCCGGGAGCTCGGTCACCGGGCGCTCAGCCGTCCTGCTCGGGGTCGGTGCTCTCGCCGAGGATGTCGTCGAAGGCCTCCCGCACGGCCTGCCGGGTGGCCAGGCGCACGCTCGCGGCGCCCTGCTTGTCCGCGGTGTCGGCGTCGGCGATGTTCCTGCGCTCCTCGCGCTCCTGCTCCAGGGCGTGGTCGCGGGCAGAGCGGATGCGGTCCATGATCTCGTTGGCTTCCATGGAACCATCCCATCACGGACGTCCGACATTGAACAGGGGGCTGATCATCGCCCCGGCGGCACGGGGTCCCCCGTGGTGTCCGCCGTGAGCTCGGGCGTGCCCCCGCCCACCATGACCACGGCGCTTGCGGCCACCACCAGGGCCATGCCCACGAGCTGCAGGCCGGCGAGCGCCTGGCCGAGCACCAGCAGTCCCGCGAGCGCCGCGACGGCGGGCTCCAGGCTCAGCAGGATCCCGAAGACCTTGGGCGGGATGGCCCGCAGCGCCAGCAGCTCGAGGGAGTAGGGGACCACGGAGGAGAGCATCGCGATCCCCACCCCGGCGCCCAGCACGCCCCACGTCAGGGCGGGGGTGTGCGCGGTGAGGACGCCCACGGGGGTGACCAGGGCGGCGGCCACCACCAGGGCCACGGCGAGGCCGTCCAGCTGGTCGAAGTGCCGGCCCGCGGACCGGCTGCCCAGGATGTACGCGGCCCAGCCCGCACCGGCCAGTGCCGCCCACGCGATGCCGGTGAGGTCGAGCTCCGCCCACGGCACGGTGAGCGCCTGGGAGATGAGCACGATCCCGCACAGCGCCGCAGCCACGGCGAGGACGTCCCGGGGGCGGCGTGAGAGCACCGCCGAGAGGGTGAGCGGGCCCAGGAACTCGATGGTCACGGCCACGCCCAGCGGCAGGGTGGCCAGCGACTGGTAGAACGCGAAGTTCATGCCGGCCAGGGCCGCGCCGAAGAACAGTCCGGAGCGCCACGCCTCCCGGCTGCGGCCGCGCAGCCGCGGCCGGATGACGGCGAACATGATCGCCGCGCTGAAGATCAGCCGCATGGTCACGGTGGCGGACGCCCCGATGAGGGGCACCAGAACGCCGGCGAGGGCGCTGCCGAACTGGACGGAGACGACGGCGGCCAGCACGTAGAGGGTCGGGCGCAGTCCTGGGCCGCGGGCGGGAGCGAGGGTGGTCACCCGTTCAGGGTAGAGCTCCGACGCGGCTCCTCCGTCATCGCCGGTCGGCGAGGGAGGGTGCGCCGTGCACGGGATCGCGGTCGAGCACCCGCAGCTCCCCGAGCCCGCGGGTCGCGGCGGCCTCCTGCAGCCGGTGCCGCAGCAGCGGCTGGTGCCGTGCCAGGCCGCCGCCCACCACCACCGGGCCGGTCAGTTCCAGCCGCCGGGACACGGTGGCGGCGAGGTCGGCCAGCGCGCCGGCCGCGCGGTCCACCAGCTGCAGGGCGTCGTCGTCGTGCGCCGCGGCCTCGAAGGCGACCCGGGAGAGCCCGGCCCAGAACCCGCGGTCCGTGCGGCCGTGGAACCGCTCGATGAGCGCACCGGGCTCGGTGAGCCCGCAGTGAGCCAGCACGGACCGGTCCAGGGCGTCGGATCCCAGCCCGTCGTCGAGCCGGGCGAGGGCGCGGCGCACGAGCTCGCGGCCCAGCCAGTAGCCGCTGCCCTCGTCGCCCAGCAGGTGCCCCCAGCCGCCGGCGCGGGCCTCCCGGCCGTCCGGGGCAGCGCCCCAGGCGGCGGAGCCGGTGCCGGCGATGACCGCGATGCCGGTGCTGCATCCGCCGGCGGCCAGGACCAGCCGGGTGTCGTGCACGACGACGATCCGCGCCGCACCCGTGTGGGGGGCGATGAGCGCGCGCAGCGCCTCGGCGTCCGCGGGTGTGTCGACGCCGCCCGCTCCCGCCACGACCACGTCCGCGGCGGCGGCGCCCAGTTCGCCGAGGACGCCCGCCAGAGCGCGGGAGGCCTCTCCGGGACTGACGTTCTGCACGTTCGCGCTGCCGCCGACCGCCTCCTGCACCGGGTGGCCGCCCTCGGCCCGCAGGCCGTGGGTCGTGGTGCCGCCGATGTCCAGGCCGATGAGGATGCTCATGGTCCCATCCTGCCGTGCGCGGCCGGACGGGCCCAGGGCACGACGACGCCCGACCGGGTGCCGGTGCGAACCGGCCCGATCGGGCGTCGTGGACCGTGTCCGGTCAGGCCGCGAGGGCCAGGGGTGCGGGGCGCAGGCGGCAGCCCTCGAAGGTGAACAGCCGGCGGACGCCGGTGCCGGCCTCGAGGATCCACAGCACCCCCAGGGGGTGCGAGACCTGCCCCACGGTGCCGACGCAGCTCTCGTAGAACTCGTCCCAGATCTCCAGCCGGTCGCCGGGCTGGATCTGGCTCAGGTCGGTCATCCACTTCTCAGCAGCGGTCATGACGCCACCTCCCATCTTGATTTTCGTCTGTGTGTCCTTCCATGGTGCACTGTCCGGGCGACCTGTGCGGTCACCCGGATTTGACAAACGGCCCGGGCGTCTTGACCTTGGTCACACCCTCCTCCGGTCGGCAACCTGCACGGGTTGTCCGGGGGGCGTTGCGGGGGGCGTTCTGTGACGGCCGTCCCGGCGGAGCGCGTGAAAAACAACACGTCGCGAATTCCGCGTCCCAGGTCGTCATCCGTGTCACCGGCGTCCGCCGGCGCCCTCGCGGTGACGGGGCCCACGCGTGGACCTCCCGGCCCGGCGCCGCTGGGGTCGAAGACGGGAGCGGTCCTGCGGCTGCGCTCCGCGCTGGCGCGGCTGCACCCCGACACCCGGCTGGGTGCCCTCCTCCAGCGGGCGCCCGGCCGGGACGTCCGCGGCGCCGTCGTGGTGGCCACCCGTCAGCTGGGCCCCCCGCGCTGGTCGCGATGGTCACCATCGCCCGCACCACGTCCCACGGGGGGATGACCGACGAACTGGCCTGCACCTCGGCCGGCGCCGGCGCCGCCTGGACGCTCGTGGCCCGGCCGTCGGGGCGTTCGGGACCTTCGTCACCGGATCGGCGACCGCCTCCGTCGTGCTCTTCACGGAGCTCCAGGCCACCACCGCCGAGGCGGTGGGGCGCCCCGGAGCCGCCCCGAAGGGCTCAGCCGGTGGGTTCCTGCGGGTCGTCCGGGCCGGTCTGCTCCCGCAGGTGCCGGTCGAAGAACGCCACGATCCGGCGCCGGGCGTCCTGGGTGGCCGGATCGTCGTAGGCGGTGCGGCTGAACCGGCCGAGCACCCGCAGCATCGGGGAGAGGTCCTCGGGGTCGTGGTCGTTCATGAAGCCGTGGCCCACGCCGGGGTAGATCCTGATGTCGTGCTCCACCCCGGTCTCCGTGAGGATGCCCTCCAGGCGGCGGCCGGCGTCGGCGCCCAGGGGCGTGGTGTCCGCCCCGCCGTAGCTGCCCACGATCGGGCAGACGCTCGGAAGCCACTGCTCGGCGCCCTCGGGGCACCCGCCGTAGTTCGTGCTCGCGGCCGAGAACCCGTGCCCGGCGGCGAGCGCGAGCGCGTAGCCGCCGCCCATGCAGAAGCCGATGACCCCGATCCGGCCGGTGCAGTCTGGGCGCGCCGCGAGCCAGGACCGGGCCGCCTCGACGTCGTCGAACGTGCGCCCCCGGCGGGCCCCGACGTCCTTCATGAGCGTGCGCAGGCAGCGGAGCCGGCTGCCCCGGTGGAAGAGGTCCGGGGCCACGGCGAGGAACCCCTCGCCCGCGAGCCAGTCCGCCTGGTGGCGCAGGTCCTGGCTCATCCCGGTGACGTCGTGCACGAGCACCACACCGGGCCAGGGCCCCGGGCCGTCGGGCACCGCCACGTGGGCGGGCATCTGCCCGTGGTCCGTGGCGACGGCGTCGCTCATGACCGGTCAGGCCTGCCGGGCGTGCACGGCGTCGGCCGAACCGGACGCCACGAGCCGGCGGCGGTAGGCCATGCCGCCGACCAGGGCCACCACGAACAGCACCGACATGCCGATGAACAGGGGCCACGGGCCGAACTGATAGATCAGCGGCACCGAGGCCGCGGTGATCAGCCCGCCGCCGAAGAACGGTTCGAAGAACAGCTGCTTGTACCCGAAGGCCTCCATCGCCGGGCTCTCGTCGTGCGGGTCCGCGATGCGCATGAGGATGAGGCCCGTGGCGGTCACGCCCATGGACTGGCCGAAGTCCGCGATGCCGCGCTCGAGCCAGTAGTCGGGGATGATCTTGGGCACGAAGAGGACCAGGAAGCCGGTGCAGAAGACGATGCCGGCCACGGACATGACCAGGAAGACTTCCCAGTTCGCGGCGATCGCGGTGAGGGACAGGGTCGCGATCGCGGCGAGGATCAGGAAGTCGAGGGCGAGGCCCTGGATGCGCAGCATCATCTGGTGGTCCAGCAGGTGGCCGATGCCCCGCCAGTCCATGACCAGCTGCACCACCACGCCGCCCAGCATGGCGAGCGGGAAGAGGGGCACGAACGCGAGCAGCTCCACGGTGTCCGCCCACAGGGCCTGCTCGATCCACTGCAGGGCCGTGAGCAGGAGGTAGCCGATGAGGATGGCGATGCCCACCACCGCCACGTGCAGGGTGAGCGGTTCGATCGAGGCCGGCCGCGAGGTCATCATGGCCGCAGGGATGTTCTCGTCCCGGCGGTAGAGGCCCTTCTGCTCCTCGACGGACTGCTCCACGTTGCCCTTGATCACCTTGGTCCGCCCGGTGCGCACGCCCCAGTTGATGACGGCGATCCCGATGACGATGCCACCCACCAGGCCGATCGTGGCCATGCCCAGGGCCAGGTCCGCGCCGTCCTCGAAGCCGAGCTCCTCCAGCACGGGGCGCATCCCGGCCGCGGTGCCGTGGCCCCCCTCGAAGCCGATCTCGATGAGGGCACCGGCCATGGGGGAGATCCCGAACAGGGGACCGAGAATCGCGATGACCAGCAGCAGCCCGATGACGTACTGGCCGGAGCCCAGGGCGAGGCCCACCGACAGCTGCGGGCCGGCGAGCCGGACGACGCGCCGGGGACCGGGGATGGTCGCCCCGAGGAAGAGCGTCGCGAAGACCACGCTGATGAGCAGGCTGGGGAGTGTGGCCCAGACCTCGAGGATCTCGGGGGTGAAGACGCCCCCGTCCGCGAGCCAGCCGACGCCGGCCGCCTCTCCGAGCCGGCCCAGGACCTGGGGGCCGACCAGCAGGGCGAGGAAGCCCGCGATGATGGAGCTGGGCAGGAAGATCTTCTGGATCCACCGCACCCGGACGCGCAACCACTTCCCCACGAGGAACAGCGCTGCCAGCAGGATCAGGGCGAAACCGACGTGGTTCGGGCTCATGGCGGGCTCCTGGGTCGAGGCTCGTGCGGTCGTGCCAGTCTATGCAGGAGTGGCCGGCGGCACACCGGGGACCGCCGGGACGGGCGCCCACCCCGGTACCCTGGCAGGCGTCCCCTCTCCGCGCGCTCTCTTCCGCCGGCTCTCTCCCACCCGCCTTCTCCCAATCGCCCTCTTCCACCGCCCAGGAGCACCTGTGACGCCCTCGTCGCCCCCGGACCGTCCCTCGACACCGCCCACCACCACGACCACCGCCACGACGACCGCCGGCGGGGAGGTCCGCCGCAGCATCCCGGGCAATTTGGTGCGCGGCGCGCTCATCGGCGTGGTCGAGACCGTCCCCGGGGTCAGCGGCGGCACCGTGGCCCTCGTGGTCGGCATCTACGACGAGCTCATCAACTCCGCCGGGCACGTGGTGTCCGCCGGCAAGCGGGCGCTGCTCGGGCCCCACCGCGCCGCCGGGGTGCGGCACCACCTGGGCCGGGTGCACTGGCGGATCGTGGTGCCCGTGGTGATCGGCATGGTCGCGGCCCTGCTCACCGTGGCCGGCCCCATGAGCCACCTCGTCGAGAACCACCCGGTCACCATGCGGGCGCTGTTCTTCGGCATGGTCCTGGCCTCCATCGGGGTGCCCCTGCGCCTGGCGGGCGGGGCGCTGCGGATCCGGGACGCGGCCGTGGTGGCGCTCGCGGCGGCGGTCGCGTTCGTGCTCGTGTCCATCCCGCCCACCACGGTGGCGCCCGCGCCGGTGCTCATCGTGCTCGCGGCCATGGTCGCGGTGTCCGCGCTGCTGCTGCCCGGGCTCTCGGGCTCCTTCCTGCTCCTGACGATCGGCCTCTACCAGCCGACGCTGCGGGCCGTCGACGAGCTCGACCTCGGCTACCTCTCCCTGTTCTTCCTCGGCGCCGCCCTCGGCATGGTGGTCATCGTCAAGGGTCTCCAGTGGCTCCTCGACCACCACCACCGCGTCACCATGCTGGCGCTCACCGGGCTCATGCTCGGCGCCCTGCGCACCCTCTGGCCCTGGCAGCTCGAGGACCGCACGCTGCTCTCCCCCGAGGGGGACTGGTGGGTCCAGCTGCTCGTGGCCGCCGCCGGCTGTGTCGTCGTCCTCGCCCTGCTGGCCGTCGACACCCGCACCCGGGCGCGGACCGGGCACGGCTCCCAGGAGGAGCTCGCCGGCGTCGAGTCCGGCGACGAGGCCGCGGACGGCGCCCGGTAGACGGTCCCCGGCCGGCCGCGACAGACTGGAAGGAGACACCCCGTCCGCGGATCCCCCGGAGGAGGCCGGCAGCGCACATGGAGCACCTCACGCACTTCTCCCAGGAGTTCCTGAAGGCCCTGCGGAGTCTGCTGCCCATCGTGGTAGTGGTCGTGGTGTTCCAGCTGGCCGTGTTCCGGGAAGTCCCGGACCAGCCCCTGCAGCTCGTCGCCGGGCTGCTGGTCGTGGGCGTCGGCATCGCCCTGTTCCTGCACGGCCTCGACCTCAGCGTGTTCCCGGTCGGCAAGAACCTGGCCAACCAGTTCGCCCGCCGCGGCGCCCTGGGGCTGCTGCTCCCGTTCGGCTTCGCCATCGGCTTCGCCGCCGTGGTCGCCGAGCCCGCGCTGATCGCCGTGGCCGAGCAGGCCGAGTTCGTGAGCGAGGGACGGATCAGCGCCCTGACGCTGCGCCTCGTCATCGCCGTGTCCGTGGGCGCGGTGCTCGTCCTCGGGGTCCTGCGCATCCTCCGGGGCTGGGCGGTGCAGAAGCTGCTGATCCCCGGCTACGCGCTCGTGCTCGTCGCCACCTACGTCGCCCCTCCAGAGATCGTGGGCCTCGCCTACGACTCCGGAGGCGTCACCACGAACATCGTGACCGTGCCCCTCATCGCCGCCATCGGCATCGGTCTGGCCAACTCGATCCGGGGCCGCAGCGCGCTCGCGGACGGCTTCGGCCTCGTGGCCCTGTGCGTCATGGTGCCCATGATCGGCGTGCAGCTGTACGGCATCTGGGTCTACACCTTCGGCGACGCCGCGGCCGTCAGCCCCGCCGAGTCCGGGAGCGCCCCGGTGCACTGGGCCCTGGAGCACGTCCTGGGGCTCGCAGAGATGCTCCGGGACGTCCTGCCCATGGTGCTCGTGGTCCTGTTCTTCCAGTACGTCGCGCTGCGGCGCAGCCTGTCCCACCCGCTGCGCGTCGCCGTGGGCTTCATGATGGTCCTCGTGGGACTCTACGCGTTCGTCGTCGGGCTCAAGATGGGGCTGTTCCCCATCGGGACGATCATGGCGGAGCAGCTGATCGAACGCGGAGCGCCCGCCCTCATCCTGCTCTTCGCCCTGCTCATCGGGTTCGCCACGACCATGGCCGAACCGGCCCTCGTGGCCATCGGCGAGCAGGCCGAGGCGGCCTCGCCGGGCAGGATCAGCGGTTCCGCCATCCGGCTCGTCGTGGCTGTCGGCGTGGCGGTCGGCATCACCCTGGGCGTGTACCGCATCCTCGTGGGAGCACCGCTGCACTACGTGATCATGGCGGCCTACGCCGTCGTCATCGTCCTGGTCCTGCTCGCGCCGAAGTACATCGTGGCCCTCGCCTTCGACCTCGGGGGCGTCACCACCTCGGAGGTCACCGTTCCCCTCGTCACCGCCCTCGGCATCGGGCTCGCCGGCGCGATCGAGGGCCGGGACGTGCTGATCGACGGCTTCGGCCTGATCGCCTTCGCCTCCATCTTCCCGATCGTCTCGGTGCTCGGGTACGCCATGATCCTGGAGAGGATCCCCCGCCTGCAGAAGGAGCCGACATGAAGTTCACCGCCGTGGTCGTGATCGCCCCCGACGAGCTCGAGGACACCTGCATCGAGCAGGCCCAGCGCGCCGGGGCCACGGGCGTGACCATCCTCCCGGGCAAGGGCATCGGGGGTGAGACCAAGCGGACGTTCTTCGGCCTGATGTTCGAGGGCTCCCAGACCGTGCTCCTGATGGTCGTGGGCACGCACCTGGCCACCCCCATCCTCAAGGTGATGCACGACATCCTGATCGACGACGACGGCGGCTCCCGCGGCATCGCCTTCAGCGTCCCCATCGACCACCTCACCGGCATCGACATGCAGCAGGTCGCCCGGTTCGAGGAGCACATGCGCCGCGAGGGCGCCTGACCCGACCCGTCCGAGCCCCGTTCGAGACCTCCAGGAGGATCGCTGTGCTGACCGTCAAGGACGTCATGGTGCGTGACGTCATCACCATCTCCCCCTACAGCACCCTGCGGGAAGCGCTGTCGGCCATGAGCAGCCACCGGATCAAGAGCCTGGTGGTGGAACCGCAGCACCCCCACGACGGCTACGGGCTGCTCAGCTACAGCGAGCTGCTGCAGGCCATCGTGGCGGAGGAGGGGGACGTGGACCTCCTCAACGTCTACGACGCCGCGGTCAAGCCGGTGGTCACCGTCGGCGAGGACCTGTCCGTGAACCAGGCCGCGGCGCTGATGACCCGCTTCCGCCTCAACCGCCTGGTGGTGGTCCAGGGCAACGAGCTCATCGGGCTGCTCGCGATGAACGACATCCTGGCGCGGATGATCAGCGACCTCGCCTGACCGGCTGCCCCCGGTGGGGCGGCCGGCGGGTCGGGGCGGCCCCGGGTCATCCCGCGGGCGGGCGCCACGCCTCGCCCGCGTCGAGCGCGGCCAGCAGGTGCGGACCGGCGGCCTCCTCGACGACCTCCCGGGGTCCGACGACGACGAGCAGCGACCTCGCGCGCGACATGCCCACGTAGACCATGTGCTGCGCCCGCGTCATGTCCTGGAACCCGTTCACCGCCAGGACCACGGCCGAGCGCTCGAGGCCCTTGAAGCCCAGGACGTGCCCGTAGAACACGTCCTCCTCCGCGAAGTGCCCGTCCCAATAGGCCCCGAAGCCCTCCGTGTCCACGATCTCCCGCTGCACCGGATGACGCCTGCCGGTGGTCAGCAGGGCGATCCGGCCCGGGTCCCACCCCTCGTCCTGGAGGGCCACCACGGCGTCGTCGGCGATCTCCAGGACCGCCCCGGGCTCGACGTCGACGAAGCGCACCGCCGGTCCCTCCTCGTTCCGGCACCGCTGGGGTTCCCACGCGAGCGGGGCGAAGGCCCGTGCGATGGTGGAGGTGTTGCGCAGGTTGTCGTCCAGCGGGAACGGGTTGAGGTCGATCGGGGCGTGCCCGTCCCGGTCGAAGATGCGCTGGTGCTCGTCGGTGAAGACGAACAGCACGCCCTGGCCGGGGTCCTTGAGGCACTGGACGAGCGCCTCCCACCACGGCTCCCCGAAGTCCTGGGCCTCGTCCACGACGATTGCGTCGAACCGGCCCTCGTCCGGACGGTCGGCGGCCAGCTCCCGCAGCCGCTGGGGGAGCCGGTGCTCCCAGTAGTCGGGATCGTCGTCCTCGCCGGGCTCCGCGCCCCACTCGACGGGCAGCCGGTGGAACAGCCCGATGTACGCCGGGCGCTCCTCCTCCGGCCACGCCCGGGACATCAGCTCGAAGTACCGCGCGAGCCCCCGGGAGTAGCACACGAGCGCCGTGCGGTGCCCGTCGCGGGTCAGCCGGCGGGCCTTGAGCATGGCCAGGTGGGTCTTGCCGGACCCGGCGCCTCCGGTGATCTGCGCGCGGTGCTGCCGGCGCAGCACGGACAGGATGCGCTCCTGCTCCCGGGTGAGCTGGTTGCCGGAGTCCTCGAGCTCCCGGGCGAGGTCCTGCACGTTGCGCAGGGACAGGTGGGTGCGGCGCAGGTTCTTGACGACCAGCTCCACGGTGGTCGCGTCCGGTGGGCGGTAGGCCTGCGTGCTGCGGCGCAGCACCTGGTTCAGCCGTCCGGCGATGCCGTCCAGGTCGGTGCAGTCGAACAGCCGGTCCCGCGGGGCGTCGGGGACGTCCCAGTCCTGCGGCAGGCGGGTGTAGGGCAGGGCCGCGAAGAACGTGGTCTGTCCGCTCCCGCGGGACAGCCGCGGTGCGAGGTAGTCCAGGAGGGCGTGCATCCCGGACCGGGCCTGCTCCAGCGGTGACCGCTTCAGCCGGTGCGCCCCACCCCGGCCGGACTGGTGCCACTGTCCGTCCCGGACCGAGATCTCCCCGCCCTTCACCTCGATCACCGCGTTGCCCACGCCGGGCCACAGCACGAGGAGGTCCAGCTCCGCCTCGACCTCGTCCCCGGTGACGCGCTGCCCCGAGATCAGCACCGCGTCCTCCGGGAGCTGCGCCCGCAGAGCCTCCCAGACACACTGCTCCGCCCCGAAGCCGGGCGGGAACTCCGGGGACTCCGGGAAGGTCTGCGGCATGGCCTCAGGCTACCCACGATGTGCCATCGCAAGCGGGACGTGGAGCGCCGACGCGCGACGAGGCGCGATCCGCGGTCCGCACGCGCCGGCGGGTCGCCCAGTGCCGTTCCGAGCGGCGCCTGCCGACAGGAGGCGGCTCCTCGCCCGGGACAGGACGGGGCAGGGCGGGCACAGCGGAGGGCCCCGGTGTCGACTGCGACACCGGGGCCCTCCGTGTGGTTCGACGGCTGAACCGTGCTGCTACATTCCGTCCTTGAAGTTCTTGCCCGCGTCCTTGACGTTCTCGCCGGCCTGCTTGGCGCCGCCGGACATCTTGTCCGCTTGGCCCTCGGCCTGGAGGTCGCGGTTGTCGGTGGCGTCGCCGACCTTTTCCTTCGCGGTGCCGCCCGCCTTCTCCGCGGCGTTGCTGATCTTGTCTCCGAGTCCCATGGGCTCTCCCTCCGGTCGGTGAACAGGTGCTACCAGCCTAGACCCCTCAGCATGCTGAGAGAACAGGCGGAGCGTGCCGTGACCGTCCATTCCCCCCAGGGCGAACAGTGCGTGCTCAGCGTTCCGGGACGTCGAGCCCGGCCGCGGTCAGGCGTTCCCGCAGCCAGACCGGGATCTTGCGGTCCATCCTCCGGTAGTGCCCGAGGTGTCTCCGCCAGTCCTCCGCGGCGACCGGGTGCGGGGCGTGCGCCGGGAGCACGGGGTCGTCGTCGTAGTTCAGCACGAGCTCCACGCCGGGGCGCTGCCAGCGCCGCTCGGCCACGGTGACGATCAGCGTGGCGGAGAGCCAGGACCCGTCGACGAGATCGGCGTAGTCCTCCTGGAGGGCCCGGGCCAGCCGCCGCGGGGCGTTGCGCAGGCCACCGACGTCCACGGGGCCGCGGGTCGTGCGGTCACCGCGGACCTCCCGCACCTGCAGGCGCAGGTCCCGGCCCACGCTCAGGACGTCCAGCACGAGCGCGTCCCATCCCGGCTCGGCCCCGTGGGCGCGGACGAGCCACCGGGCCAGCCGGTCGATGGTCCTGCGCTGCCGGGGGCTCTGGAGTCTGTCGGTCCGCACGGCCACACGCTAGCAAGCGCCGGGGCGGGCCGCTCGGGCTCCTCCTCGGCAGGGAGGCGCCACGGGCCGAGGGCTCACTGGTAGGAGACGAACCAGGGCTGCGGCTCGATCGCGGACGTCTCCTCCGGCGTGAAGGTGGGTGTGTCCTCGTCGTAGAAGTTCTTCCACGCCATCCGCATCCCCTCCGGCAGTCCCTGCTGCAGCCGCTCCCACGTCCCCATCTTCAGCTCCGGGGTGCCGTGGCCGTCGGCGTGCAGGACCAGCGCGAGCTCCGGGCGGGAGGCGTCCACGAGATGGCGGTTCGTGATCATCGACTCCGCGAACTGGTGCAGGAGCACCACCTTCTGCGGCAGGTCGTTCTCCCGGGTCAGGTCGGCCAGCCACGCCGTGGTCGCGTTGATCTCCGCGGCGTCCACCGAGCCGATCTGCGCCATGTGCATCTGGCCGGGGGCGAGCCGCCACTCCGGGTCCAGGGCCAGCCCGACGTTGGGCAGGCGCAGCAGCTCCTCGTACTGCTGAGCCTGGCTCAGGAAGTCCTGGTGGCCCGGCTGGAGGTCGAGCACCACGTAGACGTCGTCCTCCACCGCGGCCTCGACGTAGGGTCGCAGGTCCTCCACGGTCGACTCCCGCGAGTAGTCCCCGTCCTCGCCGGGCTCCGCGGACGCTGTGGTCGCGATGATCTCGAACGCAGGGACCACCGGCACATCGCTGAAGGGCTCGTACTGGGCGGCGAGCTCCTTGGCGCGGGTGACCGACTCCTGCGGGCCCTGTTCGCCGAGCACCCCGAGGCCGGGCGTTCCCGGGTGGCCGTAGAGCGCCACCATCCGGCGGTCGGGGAACACCTCGGTGCCCCCGCCGACCAGCTCGGCGGGCGCCTCGGGCGTGGGGGTCGGGGACGGGGTGGGTGACGAGGACGGGGTGGCCGACGACGACGCGCTCGTCGCCGGTGTCGCCGCAGAACCGGGACTGGAGCCCTGGGTGCAGCCGGTCAGGAGGAGCGCGGCGCACAGGGCCGGGGCGAGGAGGGGGAACAACGGCGAGCGGGTCATGGTCCGTCCTGGGGCCGGGAGCAGGGGGGTGTGTCCAGCCTACGCACCGGCCGGTGCGCCCGGCCGGAACGAGGCCGGGAACGCGGCCGGACGCGGCGCCGGGTGCGTCATGGAGGGACTCGGACGGTCCGGGGAGCGGTGCGCCGGACCGCCTGCCGGGCCTCAGCCGGTGCCGGGCCCGCCGGGCTCGCCCAGCTCCTCGAGCAGCCGCAGGCCGCGCTCGGCCCAGGCGATCTCCTGGTCGGCGCGGGCCACCTGGCCCTCGTAGGCGAAGATCTTGAACCGGGTGATCCGCTCCCACTGGTCCTCGGGGTTGGCCGCCAGCCGGCGGGCGAGCGTGGGGTTCGTGCGGTCCTGGAGCGCCCTGATCTGCTGGAGGGCCTGCGCGCGCTGGTCCCGGTAGTGCTCGATGTGGGCGCGCAGCTGCGCTGCGGCGGCCCCGGGGGAGGCCCACTCGAAATAGGCGGCCCGGAGGTGGGCGGGGTCCCGCTCCCGGACGTAGCCGAGCGGCTGGTCCTGCCACTGCCGCAGGGCGCGCTCGCCCTCGGGCGTGATCGAGTACTCCGTCTTGGTGGCCCCGCGCGAGCCCCAGGGGACGGGCCGGCTCGTGAGCAGCCCCTCCGCGTGCATCTTGCGCAGCTCCGGATAGATCTGCGAGTCCGGCGCGTGCCAGACGTGGCCCACGGAGGTGCTGAACTGCTTGACCACGTCGTAGCCCGTCAGCGGCCCCGAGGAGAGCAGTGCCAGCAGGGCCGAGCGGAGGCTCACGGGCGGTTCCTTCCGTCGAAGCAGGGATCGTCCTGCTGAGCCTAGCCGGGAGGCGGCTCGGTGACCCTTGTCACTCACTATGGAGATAGGTATTGTATGTCCTGCGCCACCGACTGTCTGTCGACACCGTGGGTGGAGCGTGCTCTCCCCGGACCGCCCAGCAGAGGACCGCACCATGACCGTCTCCGCCACGAGGACCACCAGCACCGCCAAGCTCCTGTCCCACCCGCTCAACGCCTGGTACGCCGCCGGGTGGGACCACGAGATCACCGGCAAGGGCATCCTCTCCCGCACCGTCGCCGGCCGTCCGCTGGCTCTGTACCGCACCGGGGACGGCCGCCCCGTGGCCCTGGCGGACGCCTGCTGGCACCGGCTCGCCCCCCCTGTCCCAGGGCAAGCTCGTGGGCCGCGACGAGATCCAGTGCCCGTACCACGGCCTGCGCTACAACGCCGCGGGGCGGTGCACCTCGATGCCCGCCCAGGAGACGCTGAACCCCTCCGCCACCGTGCCGTCCTATCCGGTGCTGGAGCGCCACCGCTACGTGTGGGTCTGGCTCGGCGACCCCACGCAGGCGGACCCCGCCCTGCTGCCCGACATGCACCAGATGGACTGCACGGAGTGGGCCGGCGACGGCGAGACCATCCACGCGCCCTGCAACTACCAGCTGGTCCTCGACAACCTCATGGACCTCACGCACGAGGAGTTCGTGCACTCCTCGTCCATCGGCCAGGAGGAGCTGTCCGAGTCCGAGTTCGAGACCACCCACGACGAGCACTCCGTCACCGTGAGCCGCTGGATGCGCAACATCGACGCCCCGCCCTTCTGGCTCAAGAACATGCGGGACAGGTTCCCGGGCTTCGAGGGCAAGGTGGATCGCTGGCAGATCATCCACTACACCTTCCCCTCCACCATCTGCATCGACGTCGGCGTCGCCGAGGCCGGCACCGGGGCGCCCGAGGGGGACCGCTCCCGCGGGGTCAACGGCTACGTGATGAACACGATCACCCCGGAGACGGACCGCTCCTGCCACTACTTCTGGGCCTTCATGCGCAACTACCGCTTGGAGAGCCAGCTCATCACCACGCAGCTGCGCAACGGGGTGCACGGGGTGTTCGGTGAGGACGAGGCCATGCTGCAGGCCCAGCAGGCGGCCATCGACGCCAACCCCGAGCACGAGTTCTACAACCTCAACATCGACATGGGCGGGATGTGGGTGCGCCGGCTCCTCGAGCGGGCCCTCGAGGCGGAGGGCCGCCTCGCCGCCGCCCCGACCGCCCCCGCCGGGGCCTGAGGAGCGACCGTGGCCGATTCCCAGCACGAGGTCTGGCAGAACGCCGCAGTCGTCGCCGTCGAGGACGTCGCCGCCGGCATCCGGCGCGTCGTCCTGCGCCCCGACCGACCCCGCCCGGTGCGCCCGGGCGAGCACGTGGACGTCCGTGTCCTCGTCCACGGTGAGCAGCAGGTGCGCTCCTACTCCGTGGTCGACGCCGCCGCCGACGGCGCCCAGCTGGCCCTCAGCGTCTTCCGCACCCCCACCTCCCGCGGCGGCTCCGTGTTCATGCACGGACTCGAGCCCGGGCAGGTCCTCGAGATCACCCAGCCGCTGCAGAACTTCCCGCTGCGCGTCGGGGCGCCCTCCTACGTCCTGCTGGCCGGCGGCATCGGGATCACGGCGATCGCCGGAACGGCCGCGCTGCTGCGCCGGCTCGGTGCGGACTACCGCCTCGTCTACGTCGCCCGCTCCCGCGCCGCGATGGCCTACCTGGAGGACCTGACCGCCCTGCACGGGGACCGGCTCGAGGCGCACGTCGACGACGAGGGCGACTCGCTCGACGTCCCGGCCCTCGTGGCCGGCGTGCCGGAGAGCGCCGAGCTCTACATGTGCGGCCCCATCCGGCTCATGGACGCGGTGCGCCGCGCGTGGGCCGAGCGGGAGCTGGACCCCACCAACCTGCGCTACGAGACCTTCGGCAACAGCGGCTGGTTCGAGGCCGAGCCGTTCGTGGTCCGCGTCCCGCGGCTGGGGGCCGAGACCGTCGTCGGCCCCGACGAGTCCCTGCTCGAGGCCCTCGAGCGGGAGGGCCTCGACATGATGTCCGACTGCCGGAAGGGCGAGTGCGGGCTCTGCCAGGTCAAGGTCCTCGGCCTGGCCGGGCGGATCGACCACCGCGACGTGTTCTACTCGGACCGGCAGAAGCAGGCCGGCACGTCCATGTGCTGCTGCGTCTCGCGGGTGGTCTCCGCCGCGCCGGAGACCGTTCCCGGCGGGCGCCCGGCCGCCGTCCTCACGATCGACGTTCCCTGAGAGGCAGCCCCGTGGACATCCGGCACCAGATCGACGCATCCAGGATGTCGTCGTACCAGTGGCTCATCATCGCGGTGACCACGTTCCTCAACGCCCTCGACGGCTACGACGTCCTCGCCATGGCGTTCACGGCCACGTCCGTGACCGAGGAGTTCGGGCTCTCCGGCTCCCAGCTGGGCTGGCTGCTCAGCGCCGGGCTCATCGGCATGGCCGCGGGCTCCCTCGTCCTCGGGCCCTTCGCGGACCGGTACGGCCGGCGGAAGATCCTCGTCCTGGCCCTCGCCGTCAACGCCCTCGGCCTGTTCCTGTCCACCACGGCCGGGTCCGTGCTCGAGCTGGGGCTGTGGCGGGTCGTCACCGGTCTCGGCGTGGGCGGCATCCTCGCCTCCGCCACCGTGATCACCAGCGAGTTCGCCAGCGCCCGCCGCCGTGGCATGGCCGTCAGCATCTTCACCGCGGGCTACGGTGTGGGCGCCACCCTCGGCGGCATGGGGGCCACCCAGCTGATCCCCGCCTTCGGCTGGCGCTCCGTGTTCCTCACCGGTGGCCTGCTCACCCTCGTGGCGATCGCGCTCGTGCTGGCCGTGCTGCCCGAGTCCGTCGACTACCTCCGCACCCGGCGGCCGGCGGGCGCCGTGCAGAAGCTCGACCGCATCGCCCGGCGTCTCCGCCTCGAGGGCGAGGTCGAGCTCGGCCCGGTCCCGGCCGGCGCCGGCACGCAGCGGAGCAGCGTCGGCACGCTGCTCAGCGGCCGCTACCGCACCGCGACCCTCCTGCTGTGGGCGGCCTTCTTCGTCATCATGTTCGGCTTCTACTTCGCCAACTCCTGGACGCCCCGGCTCCTCGTGGAGACCGGGATGACCGAGCAGCAGGGCATCATCGGCGGGCTCATGCTCACGATGGGCGGCACCTTCGGGTCCCTGCTCTACGGGGCGCTGACCACCAAGTGGGACGAGCGGCTGACCCTGATGGCCTTCACGGTGCTCTCCGCCGTGACCCTCGTGCTGTTCATCACCACCACGTCGGTGCCCCTCCTGGCGTTCTCGAGCGGCGTGGTGGTCGGCATGCTCATCAACGGCTGCATCGCCGGCCTGTACACCGTGGCGCCCATGACCTACGAACCCGGCATCCGCACCACCGGCGTGGGCTGGGGCATCGGGGTCGGACGGGCCGGAGCGATCCTGGCCCCGATCGCGGTCGGCGCGCTGCTGGACACCGGCTGGACCCCCACGCAGCTCTACCTCGGCGTGGCAGCGGTCGTCGCCCTCGCCGCCCTGGCCCTCATCCGGCTGCGACCCTACGAGGAGGCGGCCGGTCCGGCCGGCGCGCGACCCGGGCGGCGGCACACCCCGTCCTCCTCGGCCGGCTGACGGGGACCACGGTCAGTACCCCGCGAGGTCCGTGCAGTCCTCCTCGTGGGGCAGGAGCGGACGGAGGGCGACCGACCAGCGCCTGTCGTCCTCGGACACCCACGGTGTCTGCGCGTCGGCCGCCCCCGCGGCGTCCAGGACGGCCCGGGCCTGCTCGCCGGTGGCGAGCACGCAGCTCAGCCCCAGGCGCGGCTCGAGCGGCTCCCCGGGCAGCGGCGGCCCCGGCCACGGCACCGGGCGGGGCTCGGGGTCGTTCCCCGGGTCCCGCCACTCGGTGACCACGCCGGCGACCGCCTCCGGGACGTAGATCTCCTGCTCGCCGACGGCGTCGTCGGGCAGCACCGAGGCGGGGTCGCCCAGCACCTCGACCAGTGCCTGCAGCTCGGCCCGTGCGGCCAGCTGGTCGGCGGTCAGGCCGCTGTCCGGGCCGGGCGGCACCCCGTCGTCGTCGTCCGGGCCGCCGCCCGGCCCGGCCGGCGTCTCGGCGCCCAGGGCGTACACCTCCCGCACGTAGGTCTCCTCCGGCGTCCGCACGGTGAAACGGGTCGAGGGCAGGTCGGCCACCGGCGGCCGGCCGAGGTCCGTGGTCTCGCCGGCCCCCGCCCGGAGCGCGCGCTCCACCAGCACCGGCACGGCGTCCTCGTCGACGTGCTGCACCTGCAGGACGGGAAGCGCAGGGGGCGGGAAGACCTGGATCTGCGGCGCCTGGGTGATGACCCGGCCGTCGGCGTGGACGCTGACCAGCGGCAGCCGGGAGGCCAGCAGCTCCGGGGGAGGAAGCCTCCGGTGTGGGCCACCTCGATCACCGGTTCGGCCGCCGGTTCCTCCGCGGGGACCGGCGGCGCGCTCGGGGACGCCGCCGCCCCCGGGGACGCGGGGGCGGCCCCGGCGGGATCCCGCGGCGCGCACGCGGTGGCCAGGAGCAGGGCGCTCAGCACGAGCGCGGTCCGTGCGGCGCGGGACATCGCGGCCTCACCAGCCCCGGCTGCCGGGAGCGCCCTTGAACGGGCCGACCACCCGCGAGGTGATCCAGCCCCCGTAGAACCCGCCCTCCTGCGGGAGCACCTGCTCCCCGGCGACGAGGCACCGGTCCATCGGCCCGGGCATCAGGGCCACGTGCCCGCGCAGGGACTCGAAGCCCGGCGCGGGGGAGGGATAGGTCCAGGCCGCCCGGCAGACGGTGCGGTCCCCGCCCCGGACGTCGAAGTACGCCGCCGCGCCCTTCCACTCGCACCACGAGCTCCCCTCGCACGGGAGCAGGCTGCCCTCCGCGAAGGCCTCGCGGGGCAGGTAGTAGGTCGGCGGGTGGCTGGTCTCGAGCACCCGCAGCGCGGCCGCGGTGGAGGCGATGCGCTCGCCGCCCAGCCACACCTCCACGGGCTCCGGGGTGGGCTCGGCCCGGGGCGGACGCGGATAGTCCCACACGGACTCCTGGCCGGGCCCCGGGGTGCGGGGCCGAGGTCTGCTCATCTGCGCTCCGTCCGGACGTCCGCCCGTCCGCGCCGGTCGGTCGGCGAGGCCACGGGACGTCACAATGTGGTGCGTGCTGCATCACTATGCTAAGGCGCATGACGGGGTCGTGGAAATGTTTGCCCCGGAAATAACCTGGTTCGCAGGTGCTCATCTCAGGTCTTCTCATCGGCGCCGCCCTCGGATTCGTCCTCCAGCGCGGCCGTTTCTGCGTCACCGGCGCGTTCCGCGACGTCTGGATCGCCAAGAACACGTGGTGGCTGTCCGCCTTCTTCGTGGCCATCGCCGTGCAGGCGGTCGGCATCTGGGTGCTGAACGCTCTCGGCGTGATCACCCTCGAGGCCTCGGCCTTCCCCTGGCTGGCGACGATCATCGGCGGCTTCGTCTTCGGCTTCGGCATCGTCCTCGCCGGCGGCTGCGCCACCGGCACCTACTACCGCGCCTCCGAGGGCCTCGTCGGCTCCTGGTTCGCGCTGATCTTCTACGCGCTCTTCGCGGCCATCTCCAAGTACGGCCCGCTGGCCGGCGCCACCGAGGCCGTGCGCGGCGTCACGGTCGGGTCCCAGGGCTCGATCCACGAGACCCTCGGCGTCTCCCCGTGGGTGCTCGTGCTCGCCCTGGTCGGCGTCGCCGGCGTGTGGGCCCATCATCACCTCACCAAGCCGCGGATGAAGGTCGCCACGCTCCCCCGGAAAGAACGGGACTCGGCCACCTGCTGTTCGAGAAGGCATGGAACCCGTTCGCGACCGCCGTGGTGATCGGCATCATCGCCATCATCGCCTGGCCCGCCAGCTGGGCCGCCGGCCGCGAGTCCGGCCTCGGCATCACCACCCCGTCCGCCAACATCGCGAGCTACCTGACCACGGGCGACGTCGAGCTCGTCGACTGGGGCGTGTTCCTGGTCCTCGGCATCCTCATCGGCTCGTTCATCGCGGCCAAGGGCTCGGACGAGTTCAAGCTCCGCGTCCCGGACGCGCAGACGATCGTCCGCTCCATCGGCGGCGGCGCCTTCATGGGCGTCGGCGCGGCGTGGGCCGGGGGCTGCACCATCGGCAACGCCCTGGTCGCCACCGCCGCGTTCGAGTGGCAGGGCTGGGTCAGCTTCGCCGTCATGATCCTCGGCACCGGCGCGGCCGCCAAGCTCTTCATCGCCCCCCGCAAGAAGTCCGCCGCCCCGGGCCGCGTCCCGGCCGGCGTCTGATCCCCACCGACCCCCAGTTCCAGGAGGCACCACTCATGGCACAGCACGTCCTCGAGACCGACGGTCTCGTCTGCCCGTTCCCCGTGGTCGAGGCGAAGGCCGCGATAGCCGAGATGCCTGCCGGCGACGAGCTCGTCATCAACTTCGACTGCACGCAGGGCACCGAGGTCATCCCGCGCTGGGCGGCCGAGAACGGCTACCCCGTGACGGAGTTCAGCAAGCGCGGTGCGGCCGAGTGGTCGATCACCGTGCAGAAGGCCTGATCACTGGGCAGCACCCACGCAGCGGCGGACCCCCGCGGCCGAGCATCCTCGGCCGCGGGGGTCCGCCGTCGTCGGTGATCCCGGTCACGCGCGACCCTACTAAAATGAACTGCAATCATTTAGAGTGGAAGGCACCGCGTTCTCGTCCGCAGAGAGGAACCACCATGAGCCCCGTCCTGCAGAACTACGTCGACGGCGCCTTCGTCGACGCCCACGGCACCGGCCGCATCGACGTCGTCGACCCCACCACCGGCACGACGGTCGCCGTCTCCCCGGTCTCGGACCGCACGGACGTGGACCGCGCCTTCGCCGCCGCCAAGAAGGCCTTCAGGGCCTGGAGGCGCACCACGCCGAGCGAGCGCCAGCTCCTGCTGCTCCGGCTCGCGGACGCGCTAGAGGCGCACAGTTCCGAGCTCGTCGACGCCCAGCACCGCAACACCGGCCAGCCCCGCCAGATGATCGCCGACGAGGAGGTCGCCGCCGGTGCCGACAACCTGCGCTTCTTCGCCGGGGCCGCCCGCACCCTCGAGGGCAAGGCCGCGGCGGAGTACATGAGCGAGCACACCTCCTACGTGCGGCGTGAGCCGGTGGGCGTCGTCGCCCAGGTCACGCCCTGGAACTACCCGCTGCTCATGGCGATCTGGAAGCTCGGCCCCGCGCTGGCCGCGGGCAACACCGTGGTCCTCAAGCCCTCCGACACCACCCCCGAGTCCACCCTGGTGCTGGCGCGGCTCATCGACGGGATCCTTCCCGCCGGAGTGGTCAACGTCCTCCTGGGGGACGGCTCCACGGGCGCGCTCATGACCGCCCACCGCACCCCCTCGATGGTCTCCATCACCGGCTCCGTGCGCGCCGGCCGCGCCGTGGCCCTGGCCGCCGCGCAGAACCTCACGCGCGGCCACCTGGAGCTCGGCGGCAAGGCCCCCGCGGTCGTCTTCGCGGACGCCGACCTGCCCGCCGCCGCGAAGGCGCTCGTGGAGTTCGGCACCTTCAACGCCGGCCAGGACTGCACCGCGGTGACTCGGGTCCTGGTCCAGGACAGCGCCCACGACGAGTTCGTGCGCCTGCTGGCCGCGGCCGCGCGGGACGTCGTGACCGGCGACCCGGACGAGTCCAAGAACTTCTACGGCCCGCTCAACAACGCCCGGCACTTCGAGGACGTCTGTCGCAAGCTCGCCGAGCTTCCCGAGCACGCGTCCGTGGTCGCCGGGGGGAAGCCGGTGGAGGGGGCCCCCGGCTACTTCTTCGAGCCCACCGTGGTGTCCGGTGTCCGCCAGGACGACGCCCTCGTCCAGGAGGAGACCTTCGGCCCGGTGCTCACCGTGCAGCCCTTCGCCACGGAGGGGGAGGCGCTCGAGCTCGCCAACGATGTCGACTACGCCCTGGCCTCGAGCGTGTGGACCACCGACCACGGCACGGCCATGCGGGTCTCCCGCGAGCTCGAGTTCGGCTGCGTGTGGGTCAACACGCATGTCATGCTGATCTCCGAGATGCCGCACGGCGGGTTCAAGAACTCCGGCTACGGCAAGGACCTCTCCCTCTACTCGGTGGAGGAGTACACGCAGGTGAAACACGTCATGCACGCCCTGGACGCCTGAGCCGGCGCGGCCGGGGGCCCGGTCCCTCCGGCCCGCGGTCCCGTCCGGTGGCGCCGTCCGGTCCGGTGGGTCAGTCCGGGGCGGCGGCGCGTTCCTGAGCAAGCGCCAGGCGCAGCCGGAAGCCGTCCAGCATGGCGGTGAGGGCCACCTCGAAGGCTTCGTCCGCCGCGGCGGTGGCGTCCGCCGGTCGTGCCTGCACGGCGTCGGCGAACACCGGGGCGAGGTCGGACCGCTCCCCGGGGTCAAATATGTCGGCGGGCGCTGTGGCGTCGTACGCGGCGCCGAAGACGAGCGACTCGACCGAGACGATCACGTCCACGATGCTGGCGCGCTCCCAGCCCGCGTCCGCGAGCCCCGAGGCCACGGCCTCGTACATCTGCAGGGTGTGCGGCGAGTCGGCGACGGGCTGGACGGCCATGATCGGGATCATGGCGGTGTGCCGGGCGTAGCAGTCCCGGTAGGACCGTGCCCAGCTCTCGAGGGCCCGGTCCCAGGGGAGGGCGCCGAAGGCGGAGCAGTCGATGCCCTGGTTGATCGCGTCCTGGACCCGGATCAGCACCTCGCGCTTCGAGGGCGTGTGGTTGTACAGGGCCGAGGTGGAGACCTTCAGCTCCCGCGCCAGCTCGGTCATCGTCAGGTGACGGTAGCCCCGGGTGGCCACGATCTTGATCGCCGCCTTCGTGATCCCCTCCTCGGAGAGCACCGGCTGGCGCGGGCGACCGCGACGCCGAGGGGCGGGGCCGGCGGGAGCCATGAGCAGATCCTCCTGCGGTCGGGGCATGTGACGCTCCTTGTGAGTCTAGGGGCAACGAGTCGGTGACGGCTCTTGACGAGCACGGGTCCGAGGCCGCTTAATGAATCCAGTTCATTTTAGGGTGAAGGAGAACACAGTGACCGATCAACGCACTCTGGGCAGCAGGACCGCACTCGAGCGCGACGTCGTCGTCGTCGGGGCCGGTCCCGCCGGACTCATGGCGGCCCGCAGCCTCGCCGCCGCCGGGAAGTCCGTGGCAGTCCTCGAGGCCCGCGACCGCGTGGGCGGGCGGACCTGGTCGAAGATCGTGGACGGCGCGTTCCTGGAGATCGGCGGGCAGTGGATCTCCCCGGACCAGACCGAGCTGCTGGCGCTGGTCGACGAGCTCGGCCTGGAGATCTTCCAGCGCTACCGCGAGGGCGAGTCCGTCTACCTGGCCCCGGACGGATCCCGCCACACCTACACCGGATCGATGTTCCCTGCCGGGGAGGCCACGACCGCCGAGATGGAGAAGCTCGTCGCGCTCCTGGACGGGCTCGTGGCCGAGATCGGCCCCACCGAACCCTGGGCGCACCCTGCGGCCCGGGAGCTGGACACGATCTCCTTCCACCACTGGCTGCGGCAGCACTCCGACGACGAGGCCGCCTGCAACAACATCGGGATCTTCGTGGCCGGCGGGATGCTCACCAAGCCCGCGCACGCGTTCTCCGCGCTGCAGGCCGTGCTCATGGCGGCCTCGGCCGGGTCCTTCTCGAACCTCGTGGACGAGGACTTCATCCTCGACCGGCGCGTGGTCGGCGGCATGCAGTCCGTCTCCGAGGCCATGGCGGCCCAGCTCGGCGAGGACGTCGTCTTCCTGGACGCCCCGGTGCGCACGATCCGCTGGGCCGGTGACGGCGAGACCTACGCCGAGCACGTCCCGGGCACCCCGGTGACCGTCTGGTCCGACCGGCTCACCGTGCGGGCCCAGGACGTGGTCGTGGCCGTCCCGCCCAACCTCTACTCCCGGATCTCCTTCGAGCCGCCCCTGCCGCGGCTGCAGCACCAGATGCACCAGCACCAGTCGCTGGGTCTCGTGATCAAGGTGCACGCCGTCTACGAGACGCCCTTCTGGCGGGCCAAGGGCCTCTCCGGGACCGGCTTCGGCGCCCACGAGCTGTCCCAGGAGGTCTACGACAACACCAACCACGGGGACCCCCGCGGCACCCTGGTCGGTTTCGTCTCGGACGAGCGGGCCGACGAGCTCTTCGGCCGGACCGCCGAGGAGCGTCGGCGGCTGATCCTCGAGTCCCTCTCCCACTACCTGGGGGAGGAGGCCCTGCACCCGGTGGTCTACTACGAGTCCGACTTCGGCTCCGAGGAGTGGACCCGCGGCGCCTACGCCGCCAGCTACGACCTCGGCGGGCTGCACCGCTACGGCGCCCACCAGCGCACCCCCGTGGGCCCGATCCGCTGGGCCTGCTCCGACCTCGCCGCCGAGGGCTACCAGCACGTCGACGGGGCCCTGCGCCAGGGCCGGCTCGCCGCCGCCGAGGTGCTCGGCGCCGGGACCTCGCCCGCCGCGGCGATGCAGGGAGCCGGGCGGTGAACGGCGGCCTTCCGGCGCGCTGCGTCGTCGGCTACAACGGGGACCGGCCCAGCAGGGACGCCCTCCGGCTCGCGGCGGCGATGGCCCGGACCTCCGGGGCCGAGCTGGAGATCGTGCTGGTGCTGCGGGCGGACAGCCCCCACCAGCAGGTCTACCCGCCGGTCGGGGACATCGGCCCGGTCGTGCGGCAGCAGGCCCGCACCTGGCTGGAGGACGCGGAGCGGCTCGTGCCGGAGGGCGTCGTCGCCCGCACGCACCTGCGGGAGGACGACTCCGCGGCCGCGGGTCTCGCCCGGACCGCCGGCGAGCTCGGCGCGCAGCTGATCGTGGTGGGCGCCGGCACCGGCGCCGGCCGCTTCTCGGCGGGGCCCGTGGTCGACGCCCTGCTGCACAGCTCGCCCGTCCCCGTGGCGCTCGCCCCGCGCCGGTATCCCGGGGACGTCCCGCTCACCCGGCTGTCCGTCGCCGTGGGCACCCGCCCCGGGGCGCACCAGGTCATCCGGGAGGCCGTCCGGGCGGTCGAGCACTCCGAGCTCGAGCTCGAGCTCGAGCTCATCTCCTTCCTCGAGGGCGGGGCCGCGGACCCGGGCACGGCCGAGCAGGTCCGCCGGCGCGTCGAGGAGCACCTCGGGGCCGCGGCCGACGAGGCCGGCCGCACCCGGCCCGTGACCGTGCGGGTCGCCTCGGGGCGGACCCTCAAGAAGGCCGCGCAGGACGTCGACTGGGCTCCCGGCGGACTCCTGCTCATCGGCTCGTCCCGCCTGGCCCAGGGGCGGCAGATCTTCCTGGGCACCACCGCAGCACGGCTGCTCAAGCACATCCCGGTGCCGATGGTCGTCGTGCCGCGGCCCGCCCCGGACGCCGATCAGGCCCAGACCGAGAAGGAGGCCGCGTCATGAGCACCGGCACCGCACCGCTCGTCGACCAGCAGGGCACGCGCCACGAGAAAGGACTCAGCAAGGGTTCGGTGGGGCTGCTCGGTTCCGTGGTCATCGGCGTGTCCACCATCGCGCCCGCCTACACGCTTTCCGGGGCCCTCGGGCCCACCGCCGCCGCAGTGGGGACCCACCTTCCGGCGATCCTGCTGGTCGGCTTCGTCCCCATGCTGCTCGTGGCCATGGGGTACCGGCAGCTCAACCGGGCCATGCCGGACTCCGGCACCACCTTCACCTGGGTCTCGAAGGCCTTCGGCCCGTGGATCGGCTGGATGGGCAGCTGGGGTCTGCTCGCCGCGACCATTTTGGTGCTCTCCAACCTCGCCGGCATCGCCGTGGACTTCTTCTACCTGGCCCTCGCCCAGATCACCGGCAACGACGCCATCGCGGAGCTGACCCGCAACGTGCCCGTCAACGTGGCCACCTGCCTGGCGTTCGTGGCGCTCGCGGCGTGGATCTCCTACCGCGGCATGGAGGCCACCAAGGTGGTGCAGTACGTCCTCGTGGTCTTCCAGCTGGTCGTGCTGCTGTGGTTCGCCGCCGCGGCCTTCGGCCACGTGGGCGGCGGCACCGCGTTCGAGGGCCTGGCCGTGCGCTCCGAGTGGTTCAACCCCTTCGGTGTGGACTCCTTCTCCGCGTTCGCCGCGGGAGTGTCCCTGTCCGTGTTCATCTACTGGGGCTGGGACGTGGTGCTGACGCTCAACGAGGAGAGCAAGGAGTCCGCCAATGGGCCCGGGCGCTCGGCCATCGCGACCATCCTCGTCATCGTCGCCCTCTACATGACCGTCTCGCTCGCCGTGCTGTCCTACTCCGGGGTGGGCGGGGCCGAGCTCGGTCTGGGCAACGAGGAGATCCAGGAGAACGTCTTCGCGGCGCTCGCCGGTCCGGTCATGGGGCCGTTCGCGATCCTCATGTCCCTCGCGGTGCTGTCCTCCTCCGCCGCGTCGCTGCAGTCCACGATGATCTCCCCGGCGCGCACCATGCTCGCCATGGGCCACTACGGCGCGCTGCCGGCGAAGTACGCTCGGATCACCTCGCGCTTCCAGTCGCCGGGCTACGCCACGATCGCGGCCGCCGTCATCGCCTCGGTGTTCTACGCCGTGATGCGTGTGATCTCCGAGAACGTCCTGTGGGACACCATCACCACCCTGGGGATGATGGTCTGCTTCTACTACGGCGTCACGGCCCTGGCCTGCGTCTGGTACTTCCGCCGCGAGGCCTTCCGCGGCGTGACGGGCTTTCTGACGAAGTTCCTGGCGCCGCTGCTCGGCGGGATCCTGCTGCTGGTCTTCTTCGTCCAGACGTCCTACGACTCCATGGACCCGGAGTACGGCTCCGGGTCGGCGATCGGCGGGATGGGCCTCGTGTTCGTGCTCGGCGTGGGCATGCTCCTGCTCGGCATCGTCGTCATGCTCGTCCAGTACCGGCGCAATCCCTCCTTCTTCCGGGAGCGCTTCGAGACGACCGAGCTGCCGGTCCTCGACTGAGCCGGCCGGCCGGCGGTCAGGGCCGGACGGGGAGAACGGGCCGGCGGCCCGGGGGTGACCCCGGGCCGCCGGCCCCGTCGCAGACGCCGGGGCCGGTCACCGCCTCGGCGGATCCTCGGTAGATTCGACAGGGCCCGCCCTGTCCGAGGAGTTCCCATGGCCCGTCCCCGTTCACCGCTCCTGTCGGTCGACGCCATCGTCACCGCCGCGCTCGCCCTCGTCGACGAGACGGGGGACTTCAGCTTCCCCAAGGTCGCCGGTCGTCTGGGGGTGAGCCAGTCGGCGCTGTACAACCACATCGACAACCGGGAGCACATCGTCGAGCTCATGCGCGGCCGGGTGTTCGCAGCCCCGGCGCCGGTGGACCTCGAGAACCTGCCGTGGGAGGACGCCCTGCGGGCGCTCGTACGGACCTACCGCGACTGCATGGTCGCCCACCCCCGCCTGGTCCCCCACCTCATCACCCAGACCGTGCAGGACCCCGGGGTGATCGGGATCTACGAGGACATGGCTGTGGTCCTGGAGCGCGCCGGGCTCGTGCGGGAGGCGATCGTCCCGGCCATCTCCGCGATCGACTACCTGGCCCTGGGCTCCGCCCTGGATCTGACGGCCCCCGAGGTCGTCTGGGCGCCGCCGGAGGGCCGGTTCCCGACGCTGAGCCGCGCCATCGACGGGCTCGGACCCGTCGAGGAGCGCGCGGAGGCGGCCTTCGCCTTCGGTCTGGAGGTGCTCATCGCGGGAGTGCGCGCGCAGACGACGCACAAAATTTACTGAAAGCCTTTCATCAAACTCTTGTGGTGCACGGACGTCCGCCCCATACTAATGAAAGGCTTTCATTTTATGTGATGGCACCCACATCCGGATCACGAGGGGAAGACCATGTCTGAGAACAGTTCTGCGCCCGAGGGGTCCGGCCGCGTGCCGCTGTCGACGACCCGTGCCGTGTCCGTCTTCGGCATCAGCGTGGTGGGGTTCATGACCGCCAACCTCGTCCCGGTGATGATCGTGGCCCTCACCGGAGACCTCCGCCTCTCCGCCACCGCAGCGGGAACGCTCATGACGGTGTCCCTGCTGGCCTGTGCCGTCTCCTGCCTGGCCACCTCCCGCTGGACCGCTCGGACCGGGCGCTACGTCGTGGCCCGCGCCGGACTGGCGCTGACCGCCCTGGGCTTCGGCGCCGCGGCGTTCGTCCCCACCGTGCCGGTGGTCGTCACCGGGGTCGTGCTCGGTGGTCTGGGCGCCGGCGGGGCCGTGTCGGCCGGAGGGGCGGCGCTGGGTGCCCTGCGCCATCCCGACCGCGCGTCCGGGATCAACGGCTTCGTCAATCGAGGCGTCGTGTCGGTGGTCCTGTTCGCGATCCCCGTGCTGGGTGCGGGCATGGGCAGCGCCTTCGGCCTGCTCGCCGGACTGGCTCTGGCCGCCCTGTTCACGACGGGGTGGTTGCCCGGGCGGCCGGCCCCGGCCGCCCCGTCAGCCGCCGACGCTGCCTCCGCTCAGGCCGGGAAGCCCTCGAGCACGACGACGACCGCAGGCATCGGTCTGCTGGTCTGCTTCGCCCTCTGGGCACTGAGCGAGGACTCCCTGTGGGCCGTCGCCGCCACGATGGGCGCCGACCAGGCTCGCCTCGACGAAACCGGAATGGGGCTGGTGCTCGGCCTCTCCACCCTGGGCGGACTGCTCGCCACCGCCGCAGTGGGCGTCCTCGGACCCCGACTGGGGCGGACCGTGCCGCTGGCCGTGGTGCTGGTGACCGGCGGAGTGCTCAAGCTGCTCGCCGGGACCGTGACGGACCCGGGGTGGTACATGGCGGTCGTGATCGCCTGGAACACCATCTATGCGGCTGCCTTCGTCTACATCGTCGCCGCCGCCGCCGCCCTCGACGCCTCCGGCAAGTGGTCGGCGCCCTTGCTGGGGATCTACCTCGTCGGCTCCGCCTTCGCCCCCGTCTTCGGCACGTCCGTCTCGGCGGCCGCCGGGTACACGAGCCTGGGCGTGGTGCTGGCCGGGATGACGTTCGCCCTGCTGGTCCCCTTCCTCGTCATCTCCCGCGTCTCCGTCCGCGCCGAGGCCGCCGCCCGGCAGGTCCGCGAGACCGGATTCCCCCGGGCGGCGATCGTCTGATGTCCCCCTTCCCCCGAACGGAGAGCAGCACCGTGCCCGCACGCACCCTCTACACCCACGCGACCGTCTTCACCGCCGACGGCGCCGATGCCGAGGCCTTCGTCGCCGAGGGCGACCGTTTCCTGTACGTCGGGGACGAGGCCGGTGCCCGGCGCGCCGCAGGACCCGGCGCCGCCGAGGTGCACCTGGGGGGCGGCTTCGTCCTCCCGGGGATCATCGACGCCCACACCCACCTGCTGATGACGGGCCAGTCCCTGCAGAAAGTGGCGCTGCGCGACGCCGCGGACCTCGCCGAGATCCAGCGGCGGCTGCGCCGGGCGGCCGAGGAGAACCCGCACGCGCCCCGGATCCTCGGCACCGGCTGGCTCCACAGCGCCCTCGGCGGCGCCGCACCGACCCGGCAGCTGCTCGACGACGCCGTCCCGGACCGCCCCGTCTACCTCGACGCCAACGACCTGCACTCGGTGTGGGTCAACAGCGCGGCCCTGGCCGAGCTGGGCATCGAGGACACGACCCCGGACCCGATCGGCGGGCGGATCGGCCGCGACCCGGTCACCGGGGCGGCCGACGGGATGCTCCTCGAGACTGCCGCCCAGCAGATCGTCTGGCCCGCCCTGGCCCGGGCGGCCACCGACGCCGACCGCGACGCCCAGCTGGAGTCGGCGTTCCAGCACTACCTGGCCGTCGGGGTCACCGGCGCCGTGGACATGGCCGTCCAGGACGACGACCTCGCCGCCCTCCGCCGTGCCGTCCAGCGCCACGGCGGCTCCCTGCCGCTGCGCGTGAAGGGCCACTGGCTCGTGCACCGCCGCGGCAACGACGCGCAGAACCTCGCCCAGGTCGCCCGGGCGGCGCAGCTGGCCGAGGAGCTCTCCGGGGAGTGGCTGCGCATCTGCGGGATCAAGCTCGTCGTCGACGGCGTCATCGACAGCTGCACCGCGGCCATGAAGGAGCCCTACGCCGACGGCAGCACGTGCGAGCCCATCTGGGACCGGGAGTCGCTGACCCCGGTGGTGGTCGCCGCCGACGCCGCCGGGCTGCAGATCGCCCTGCACGCGATCGGCGACGAGGCCTCCGAGATCGCCCTGGACGCCCTCGAAGAGGCCCACCGGCTCAACGGTCCGCGGGACCGCCGGCACCGGATCGAGCACCTGGAGACGGTCACCGAGGCCGGCGTGCGCCGCCTGGCCGCCCTGGGCGTGGTGGCCTCCGTGCAGCCGGTCCACGCCGACCCGGCGATCCAGGACAACTGGCGTTCCGTGCTGGGCGATCACCGTGTCGAGCGGGCCTTCCCGTGGACCGAGTTCCTCGCCGCCGGCGCCACCCTGGCCATCAGCACCGACGCTCCCACCGCCCCCCACCAGCCGCTGCCCAACCTGTACGTCGCCACGACCCGGAAGTCGGCACTGGACCCCTCGCTGCCGGCCAACCTGCCCCGCTACGCCCTGGACCTGGCCGACGCCCTGTGCCACGCCACCCGCGACGCCGCCTTCTCCTGCCGCGCCGAGCAGCGGGAGGGCCGCATCCGCGCCGGCCACCTCGCCGACTTCACCGTCCTGGACACCGACCCCTTCGCCGCCGAGGCGGCGCAGCTGCTGAGCAACCGGGCGCGGCTCACCGTCGTCGGCGGCCGCACCGCGTTCGCGGCCTCCACCGGCACGCTCGCCGCCATGACCAGCTCGCCCGCCGCCGCGACCGGCGCGGTGACCGGTGCCCCGGTCGCCCCCTGAGCACCACGTCCCCGACCCCTGTCCATCCGACGACCCGAGGAACACCGACCATGCACCCTGCCCCCGAGACGACGACCGGCAGCACCACCGGCACGGCCACCGTGATGCCCGCGGAGTGGGACCCCCACGAGCGGACCTGGATGGCCTTCCCGCCCCCCAACGACACCTTCGGCCCTGCCGGCGGCGAGACCCTCGCCCGCGCCCGGCACGCCTGGGCGGCCGTGGCCCGCACGATCGCCCGGCACGAACCCGTCACCGTGGTGGCGGCCCCCGCCGACGCCGACGCCGCCCGCGCCGCGCTGGGAGAAGGGATCGAGGTCGTGACGGCTCCGCTCGACGACGCCTGGCTGCGCGACTCCGGGCCCACCTTCGCCCACGACCCCGCTGGGGACCTGGTCGCCGTGGACTGGGTGTTCAACGGCTGGGGCGCCCAGGAGTGGGCCGCCTGGGACAACGACCAGCACCTCGGCCGCTTCGTGGCCGAGCAGACAGGGGTGGAGGTGCGGCCCAGCTCGCTGGTCAACGAGGGCGGCGGCTTCCACGTCGACGGCGAGGGGACCGTCCTGCTCACCGAGACCGTCCAGCTCGACCCCGGGCGCAACCCCGGCGCCACCAAGGAACAGGTCGAGGCCGAGATCCACGCCCGCCTGGGCACCACCAGGGCCGTCTGGCTGCCCCGCGGGCTGACCCGGGACTACGACGAGTTCGGCACCCGCGGCCACGTGGACATCGTCGCCGCCTTCGCCGGACGGGGCACCGTCCTGGTGCACCGCCAGGACGACCCGGCCCACCCCGACTTCGAGGTGACCCGGCAGATCCGCGCCGTGCTGGAGGCGGCCACCGACGCGAAGGGCCGCCGGCTGCGCGTCGTCGACGTCCCCGCCCCCACCGTGCTCGACGCCGGTGACGGGTTCGTCGACTGGTCCTATCTCAACCACTACGTCGCCAACGGCGTCGTCGTGCTGTGCGCCTTCGACGACCCGCACGACGCCGTCGCGGCCGGGATCCTCGCCGAGGTGTACCCGGGCCGGGCGGTCGAGCTGGTCGACGCCCGCGACATCTTCGCCTTCGGCGGCGGCATCCACTGCATCACCCAGCAGCAGCCGGCTGTCCGCCGGCCCGCCACGGGCGAGGAGGGCCTCCGGTGAACGCGTTCGGCAGCGGACGGGGCAGCGACCCTGCCGGCATGCCCGCCACCGTGGCAGGGGCCGGGGGTGGCCACGGGTTCGACGTCGTCGAGGCCGGCATCGCGGAGCTGCGGGCCGCTCTGGAGTCCGGCCGGACGACCAGCGAGGAGCTCGTCACCGCCTACCTGCGGCGCATCGAGACCTACGACCGGGGCGGGCCGAAGCTCAACGCCGTCGTCGTGGACAATCCCGCGGCGCTGGAGGAGGCCCGCGCCTCCGACGCGCGCCGCGCCCGCGGGGAGGTGCTCGGGCCGCTGGACGGGATCCCGTACACCGCCAAGGACAGCTACCAGGTCCGTGGCCTCACCGTGGCGGCCGGCTCGCCCGCGTTCGAGCACCTCGTGGCCCAGCACGACGCCTTCACGATCGAGCGGCTGCGCGCGGGGGGCGCGGTGCTGATCGGGCTGACCAACATGCCCCCGATGGCCAACGGCGGCATGCAGCGCGGGGTCTACGGCCGGGCCGAGAGCCCCTACAACGGCGACTGTCTCACCGCGGCCTTCGGCTCGGGCTCCTCCAACGGCTCGGGCACGGCCACGGCCGCGAGCTTCGCCGCGTTCGGCCTCGGCGAGGAGACCTGGTCCTCCGGCCGCGCCCCGGCCTCGAACAACGCCCTGTGCGCCTACACCCCCTCGCGCGGTGTGATCTCGGTGCGCGGGAACTGGCCGCTGGTGCCCACCATGGACGTCGTCGTCCCGCACACCCGGACCGTGGCCGACCTGCTGGAGGTGCTCGACGTGGTGGTCGCCGACGACCCCGAGACCCGCGGCGACTTCTGGCGCGTGCAGCCCTGGATCGAGATCCCGGCCGCATCGTCGGTGCGGCCCGCCTCCTACCCGGCGCTGGCCGTCCCGGACCGCGAGGCCGCCGCGGGCGTCCTGGCCGGCACCCGCCTGGGGGTGCCGCGGATGTACGTCAACGCCGACCCCGAGGCCGGCACCGCCGAGTCCCCGGGCATCGGCGGGCCCACCGGCCGGCGGATCGAGACCCGTCCGTCCGTGATCGCGCTGTGGGAGGCCGCGCGCCGCGACCTCGAGGCCGCCGGCGCCACGGTGGTCGAGGTCGACCTCCCGGTGGTGAGCCACTACGAGGGCGACCGGCCCGGAGCGCCCACGATCGCCACCCGCGGACTGGTGAGCCCGGAGTACCTGCACCGGGAGATCGTGGACCTCTCGGCCTGGGCGTGGCACGACTTCCTCGACGCCAACGGCGACCCCGCCCTGCACCGGCTCGCCGACGTGGACGGCTCCCGGATCTTCCCCCACCCGGCCGGCGCCCTGCCCGACCGCTACGACGGGTTCGACGACGACATCGCCGACTACCCGGATTTCGTGCGGGAGCACGGCGTCCCGGTCCTGACCGGGATCCCCTGCCTGGAGGAGGGCCTGCGCGGGCTGGAGGAGACCCGCCGCACCGACCTGGAGCAGTGGATGGACGGGCTGGGCCTGGACGCCGTCGTGTTCCCGGCCGTCGCCGACGTCGGGCCCGCCGACGCCGACGTGAACCCGGCCTCCGCGGAGCTCGCCTGGCGCAACGGGGTGTGGGTCGCCAACGGCAACCTCGTGCCCCGGCACCTGGGCATCCCCACCGTCACCGTCCCGATGGGCACGATGGCCGACACCGGGATGCCCGTCGGCCTGACGATCGCCGGGCGGGCCTGGGACGACACCTCGCTGCTGCGCCTCGCCGCGGCCTTCGAGGCCACCGGCGAGCGCCGAACCGCCCCGCCGCGCACTCCGCCGCTGAGCGGCTGAGCCCGCCCCCCGGACCGGCCGGCGAGGTGGCACGCGGCGGCCACTGCGACCGCTCATGGTCACGTGGTCGTTGCCACCTCGCCGAGCGGGGAGGGTGGGGTCACCAGATGTTCACGCGCTCCTCGGGGGGCAGCCACAGGCCGTCACCGGGGCGGGTGCCGAAGGTGTCGTGGAACGCGAACATGTTCTGCACCACCCGGTTGCAGCGAAACTCGTCCGGGGCGTGCGGGTCGGTGGCCAGCCTGTTGACCAGCTCCTGCTCCCGGGCGGTCGAGCGCCACAGCGCCGCGTAGGCGTAGAAGAAGCGCTCCGCGCCGGTCAGCCCGTCGAGCACCGGCGCGCCGTCCTGGTCCAGGCCCCGCTCGGCCAGGGACATCCGGTACGCCACCAGGGCGATCTCCAGACCGCCCAGGTCGCCGATGTTCTCGCCCACGGTGAAGGCCCCGCTGACGCGGTGCCGGGCCGGGTCCAGCCCGCGCGGCGTGCAGCCGTCGTACTGGGCGACGAGCGCGGCGGTGCGCCGGGCGAACTCCGCGCGGTCCTCGTCGGTCCACCAGTTCTCCAGGTGGCCCCGGGCATCGTACTTGGCGCCCTGGTCGTCGAAGCCGTGGCCGATCTCGTGGCCGATCACGGAACCGATGGCGCCGTAGCACACGGCGTCGTCGGCGTCGATGTCGAAGTACGGCGGCTGCAGGATGCCCGCGGGGAAGACCACCTCGTTGAGCACGGGGTGGAAGTAGGCGTTGACCCAGTGGGGATAGAGGAACCACTCGCCGCGGTTCACGGGGGTGCCCATCTTCCCGACGGTGCGGTCGTGCTCGAGCGCCAGGCCCGCCCGGACGTTGCCGAGCAGGTCCTGGGGCTCCAGCTCCAGGGAGGAGTAGTCCCGCCAGGTCTCGGGATAGCCGACCTTGACCGTGAACGTGGACAGCTTCTCCAGGGCGCGGGCCCGGGTGGCCTCCGACATCCACTCCAGCCGGGAGATCCGCTCCCGGTACGCGGCCAGCAGGTGCGTCACGAGCTGCTCCATCCGGGCCTTGTGGGCCGGCGGGAACCAGCGGGCCACGTACTCGCGCGCCACGTCGTCGCCCAGGACCCGGGTGACCAGGAACTCGGCCCGCTTCCACCGCTCGCGGGGGCGGGTGATCCCGGACAGGGCCGTGCTGTAGAAGCGGAAGTTCTCCTCGACGAACGGCCGGGGCAGGAACGGGGCGCGCCTGGACACGATCCGCCACGACTGCCAGATCCGGATCTGCTCCTCGGACCACTCCTGCCACAGCCGGCCCAGCTGCGCCACGAAGGAGGGCTGGCGCACGATGACCCGGTCGAAGATCGCCGCGCCGCGCTCCGGGGCGGTGCCCTCGAGCCACGCCGTCCACGGGAAGCCGGGGGCCATGGTCTCCAGGCCGGGCGGGTCCACGGGGTTGTACATCTCCTCGACGTCCCGCGCGGAGACGGTGTCCCAGTGGGCGGCGGCGAGCTGCGTCTCCATGGCGAGCACGGTCGCCGCGGCGTCCCCCGCGGGCACGCCCCAGCGCGCCGGCAGACCGGCCAGCTCGAGCATCGCCTCGACGTGGGCGGTGAACGCCGTGCGCAGCCGCTCGTGCAGGGGGTCCGTGTAGTAGCTGTTCGTGGGCAGGGACAGCCCGTCCTGGCGCAGGAAGAACGAGTAGCGGGAGGAGTCCCGGGAGTCGTTCTCCACGAAGAAGGACAGCGGCCCGTCCACGCCGGTGCGGTGCAGGGCGGCCGAGGCGCGGGCGAGCCCGTCCTTGCCCCGGGCGGCGTCGAGCACCGCGAGGTCAGGGTCCATGGCGGCCCGGCCTCGGCGCTCGATCTCGTCCTCGTCGAGGAACGAGCGGTACAGCGCGCCCATCCGTGACCCGGGGGCGGCCTCCTGCACGATCTCGTGCACCCGCTGCGTGTTCCGGTCGGTGAGGATCGCGGAGGCGCCGTCGAACGCGCGGTCGTCCGGCAGCTCGTGCGCCTCGATCCAGCCGCCGTTGACGTGGCGGTACAGGTCGTCCTGCGGGCGGACGCCGGGATGGACGTGCTGCAGCTCGAGGCCGGAGTCGGTGGTCACGGGAGCTTCCCCTGTCGTCGTGGCGGGGCGGAAGGCGCCGGACGGTGGCGTCCGCCCGGCTCCAGCCTAGGGACGACGGCGCCGTGGCCCGCCTCGCGGGAGCCACGGCGCCCGTGTCGCTCGCCGCACCCGCCGGGCGGGCGCGGCGACGGGTCAGCTCGCGGCCGGCTCCGGGCTTGCCGAGTCCCCGGTGCCCTCGGAGTCCGTGGTGCTCAGCCACTTCGCCTCGAGCTCCGCGATGGTGCCGTCCTCCTTCATGGCCGCCAGCGACTCGTCGACCCGCTCCAGCAGGGCCGTGTTGCCGGTCTTCACTGCCAGGCCCAGCTGTTCGCCGGTCTCGATCTCCTCGACCAGCTCGAGTTCGGGGTTGTCCTCGATGGCGGGAATCGTCACGGAGACGTTGGCGACCACGGCCTGCACGTCACCGGTGCTGAGGCCCTGGATCATCAGGGCCGAGTCCTCGTACTGGACGATGTCCGCCCCGTTGTCCCGGGCGAAGGCCTCGCCGGTGGTCGCCTGCTGCGCGCCCACGCGCCGGCCCTCGATGTCGGCCACGGACTCGATGCCGGAGCCCGGTGCCACGAGCAGTCCCAGGTTGTCCGCGACGTACGGCTCGGAGAAGTCCATCACGGACTCGCGCTCCTCGTTGATGGTCATCCCGGAGGCCGCGAGGTCGCACTGGTCGGTGTCCAGTGCGGAGCCCGTCTCGATGGCCTCGAAACCTGTGGTAATGACGTTCGTCCCGACCCCGAGGTCCTCGGCGATGCCGTTGACCAGGTCGATGTCGAAGCCCACGGTCTCGCCGTTCTCGACGTACTCGAAGGGCGCGTAGGGGATGTCCGAGCAGACGGTGAGGGTCCCCGGGCTGATCAGGCTGACCTCGCCCTCGGCCGCCTCCTCGCCTCCTCCGGTGCTCGTGCACGCGCTCAGGGCCAGCGCGGAGACGGCCAGCACGGACAGGGTCGCTGCCCCGTGGAACCTGCTCTTCATGGATCTGTCCTTCCCTCGGGAGGTGGCGGGCCGCCGCTGCCGGCACGGCGTTGTGCCCGGTGCGCGTCCCGCCGGTGAATGTGCCCCAGTGTAGGTGCTGACGGGTTGCTGGGATGTTGCACACCACTGATGGGTAGCCAGTTCCTCGTCCCCACTCCGGGCGACACTTCCGGCCGCTCACCCGGCGAGGCGCCCGGCGACGCGCGGGCGGCCGCGGCGCACCGCCCGGCGTCCGTCGCGTTCCGCGGATTCGGCACAATGGGCCCATGACCCGCACTGACGCCCCGCACCGCAGCACCCGGGAGGAACGATGACGGCACCGCAGAGCCCCGTGAGCGTGCGCGTGGACGTGTGGCTCTGGGCGGTGCGCGTGTTCAAGACCCGCTCCGCCGCCACCGCAGCGTGCCGGGCCGGCCACGTGAAGATCGACGGCACCTCGGTCAAGGCCGCCCAGCCGGTGCGGCCCGGCCAGCGGGTGGCCGTGCGCCGTCCCGGCCACGAGCAGGTCCTGGAGGTGGTGCAGCTGCTGACCAAGCGCGTCGGGGCGCCGGTCGCCGCGAAGGCGTACGTGGACCACAGCCCGCCCCCGCCTCCGGCGCTGCACGCGGCCGTTCCGCGGCGGGACCGGGGCACCGGCCGGCCCACCAAGAAGGACCGCCGGGAGATGGACCGCCTCCGGGGGCTGTGAGCCGCCCCGGCGCGCGGCGTTCCGTGCGCTCTCCCAGGAAGGCGCAGAATAATCCCCACTGCACGTGTGCCGTGGGTCACCCCGCCGTCCGGTGGTCCGACGCGCGGCCGGAACCGGAGGAGCTCGACCCATGGCACTGCTGGACACACCGGAGTGGACCGGAAAGATCTACGTCAACGGATGGCGCGACGGCCGCGGCGGCGCCGAGGACGTCACGAACCCGTCGACGGAGGAGACGCTCGGGCGGATCGGCTTCGCCTCGCCCGAGGACGTGTACGAGGCGGCCGAGAAGGCCGCGGCGGCCCAGAAGGGGTGGGCGGCGCTGAAGCCCTCCGAGCGCGCCGGGGTGCTGCGCCGCGCCGGCCTGCTGTTCGAGGAGCACGCTGAGGAGGTCGTGGACTGGGTGGTCCGGGAGACCGGGGCGATCCCGCCCAAGGCCGGGCTGGAGGCCTCGGTCGCTGCCGCGGAGTGCTACGAGGCCTCCGGGCTGCCGACCCACCCGCACGGGGAGTACCTGCCCTCCGACGCCCCGCACTGGTCGCTGTCCCGCCGGGTGCCGGTCGGGGTGGTCTCGGTGATCTCGCCGTTCAACTTCCCGCTGATCCTCTCGATCCGCTCCGTGGCGCCGGCCCTGGCCCTGGGCAACGCGGTGCTGCTCAAGCCGGACCCCCGCACCTCGGTCACCGGTGGTGCGCTCATCATGCGCGTCTTCGAGGAGGCCGGGCTGCCGACCGGCGTCCTGCAGCTGCTGCCCGGCGGCGGTGACGTCGGGGCCGCCGCGGTCGAGGCCCCGCAGGTGGACGTCGTGTCCTTCACCGGGTCCACGGCCGCCGGCCGGCACGTGGGCGCGGCCGCGGCGCAGCACCTCAAGCGCGCCCACCTGGAGCTGGGCGGCAACAACGTGGTCATCGTGCTGCCCGGTGCGGACGTGGACCTGGCCGCCGGGGTGGGGGCGATGGGCTCCTTCTTCCACCAGGGCCAGATCTGCATGACCACCGGGCGCCACCTGGTGCACGAGGACCTGCACGACGAGTACGTGGACAAGCTCGCGAAGAAGGCGGAGGCCCTGGTGGTCGGGGATCCCTCCGGCGGGCCCGTGCACCTGGGCCCGATCATCGACGAGCGCCAGCTCAAGGCCATCGACGCGATCGTGCAGGAGACCGCCATCGCCGGCGCCCGGGTGGTGGCCGGGGGCTCCCACGACGGACTGTTCTACCGGCCCACGGTGCTCGCCGAGCTGACGCACGAGATGACGGCGTGGAAGGACGAGATCTTCGGGCCGGTGGCGCCCGTGATGAAGGTGACCAGCGCCGAGGAGGCGGTGGAGTTCGCCAACGCCTCCGAGTACGGGCTCTCGGTGTCCATCATCGGGGACGTCGGCGAGGCCATGAAAATCGCCGACAGGATCCGCTCCGGCAAGATCCACATCAACGAGATGACGGTCGCCGACGAGGCCAACGCCCCCTTCGGGGGCATGGGCGCCTCCGGCACCGGCTCCCGGTTCGGCGGGCCGACCGCCAACATCGACGCGTTCACCGAGACGCAGTGGATCACGATCAGCCCGGACGTCCCGCACTACCCCTTCTGAGCACCGCCGCGCCCGGACGCCGTCCCGTCCGGGCGTGCGCCGCGGGGGCGGGGAGTCGTCGGTAGCCTGGACCGGTGACGACGACCTCCCGCCCCCGCGGCCTCAACCGGCAGATCCTGGTCCTGGCGGTCCCCGCCTTCGGGGCGCTCGTGGCGGAGCCGCTGTTCCTGCTGGCGGACTCCGCGATCGTGGGCCACCTCGGCACCCCCCAGCTCGCCGGCGTGGGAGTGGCCGCGGCCGTCCTGCAGACGGTCGTGGGGCTCATGGTCTTCCTCGCCTACAGCACCACCCCGGCGGTCGCCCGGCACCTCGGCGCCGGCCGGCTCCAGGAGGCCGTGGCGGTGGGCCGGGACGGGCTGTGGGTGGCCGCGGGCTTCGGTGTGCTCCTGTCCGCGGCGGGGTGGGCGCTGGGCCGCCCGCTGCTGGCGCTGATGGGCGCGCGCGGAGAGGTCCTGGAGCACGCCGTCGTCTACCTGCACTGGTCCCTGCCCGGGCTGACCGCCATGCTCCTGGTGCTCGCTGCCACCGGCGTGCTGCGCGGGCTCCAGGACACCCGCACCCCGCTGCTCATCGCGGGGATCGGGGCCGCGGCCAACGCGGGGCTCAACCTCCTGCTCGTGCACGGCGCGGGCCTGGGGGTGGCCGGCGCGGCGATCGGCACGAGCGCCGTGCAGTGGGCCATGGCGCTGGCGTACCTGCGGATCCTCCGCCGTCTCGCCCGCGAGCACGGCGTGGGGCCCGCGACCTCGTGGCTCCGGCTGCGCTCGCACCTCACCGTGGGCTCCTGGCTCATGCTGCGCACCGTCTCCCTGCGGGTGGCGATCCTCGCGACCGTCCTGGTCGTCACGGGACAGGGCGCCCAGAACCTCGCGGCGCACCAGCTCGTGCTGACGGTCTTCAACTTCCTGGCCTTCGCCCTCGACGCCCTCGCCATCGCGGCGCAGGCGCTACTGGGCCGGGACATGGGGGCGCGGGACGTCGAGGACCCGGCGGCGCGCCGGGCGATCCGGGCCCTGATGAACCGGCTGGTCCTGTGGGGACTCGGCTTCGGCGTGCTGACGGGCCTCCTCGTGGCCCTGATCGGCACCCGTCTGGGCTTCCTGCTCAGCCCCGACCCCGCGGTGCAGGCCCTGTTCGCGGCGGCCCTGCTGGTGGTGGCGGTCGGCCAGCCCCTGGCCGCCTACGTCTTCGTCCTGGACGGCGTGCTCATCGGGGCCGGGGACGCCCGCTACCTCGCGGTGGCCGGGGTGCTCAACCTCGCGGTCTACGCCCCGCTGCTGCTCCTCGTCGCGCTTCGCGCCGGGGCGGGGACCGGAGGGTTCGTGTGGCTGTGGACCGCCTACGCCGGCGGCTATCTGGGGGCCCGAGCCCTGACCCTGGGACTGCGCGCCCGCGGCGACTCCTGGCTGCTCAGGAACGCTGGGTAACAAGCCGGAGTGCACCCTGGGGATGTGGGGTGGATCACCTACGATTCAAGCATGAACAGTGATTCCCGCGCAGAGAACCAGTCCGTCGCCGGCTCCGGGCGAAATGTCGTGCTCGTCGGCATCGACGGCTCCGACCAGGCCCGTCACGCGCTCGAGCGCGCCCTCGACGAGGCCCGGGCACAGGATCTGACCGTGCGTCTGCTGGGCGCCTACCCGGTCATCGGGGTCGGGGACCCCGGCCTCGAGATGCGGTTCACCGAGGCCGTGATGAAGGAGAACGCCGACCACCTGGCCGAGGCCCGGCAGGCCGTGGAGCAGGCAGGACTGCCCGTCGAGGTCGTGGAAGCAGGCGGGGACGCCGCCAAGGCCGTCGTGGAGCAGTCGGGCGAGGCTGCGCTCGTGGTCATGGGCAAGCGTGGTCGCGGCGGCGCGCTGCGCGGCCGGTTGGGCTCGGTCTCCGCAGCGGTCGCGGCGCACGCCAAGTGCCCGGTCATCATCGTCCCCGACGCCGCGGAGATCCGGCACTCCGAACGGCGCGGCGGCAGCGCGGGCGACTTCGCGCTCGAGGCCGAGGGGCCGGTCCAGGCGGACCAGATCGACTTCACCGGCCGGGTGGTCGTGGGCCTGGACGCGCTCGGCTCGCGCAGCCCGGCGCTGGGGAAGGCCGTGGCGTACGCCCAGGAGCACGGCAAGGTCCTGGCGCTGGTCTCCGTGAACGGCGCCCTGTCCGGCACCCCGTCCTGGTTCCAGGACGAGTTCAACCAGGCGCGGTACTTCCACGAGGCGGACCAGAAGCTCACCGAGATCTCCGACGAGATCGCCGCGGAGCACCCCGAGCTGACGGTCGAGCACCACATCTTCGTGGGCCGACCGGCCCGCATCCTGATGAACGCCACGCACTCCGCTGACCTCGTCGTGGTGGGCTCCCGCGGCATCGGCGGCTTCCGGGGCCTGCTGCTCGGCTCCGTGTCCCAGGGGGTGCTGGAGAACGCCACCGGCCCGGTCATGGTGGTGCCCGCGCACCGCTCCTGAACCCCACCCCACGGCGAGATCAGGAAGCGGCGCCACATGACGGAACAGATCGTCGTCGGCTACGACGGCTCCGAGAACAGCGAACGAGCCCTCGACTGGGCGATCCAGGAGGCCGGCGCCCTCGCCGGCGAGCTCAAGGTGGTGGTCTCCATGGGGCGGCCCGTCGCCGTGGACCCCAGTCTCTACGGGCCGTTCCTGGAGGCGATCGAGCAGGAGGCGGACAAGATCGCCGCCGCCGCCGTGAGCCGGGCCCAGGACGCCGGCGTTCCGGCGGTCGCGGTGGTCGAGCGCGGTGACGCGGCCGGGGTGCTCGTGCACGAGTCGGAGAACGCCTCGTCCCTGGTGCTCGGCCGCCGTGGCCGGCGCGGGGTGCGCGGACGCCTCGGGTCGGTCACGGCCGCGGCCTCGGCGCACGCGACGTGCCCCGTGATCGTCCTCCCGGACGGCTGGAACCCGCAGGCACGGGCCGCCCGTGGCGCGGCCGGCGCCTTCGGGGGCCGCGTGGTGGTCGGCGTGGACCGGCTCGGCCGGGACAACCCGGCCGTCCTGGCGGCCGTGCGGTACGCCGCCCGGCACGGCGCGGGTCTGGCGCTGATCACCGTGGTCCCGGAGGCGCTGACCATGCCGACGGGCTCCGACGACCTGGACCGGGCCGTGCGCGAGCAGCTCACCGAGCCCGCGCGCTCCCTCGTGGACCGGGTCGCGGAGTCGGTCCGGGCGGACCACCCGGACCTGGACGTCGAGACCTACGTCTTCTCCGGTCTGCCCGCGGACCAGCTCGTGGAGGCCGGCCGGTCGGCGGAGCTCGTGGTGGTCGGCAGCCGCGGCTACGGCGGGTTCCGGGGACTGCTCATGGGCTCCGTCTCCCAGGCCGTGCTCACCGAGGGCGAGGGCCCCGTGATGGTGGTCCCGACCCGCAGGAAGAACTGACCCGTCCGCCCGCAGGAGGAGCCCCCGGCCGTCCGTGGCCGGGGGCTCCTCCTGCGGGCGGATCCGCCGACCGGGGTCGGCGGGCCATCCTGGGGACGAGCCCGCGGACCGGCCGCGGACGGACGGGAGCACACCGTGGAGCGCAGAGCACCCGCCGTGACCGCTCTGGCCCTCGCCGCGCTCACCGGGTGCTCGGGTCCCGTCGAGATCCCCGAACCGCCGGCCGGGTCCAACGTCCTGGACTCCGCCGGCGTCCTGACGGAGACGCAGGAACGGCAGCTCGACGCCCTGATCGAGGAGCGCAACTCCGGCACGGACGCCGCACGCGTCGCCGTGCTCACGGTGGAGGAGGCGGACGGGTCGATCGAGACCTACGCCCGCGAGGTCGCCACCGCGTGGGAGGTGGGCGACGCCGGGGCGGACAACGGCGTGCTCGTGGTCGCCGCGACCGGGGACCGGGAGCTGCGGATCGAGTCGGCGGACGGGGCGCGCGAACGCTTTTCGGACGGCGAGGCGGAACGGGTGGTGGAGGACGTGCTGGCGCCGGCCTTCGCGGACGGGCGCTACGCGCAGGGCCTGGGCGAGGCCGTCGAGCAGATCTACGTCTACGCGCAGGGCGGGAAGCCACCGCAGGAGCCCTTCGACCGGGCACTGTTCGGCTGGGTCGCGGGCGGCTTCGGCCTGGTCGGCGTGCTGGTGGCGTGGTGGATCGCCGCGGACCTCCGCCGCCGGCGCCGGATCGCCGACGAGGAGCTGCGGGCGGCCCGCCGGCGCGACCCGGAGCTGCGGCTCACCGAGGAGCAGGGCGCGGCGTGCCGGACCTACCGCTACCACCACCGCAAGCCGGACGCGGTCACGAACCCCGCCGTGTGGCTGCCGCTCTACCTGGCCAACCCCGGGCTCTACTCCGGCGGCTCGGGCGGAGGCACGAGCGGGGACGGGCAGGGCGGCTCCTCGTTCGGCGGCGGCGGCGGCTTCACCGGCGGCGGGGCGTCCGGCAGCTACTGACCGTCCTGCGCGCCCGGGGCCGGAGGCCACCGGGCGCGCGAGACCGTCCACGATGGTGCAGATTCGCTCGGTCGGCGCGGGACCGCTCAGGCGGGGAGCCCGCGCCGGGCGGCCACGAGCGAGAGCAGGTGCCGGTGCACGGTGGTCTCCCCGGTCAGCTCGGGGTGGAACGAGATGCCGAGGACGGCGCCGCTCGCCACCGCGACCACCTCGCCCCGGTGCCGGGCCAGGACCTCGACGCCCTCGCCGACGCGGGTCACCGCGGGGGCCCGGATGAAGGCCGCGCGCACCACGTCCCCGCCGCCGCCCCAGGCGAGCGTGACCTCCTCGGAGGCCGTCTGGGGGCCGAACGCGTTGCGGGCCACCGTGACGTCCAGGACCTCGAGGGACTGCTGGCCGGGGGCGGGGTCCTCGACGCCGGACGCGAGCAGGATCAGTCCGGCGCACGTGCCCAGCGTGGGCAGGCCGCCGAGGACGGCGTCCCGCAGCGGCTCGCGCAGCCCGAACAGGCGCAGCAGCCGGTCCACCGTGGAGGACTCCCCACCGGGCAGGACGATCGCGTCCAGCCCGGCGAGCTGCTCGGCCGTCTTCACGAGCACGGGCTCGGCGCCGAGCTCCCGCAGCATCGCGGCGTGCTCGGCGACCCCGCCCTGCAGGGCGAGGACGCCGACGCGGGGCGCGGAGGTCACCAGCCGCGCTCCGCGAGCCGGTGGGGGGCCGGGAGGTCGCCCACGTTGATGCCGACCATCGCCTCGCCCAGCCCGCGGGAGGCCTCGGCGATCTTCTCCGGGTCGTCGAAGTAGGCGGTGGCCTTGACGATGGCCTGCGCCCGGGCCGCGGGATTGCCGGACTTGAAGATGCCGGAGCCCACGAACACGCCGTCGGCGCCGAGCTGCATCATCATGGCCGCGTCCGCGGGGGTGGCCACGCCGCCGGCGGTGAACAGCACGACCGGCAGCTTCCCGGTGCGGGCGACCTCGAGCACGATGTCGTAGGGGGCCGCGAGCTCCTTCGCCTTCACGTAGAGGGCGTCGGGGGAGATCCTGTGCAGGGCCTGCAGCTCGGCGATCTGCCCGCGGATGGTGCGGATGTGCTTGGTGGCCTCGGAGACGTCGCCGGTGCCGGCCTCGCCCTTCGAGCGGATCATCGCGGCGCCCTCGGCGAGCCGGCGCAGGGCCTCGCCCAGGTTGGTGGCACCGCACACGAACGGGACGGTGAAGCGCTGCTTGTCGATGTGGTTGACGTAGTCGGCGGGGGAGAGCACCTCGGACTCGTCGATGTAGTCGACCTTCAGGTGCTCCAGGACCTGGGCCTCGACGAAGTGGCCGATGCGCACCTTCGCCATGACGGGGACGGAGACGGCGGCCTGGATGCCCTCGATCAGGTCGGGGTCGGACATGCGGGCCACGCCGCCCTGCGCGCGGATGTCCGCCGGCACGCGCTCGAGGGCCATGACGGCCACGGCGCCGGCGTCCTCGGCGATGCGGGCCTGCTCGGCGGTGACGACGTCCATGATGACGCCGCCCTTGAGCATGTCGGCGAGACCGCGCTTCACGAGCGGGGAGCCGGTCAACGGCGTCGCGTCCGAGCCGGTGGTGCGGGTGGAGTTCTGGGCAGGGGTGGTCTGCAGATCGGTCATGGGGTCCATCCTGCGGCCGCAGGTGGTCCACCGACAGGTCCACCATCGATAGAATCTGTTGGACCACAGGAATTCCGGGAGCACGAGGAGCAGCCCAGTGCGGCACCCCCACGACGTCGAGCTGCCCGTGCGCGTGGACCGGTCCGATCCCGCGCCGCTGCCCGCCCAGCTCGTCCAGCAGCTGCGGGCGCTGGTGGTCTCCGGGGCCCTGCTCCCCGGGGACGCCCTGCCCTCCACGCGCGGGCTCGCCGGCCGGCTCGGGATCTCGCGCGGCTCCGTGGTCACCGCCTACGACCAGCTCCACGGCGAGGGCTACCTGCACGCGACCCACGGGGCCACAGTGGTCCACCCCGACCTGGCCCGCTCCCGCGCGGAGCCCCCGGCGGCCCGGCCCGGTCCCCGCCCGCCCGCGGCGCCGCCGCGCCGGGCCCGGGAGCGGCCCATGATCGACCTCACGCCCGGGCGGCCCGACACCGGCCGGCTGGCCACCCCGCAGTGGCGCGCGGCGTGGCGGGACGCCGCGGCCGCCGCCGGGACGGGGGCGCCTCCACCCCAGGGCTCGGAGCCGCTGCGCGAGCAGATCGCCGAGCACCTGCGGCTGATGCGCGGCGTGGTCCGGGACCCCGAGGACCTCTTCGTCACGGCGGGCGCGCGGGACGGGCTCCAGCTGCTGCTCGCGGTCCTCGGCGGCCACGCCGCCCGCGGGCTGCGCGTCGCCGTCGAGGACCCCGGCTACCCCTCGCTGCGCAGGGTGCCGGAGCGGCTCGGCCACGAGGTGCTGCCCGTCCCGATCGACGACCAGGGACTGGACCCCGCCCGCCTTCCGTCCGGCGCGTGGGCCGGTCCGGGGAAGTGGGAGATCGAGCGGCCCCCGGACGCCGTGATCGTGACCCCCAGCCACCAGTACCCCCTCGGGGCGTCGATGCCCGCCGCCCGCCGGCTCGAGCTGCTCGGCTGGGCGCGCGCCCACGACGCGCTGATCGTGGAGGACGACTACGACTCCGAGCTGCGCTACGTGGGCGAGCCGCTCCCCGCGCTGTCCTCCCTCGACCACGCCCCCGGCGCCGTCCCGGAGCCCCCCGCCCCGGGACGGCTGCTCGGCGCCGGCGGCCACGTGGCCACGCTGGGCTCCTTCACCAAGGTCCTGGCGCCCGGGCTGGGGGTCGGCTACCTGCTGGCCCCGCCGGCTCTTCGCGAGGACCTGCTGCGGCTGCGCACCGACCTGGGCAACCCCGCCTCGGTGGTCGCCCAGGACGCCATGGCCCGCTTCCTGGCCGGCGGCGGACTGCGCCGGCACACCGCCCGGATGCGGCGGGAGTACCGGCGCCGGCGGGACCTGCTCACCGCGGCCCTCGCCGGGGTCCGCGGGGTGCGGGCCGTGCCCATGGACGGGGGGCTGCACGCCGTCCTCGAGTTCACCGGGGAGGTGCCGCTGGAGGAGCAGGACGTCGTGGACCGTGCCGCGGCCGCGGGGGTGCGGGTGGCGGCGCTGGGCTCGTACTGGGCGCACGGCGCGCGGGGCGGCCGCCGCGGCGTCGTCGTCGGCTTCGGGGCCACCGGTGCCGCCCCGGAGGGCGAGGCCCTGCCGGACGCCCTCGCGGTCCTGGCCCGGGTGCTCTCGGCGCCCGGCCACGGCTCCGGTCGCTAGACTGGCCCGTGCCCCGCGGGCCTCCCCGCCGGCACGTTCCCCGAAAGGCGCACCGTGAACCCCGACCCGAGCACCGGCATCCACCGCGACCTGTTCGCGCCCACGCTGCTGCGCGCGCTCGTGGCCCTGGTCCTCGGCGCCGTGACCGTGTTCTGGCAGCAGCCCACGCTGCCCGTGGTGGCCTGGGGCGTGGGGCTGTACCTCGTGCTCACGGGCGCGGCCAGCGTGCTCCTGCAGCTGCGGCTCAACGGCAACGACCACGTGGACATGGGTCCCGCCCGGCAGATCCCGCAGTCCTACGGCGTGCTGTACCTCCTGGGCGGGGTCTTCACGATCCTGGGCGCCGACACCCCCGCGTGGCTCGTGGTCTACGCGGCGTCCATCATGGGCCTGGCCGGGCTCACGGAGCTGGCCCTCGGGCTGAGGTTCCGCACGACCTTCCCGCTGGGCCGCGACTGGACCATCGCCGGACTGGTCACGGTCCTCGCCGCCACGGGCCTCGTGCTCGTGGTGGACCTCGGCCCCAAGGCGCTCTTCGGGGTGGTGGGGGCCGCCGCGGTGGTCATCGGCGTCACCCACCTGCTGGCCGCCCTCACCCTCCGGCACGAGGACCGCCGGGGACGGACCCCCTCCGGGACCGCGTAGACTGGGCTATCGCACGGCGGGCCCCGGCCTGCCGGGGACATCAGCTCACGAGGAGGACCAGTGGCACAGCGCAAGGGCTCGAGAGGCGGCTCCCGGGCCGACGTCAAGGGTCCCCTGATCCTGTCCGCCGTGCTCTCGGCGATCGCGTTCGCCGCCGTGGGGATCTTCGCCAGCGGCGGCACGGACAACGCCCTGCGCCTGGACCTCGCCTTCATCGCCGCCGGCATCGTGTTCATCGTGACGCTCGTGATCAGCGCCACGCTGATGATCGTCGAGAAGCCCAACGACCCCCACCTCGGCGCGGGCACCGGCGTCAACCGCTCCTCGGCCAAGCTCTACGCCGAGGCCCGGGCCCGTCGGCAGGCCGCCGCACGGCCCCCCGGCGAGGCCGAGTTCGGCCAGCGCGTCCGGCCCGACACCGAGGGCGAGGACCTCCTCGGCCGGCGCTCCGCCGACGGCACCGGTCCGGCGGACAGCACGGACGACGACGGCGCCGCCCCGCGCGCCTGAGGCCCCGGCGCGTCCGAGGCCCCGCTCGCCGCGGGTTTCCTCGTTCCGGGGCCCCTCGTTCCGGGACCCCCGCATCCGGGGGAGGCCCGTCCGGTGAACAGCCCTATCGCGTCCGTCCGTCCGCTCGGTAAATTGGGACGGCACCTGAGCAGCAGGGCCGGACCCCGCGCCCTGCTCGAGACCGGACGACGGGAACCAGCATGAGCCAGCAGCCGGAACTGCCCACCGAGGGCGACGACGAGTTCGAGCGGAAGGTCCAGCAGCGGATGACCGACAAGCGGGAGGGCGACGCCGACCGCGACCCCACGGACGTGGCGCAGGAGGACTACAAGTCCGAGCTGCCCGAGCTCGAGGAGAACGAGGACAGCCCGGTCGACCCCGGCCAGGCCGGCGCCTGAGCGACACCTCGCCGAACGCGACGACGCCCCGGGAAGGACCTCGTGGTCCTTCCCGGGGCGTCGTCGCGTTCGGCGGGCTCAGCGGCCGAAGCCCCGCAGCCGCAGGGAGTTCAGCACCACGAACACGGAGCTGAAGGCCATGGCGGCGCCCGCGATCACGGGGTTGAGCAGCCCTGCGGCCGCCACGGGGATGGCCACCGTGTTGTAGGCGAAGGCCCAGAACAGGTTCGACTTGATGATCGACAGGGTCCGGCGGGACAGGGCGATGGCCGTGGGCACCGAGCCGACGTCGCTGCGCACCAGGGTGATGTCCGCGGCCTCGATCGCCGCGTCCGTGCCGGCGCCCATCGCGATCCCGAGGTCGGCCTGCGCCAGGGCCGCGGCGTCGTTGACGCCGTCGCCCACCATGGCGACCACGCGGCCGTCGTCCTGCAGGTCACGGACCACCGCGACCTTGCCCTCCGGGCTGACGTCGGCGACGACGTCCTCGGCGGCGATGCCGGCCTCCGCGGCGACGGCCCGTGCCACGGGCCCGTTGTCGCCGGTCAGCAGCATGGGCCGAAGGCCCAGCTCCTTGAGCCGCCCGACCGCCTCGCGGGCGTCGTCCTTGACGGTGTCGCGCAGGTCGACGAAGCCGACGAGGGCCCCGTCGACGGCCACGAGGATCGTGGTGAACCCGCCCTCCTGGGCGCGGCGCAGGGCGTCGAGCTGGGCGCCGTCCAGGCGGACGCCGTTCTCGGACAGCCAGGTGGTGCGCCCGACCACCACCGAGCGGGAGTGCATCCCGTCCGCCACGTGCGCGCGGACGCCGCCGCCGGGGGCCGAGACGAACCCGGAGACCGGGAACCGGTGCGGGGTGGCCGCGGCCACGGCCCGCGCGATGGGGTGCTCGGAGTGCTGCTCCACGGTGGCCGCGAGGTCCAGCACCTGGTCCCGGGAGTACCCGGCCACGGGCGTCACGGCCGCCACGGACAGCTGCCCGCTCGTGACGGTGCCCGTCTTGTCCAGCACCACGGTGTCCACGGTGCGGGTGTCCTCGAGCACCTCGGCGCCCTTGATCAGGATGCCCAGCTGCGCGCCGCGCCCCGTGCCGGTGAGCAGGGCCGTGGGGGTGGCCAGTCCGAGGGCGCAGGGGCAGGCGATCACGAGCACGGAGACCGCGGCCACGAAGGACGCGTTCGCGTCCCCGGTCAGCAGGAGCCAGCCCACCAGGGTGGCCAGGGAGATCACCAGCACCACCGGGACGAAGACGCCGGAGATCCGGTCGGCCAGCCGGGCCACGGGGGCCTTGCTCGCCTGCGCCCGGGACACCATCCGGCCCATCTGGGCCAGGGTGGTGTCCGCGCCCACCCGGGTGGCCTCGACCAGCAGGCGGCCGTTGGTGTTGATCGTGGCGCCGGTGACGGCGTCGCCGACCTCCACCTCCACCGGGAGGGACTCGCCGGTGAGCAGGGAGGTGTCCACGGCGGAGCGGCCGTCCACGACCACGCCGTCGGCGGCGATCTTCTCGCCGGGGCGCACGACGACCAGGTCCCCCGGGCGCAGCTGCTCCGCGGGCAGGCTCGTCTCCACGCCGTCCCGCAGGACCACCGCGTCCTTCGCGCCGAGCTCCAGCAGTGCGCGCAGCGCCTCGCCGGAGCGGGCCTTGGCCCGGGCCTCGAGGTAGCGGCCCAGCAGCAGGAACGCGGTGACGAGGGCGCCGGTCTCGAAGTACAGCTGGTGCCCGCTCATGGCAGAAGCGTGGCCGAGCATCGCGCCGGCCGTCATGCCGGGCTCGCGCAGCAGGTTCCACAGCGAGAACAGGTACGCGGCGGACACGCCCAGGGACACGAGGGTGTCCATGGTGGAGGTCAGGTGCCGGGCGTTGATCGCCGCGGAGCGGTGGAACGGCCACGCCGCCCACGTCACGACCGGCAGGCTCAGGACCGCGACCACCCAGCCCCAGTGCGGGAACTGGAAGCCGGGCAGCATCGAGATCACGAACACCGGGACGGAGAGCGCGGCCGCCACGAGAAGGCGCCGGCGCAGGGATTCGGGCGAGCGCAGCGAGGACGCCTCGCGCCCGGCGACCTTCGTCATGGCGTCCGAGCTGCCCGAGGCGGCCGCGTCGTCGTCCCCGGGCGCGTTCGTGACGACTGCTCCGTACCCGGCCTTCTCGACCGTCTCGACGACCTGCTCGTCGGTCACGCCCGCGGGCACGTGCACGGTGGCGGTCTCGAGGGCGAGGTTGACGGACGCGTCGACACCGTCGAGCCTGCCCAGCTTCTTCTCGACCCGGCTGACGCACGAGGAGCAGGTCATGCCCGTGATCTCGAGCTCGAGGGTGCGCAGCGGCCCGGCGACCTCGGTGGGAACGGCCGTGCGGGTCTCAGGCAACGCTGTACCCCGCTTCCTCGACGGCCTTCTCGATCTCGTCCTCCGACAGCTCGCGCGTGGACGTCACGACGACGGGGGAGACCCCGCCGGCCACGAGGTCGACGTCGACGGACTCGACGCCCTCCAGCTCGGTGAGCTCCTCGGTGACGGACATGACGCAGTGGCCGCAGGTCATGCCGGAAACGTTGACGGTGGTTCGCACGGTGGTCTCCTCGGGGGTTCGGTGGGCTGGTTCAGCGGGGCCGCGGTGGGGCGGGGTCAGCTCTTGAGGAGGCGCGCGATGGCCGCGGACGCCTCCTGGAGCTTGTCGTCGACGCTGGCGACGTCCCCGGACTCCCGGGCGGCCTCGACGGCGCCCACGACGCAGTGGTTCAGGTGCTCGTCCAGCAGGCCTAGGCTCACGGCCTTGAGCGCCGACTGGATCGCGGAGACCTGGGTGAGGATGTCGATGCAGTACTTGTCCTCCTCGACCATCCGGTGGATGCCCCGGACCTGGCCCTCGATGCGCCGCAGGCGCTTGAGGTACGCGTCCTTGTCCTGGGTGTACCCGTGCGGCGGCAGGGTCTGGGTCATGGCTCCTCCTCGGTCGTCCTGTCGTCACCATATACCCCTTGGGGGTATCTTTCAAGCGTCCGCCCCGGGACCGGCCGGCGATGTGCCAATCTTGAGGCATGGCTTCACTGATCGAGGACTACGCCCTGCTCTCGAACATGCGCACGGGTCCGCTCGTCTCCCGCACCGGGTCCATCGACTGGCTGTGCGCGCCCCGGTTCGACTCCCCTTCGGTCTTCGGCGCCCTGCTCGGGGAGCCCGACCACGGGCGGTGGCTGCTCGCCCCCGCGTGCACGGTCGCGGAGGGGGCCGACGGCGAGGTCCTCGACGAGGAGGAGAGCGGGGCCCAGGTCGCCGAGCGGTTCTACGTGGAGAACACGTTCGTGCTGCAGACCGTGTGGGTCACGGACTCCGGGTCCGTGCGCGTGACCGACTTCCTCCCGCTGACCTCCCGCACGGACGTGATCCGCCGCGTCGAGGGCCTCACGGGCGAGGTCGAGATGTACCACGAGCTGCGGGTGCGCTTCGGCTACGGCGCGGTGGTCCCCTGGGTCAGCCGCTTCGAGGGGGAGGAGGACCCGGGGGGCGGCGACCCCGCGCCGCCCATGCTCGTGGCCATGGCCGGCCCGGACGCCCTCGTGCTGCGCGGGGAGCCCCTCCCCGAGTCCACGGAGGACGACGACGAGCGCCGCCACGGCGGGACCTTCACGGTCTCCGCCGGCCAGACGCGGGACTTCGTCCTCACGCACTTCCCGTCCCACCGCACGCCCCCGGCGCCCGTCGACGTCAACGAGCAGCTCACCCGCACCGTGGAGCTGTGGCAGGACTGGTCCGGGCTGTACTCCCCGCCGGCCGCCGGGGAGGACGAGCCGGTGCACATCGTCCCGGTCCGCGGCCATGCCGTGGCCCGGCGCTCGGACGTGGTCCGGCGCTCGCTGCTCGTGGTGCGGGCGCTGATGCACCAGGAGACGGGTGGGCTCGTGGCCGCCCCCACCACGTCCCTGCCGGACGTGGTCGGCGGGGAGCGCAACTGGGACCACCGCTTCTCCTGGCTGCGGGACGCCGCGATGGCCCTCGAGGTCATGCTCGACCACGACCACGACCGCGAGGCCGCGCAGCTGCGCAACTGGCTGCTGCGCGCCGTGGCGGGCGACCCGCACGACCTGCAGAACATCTACGGGATCGCCGGGGAGCGCCGCGGGCGCGAGCACCAGCTCGACCTGCCCGGCTACGAGCGCTCCCGGCCGGTCCGCGAGGGCAACGGCGCCGCGGGCCAGCACCAGACGGACGCCGTGGGGCACGTCATGATGGTGTTCGAGAAGCTCCGCCGGCGCGGCGCCGTGGAGGACCACCTCTCCTGGCCCCTGCAGCAGGCGATGCTGCGCTCGGTCGTGGACGACTACGAGGTCACGGACCAGGGACTCTGGGAGATGCGCGGGGAACGGCAGTACTACACGCACTCGCGCGTGCTGATGTGGGCGGCCCTCCAGTGCGGCGTGGACGCCGTGCGCGTGCACGGCCTGCCCGGCGACGCGCAGCTGTGGGAGCAGCTGCGGGACGCGCTCGCCGAGGAGATCTGGACGAGCGGCTACGACCCCGAGGTCGGCTCCTTCGTCCAGTACTACGGGGCGAAGGCCGTGGACGCCTCCCTGCTCCAGCTGCCGCAGGTGGGGTTCGTGGCCTACGACGACGAGCGGATGCTCGGGACCGTGCGGCGGATCGAGGAGGAGCTGCGCCACCCCAGCGGGCTCATCCACCGCTACCGCAACGTCCTGGGCCCGGTGGACCCCGACGACCCCGACGCGTACGCGGGGGTCATCGGGGTGGACGGCTTCCCGGGTCAGGACAACCCGCACCTGGGCGCGTCCCTGTGGCTCGCCGCCCAGTACGCGCGGTCGGGCCGCACGGACAGCGCCCGGAAGGTCGTGGACCTCGTGCTGTCCCGCGCCAACGACCTCGGGCTGCTCTCCACCGAGTGGTCGCCCGAGCACCGGCGGATGACCGGAAACTTCCCGCAGACCTTCACCCACCTCGCCCTCGTGCAGGCCCTGGACGCGCTCGACGCCGCCCAGGGACGCGGCGCCGCGGCCGCGCCGCACGAGACCGTGGCCGGGGCCGTGGGAGAGCCTGTGGGTGCGCCCGGGCCGGGCACGGGAGGGTCGTCCGCCGTCGCCGCCGGAGGCGCCTCATGAGTCACACGGCGCCGGCCGACTGGCGGTCCTCGCCGGCGGTCCGGATCGGGCTGTCCGTGTCCGTGGCCACCGGGCTGTACGGCCTCTCCTTCGGCGCCCTGTCCGTGGGGGCGGGCCTGACCTTCTGGCAGACCGTCGCCCTGTCCGCGCTCATGTTCACGGGCGGCTCCCAGTTCGCCTTCATCGGCGTGGTCTCGGGCGGCGGGGCCGGCGCCTCGGCGCTGGGCGCCGCCACACTGCTCGGGATCCGCAACGCCGTCTACGGGATGAGCATGAACGCCATCGTCCGCCCGCGCGGCTGGCGCCGGCTCCTCGCCGCGCACGTGACCATCGACGAGTCCAACGCGGCCGCGTCCTCCCAGGTCCACCCCGTCGAGGAGCGGCGGGGCTTCTGGACCACGGGCCTGGGCGTGTTCCTGCTCTGGAACCTGTTCACCGTGCTGGGCGCCCTGCTGGGCAACGCCCTGGGGGATCCCGCGCGGTGGGGCCTCGACGGCGCCGCCGTGGCCGCGTTCCTGGGCCTGCTGTGGCCCCGGCTGAGCGCCCGGGAGCCCGTGGCGGTCGCGGTGGTCTGCGGGATCGTCACGGCCCTGACGATCCCGGTGCTGCCGGCGGGACTGCCGATCCTCGTGGCCGCCGTGGTCGCGGCGTTCCTCGGCCGCTCCCGCCGCCCGGGCTCGGCCGGGGCCGCGCCCGGCACCGGCGCGGCGCCCGGACCCGGCGAGCAGGGGGCGGGGGCGTGAGCATGTGGTTCTGGGTGCTCGGGGCGTGCGCGCTCGCCTACGCCCTGAAGCTCGTCGGCTACCTCGTGCCGGACCGGGTGCTGGACGACCCGCGCGTCGGGCGCATGGCGGCCACGGTCACCGTGGGCCTGCTCGCCGCGCTCGTGGTCATGAACGCGTTCGGCTCGGGCCAGGCGCTGGTACTCGACGCCCGGCTGGGGGCGCTGCTCGTCGCGGGAGCGGCGCTGGTGCTGCGGGCCCCGTTCCTGCTGGTCGTGGTGCTGGGGGCGGTCGCGGCGGCGGTGCTGCGGCTGCTCGGCGCGCCCTGACCCCGGGGCTCAGCCGCGCCCGGGGGCGCCCGCGGTGCTCGGCAGGATGTTGTGGTTGAGGCGGAACAGGTTGCCGGGGTCGTAGCGGTTCTTCAGCTCGACGAGACGCCGGTGCGTCCGCTCTCCGTAGGCCTGCCGTGCCGCCTCGGTGGTGACCGGCCCGTGCTCGGCGCCGAGGAAGTTCACGTACAGGCCCGCGTCGGCGAACGGTTCCACGGCGGCGTGGGCCTTGCGGGCGAACGCCGTGAGGCGTACGTCCTCGGCGGCGTCCGGCCAGAAGCCGTAGACGTTGAGCCAGTACCGCGCGGACCGGTGGGGGAAGGCGGTGGCGCCGGCGGGCACCCGCCCGAAGAACCCCTCCATGTGGTGGACGTCGATGCCCGTGCCGTACCAGGTGATCTCCGAGGCCACGCCGAGCAGGGCGTCGACCACCTCGTCGTCCAGGCGGGAGAACGAGGCGTTCTTCCAGTAGCCGCGCGCTCCCTTGGGGAAGAGCTCGTCCATGGCCGACTGCCACTCGGTCCACTGCACGGGGCCGACCTCCTCCTCGTCCGGTGGGGCGTCGGCCCGCAGCTGTTCGACCAGCCGCAGGCCCTCGGCGTGGTCGGGCGACATCCAGGCGAAGCCGATGAGCAGCAGGGGCTCGTCGCCCGCACCGAAACTGGGCGGCAGCCGGAGGATGGAGAGGATGCCGTTCATCTCGTCCGGCAGGTCGGCCGTCCAGCGGGCGAACGCCTGCAGGGCCGCGCGCCACTTCTCGCGACCGTAGATCAGGTTTCCGCCCAGCACGGACGGGGCAGCTCCCGGGCCCGGAACGTGAAGGAGGTCACGACGCCGTAGTTCCCCCCGCCGCCGCGGATGCCCCAGAACAGGTCCGGGTTGTGCTCCGCGTCGGCGTGCAGGTGCTCCCGGGTCCCGGTGATCACCTCGGCGTCCACGAGGTTGTCGAGGCTCAGGCCGTTGCTGCGCGTCAGCCAGCCGACGCCCCCGCCCAGGGTCAGTCCCGCGACCCCGGTGGCGCTCACCACGCCGAGGGGCACCGCCAGCCCGTGCGGGACCGTCGCGCGGTCGACGTCGGCGAGGGTCGCTCCCGGCTCGACCGTCACGCGACGGGTCTGCGGGTCCACCTCGACCCGCCGCAGCGCGCCGAGGTCCAGGACGAGTCCGCCCTCCACGGTGCCGTGGCCGGCCACGTTGTGCCCGCCGCCGCGGACGGCCAGCGGCAGCTCCGTGTGCTGCACGGCGGCCAGCACCGGGTCGATGTCGGACACGGCACTCGCCCGCACCACGGCTCGGGGTCGCACGTCGACCATGCCGTTCCAGACCCGTCGCGCGTCGTCGTAGAGCGGGTCGTCCGGCTCGACCAGCGTCCCGGTCAGACGGGCCCGGAGCTTCTCGAGCTCTCGGGCGATCTCCTGCTCATGCTCCCCGCGGTCCACGGCATTCATGGGACTGGCTTCCTGTGGTCGGGGGCACGGGCCCCCGGGCTGCTGCTCGTGCTCGGCTCCGGTGCGCAGACCGTCGTCGGCGATGCCGGAAGGGTCTCGGGCGGACTCGGAGCGGTCCGGGCGCTCGGCCCCGCCGGGGCTGGAGTTCCGGTGCGGAGGGATGCGGAACGGCGCGGAGTGGTGCTTCCACCAGGTTAGGAGCGTCCTCGGCGCCGTACAACGGTCCGAACGCAACGGTTGGGCAACCGATCGACCGGGCGGGGGTCCGTCAGGTCCGTCCGTGACCGGACGGACGGATCGGCCAGGTGCTCAGCCGAGAGGCAGCACCGGCGGGATGATCCCGTCCTCGATGGCCCGCTTGTACAGCTCGAGCTTGGTGCGGGCCGGCCGGTCCACCACGGCGTACTTGCGACGGATCCGCTTGAGGTGCTCCTCCACCGTGGACTCCGCGATCTGCAGCAGCCCGGCCACCTCCTGCTCCTGGAGGCCGTCCACGTAAAGCGCAAGGACCTGGCGCTCCCGGGCGGAGAGCTTCGCCGGAGCCCTGCTGGGCAGCTCGGCCAGGGCCGACTGGAGCACGTCGCTCACGAAGTGGCCCAGCTGCCGGGAGAGGCGCATGGTCCGGAAGACGGTCCGGATGGGCTCCCACTTGCCCACGGCTCCGGCCGCCCCGCAGGCGAACGCGGACCGGACCCGGACGAGGTCGTCCGGCGGCACCAGCATCACCACGGTGTGCTCCTGCGCGGTGAGGTCCGTGATGTTCTGCACGAGGCTGCGTCCGTCCAGAGTGTTCAGGCTCAGCAGGACCACCATCTCCTCGGCCGGGTTCTCGGCCAGGAAGTCCGGGACGTTCGCGGCCACGGCACTCACCCGCACGCCGTGCTCGGGGTGCTCGACGGCTTCGCGCTGCATCGCAATGCGCGTCATGGGCTGGGGACTGATCACGGCGGCGTTCAACATGATGGGGCTCCTCGACGTCTCCCGCAATGAGGTGGGCGGGATCTCCGCGGCAGGGGATCGCCGGCCCGCTGCGGCAGCGGAAGGTCCGGGGCCGGAACGGATCCCGCGTCCACCATCCATATGTTCTTTTCGGAATATACGGGGGCGTGGCGGGGGCCTCGGAGCACGGGATCCTCCGGGCGGGCGCCGCCGGCGGAGATGGTGCAGTGTGTTCCTCCACAGTGGCGGACCCGCCCGCGCGCGGGCAAGGCGATTTCGTGCGGACCTGCAACTCCGCACACCGCACACCGCCGGGCGGCGCCGTGCCAGGGGCCCGGGCGGCGGCCGGTCCGCTCGTGCCGGGGGCGGCCGGAAGAGCAGGCGGCTGGAAGAATGGGGGAGCACGCATCCGTCGAGGGAAGGTCCGTTCCGTCATGCACATCGACGTCTCCCCGGGAACGGGCGGACCGGGGCGCCGAGCGGGAACCCAGCGCGAGCTCCGCGGACTCCTCGAGGAGCTCGCCCTGCGCGGCGTCGCCGCCCGGCTCGTCGGTCCGGCGGCGGATCCGGTGCCCGCGGCGCCCGGAGAGGGCCGCACGGAGCCCGGAGGCAGCGTTCCCGCACGGCAGCCCGACGCGGAGGCGCTCCTGCTGGTGGGCCTCGGGGCGGACGCCCCTGCGGACGACGCCCAGCTCATCTCCTGGCTCGACCGGGCGCGGACCGCCGCGGCGGCCGGCCGGCCCGTCGTCGTCAGCGGGCTGGTCCTCGGCGCGGGCCCCGTCCCGGAGGAGGCGGTGCGCCGGCTACTCGCGGACGCCACCCTGGTGGGACTGCGGGACGAGGCCTCCCTGGCGGTGGCCCGCCGGCTGTGCCCCGGGCACGCGGGCCTGCGCGTCGGCTGGGACGACGCGCTCCTCCTTCCGCGTCCCGCCGCCGCGGCACCATCGCCCGGGCAGGACAGGCCGACGGAGCGCCGAGGGGAGCAGGACGGGCCGGCCGACCGTCAGCCGGAGCAGGACGGGGTGTCCGAGCAGCGCCGGGAGCCGGCGGAACCGGAGGCGCCGCCGCGGATCGTCGCCGCCGTGGAGCGCCCGGCCGGTCCCTTCCCGCCCGAGCAGGTCGCCCCGGTGCTCGCCGGCCTGCTGGACGCCCTGGTGCACCGGACGGGAGGAACGGTGACGCTCCTGGCCTGCGGGGGCACCTCGGCCGACGCGGAGTTCGCGGCGGACGTGGCCGCGCTGCTCCGGGACGACGTCCGCCGGGTCCTCGCGAACCCGGAGGAGACGGCCGCGGCCGCGGTCCGGGCGGACTGGGTCGTGACCACGTGCTCCCGGGGTGCGGTCCTCGGGCTGGCAGCCCGAGCCGTCGTGCTCGCCGTGGGCCCGGACAAATATTCCATGGACAGCATGAATGGCGTCCTGAGCCGCTGGGGACTGGGGAACGGCGTCGTGCCCCTTGCGGCCCTGCTCACCCCGGGGGACGTGGCCTGGGATACCCGCGCGGCCGTCCAGCAGTGGGCGGCGGAGGCCGTGCAGCACCGGGGGGCGGTGCGCGCCGCGCTGGCGGACGCCGAGCCGGAGGTCCGGGAAGCGGCCGCTCGGTGGTGGGACGACGTGGCCGGGGCGCTCCGCGGGCTGAGGCCGCCGCCCGCGCCGGGAACGGCGGTCGCGCCGCGCGGGGTCGGTGCGCCTGTGGTGCGTGCCCTCCGCCGCCGCTACGCCGCTCCCGACGTGCCGCCCGAGCGACCCACCGTCGTGATCGTGCTGCGGCACCGCGACGGTCCGGCGCGCCTGGACCGCGCCGTCGGCGGCCTCCTGGCGCAGACCTTCACCGACTGGCGGCTGGTCGTCGTCGACGACGGCGGCGATCCCGCCGAGGTGGACGAGGCCCTGGCGCCCCGGCGGGACGAGCTCGCGGGACGCGTGACGGTCCTCCACCACCGCAGGGCCCTCGGCTCCGGGGCGGCCGCCAACCGGGGGCTGCGGGCAGGGGGGTCGGAGCTCGTCGTCCGGCACGACGGGGCCGCGCCCTGGCCCCCCACGCTCCTGCAGCGCGCCGTGGCGCATCTCGAGGACCCGCTGGTGTCCGACGACGGGGTCGTGGTGCGGACCGAGGAGCCGGCGGGGACCGGCCAGGACGTGCTGCCCGGCCGGCCGGGGCCGCACCTCGTGCGGCCGGACCGGGAGGTGCTCACCCTCACCGACGTGCTGGACGGCGACCGCACCGCGGTCGAGTCGCCGTTCCTGTACCGGCGGGCGGTGCACGGGGTGCTGGGCGACTACGACGAGACCCTCGGCGCCGCGGAGGAGTGGGAGTTCACGCTCCGTTTCCTGGAGACGTTCACCGTGGGCCTGCTCCCCGCGCGCCCGCCTGCGCAGGGGGGCCGGGCGGACCGGTCCTCGGCCGCGGGGGGCGAGCTGGCGGTGCGCGATCGCCACCTCAGACAGTGGAGCGCGGAGCACGGGATCGGCCTGCCGCTGTACCTGCGCCGGGCGGCCGCAGAAGACGCCGGTGCCCTGCACCGGCGTCTGAACTCAGCCGAGGAGCTCGCGCACGAGCTCCTGGACGTTGTCCGCGCCCAGTCCCGGCAGATCGAACGGCTCGAGCAGGTCGTGGCGGAGAAGGGCTTCGTCGCCTTCTGCCGGCGTGCGTGGCGGTCCCTGCGCGGGGGGTGAGCGCCCCGGCCCGGCGGGTCCGGTCGGCAGGTTGCTTCCCATTTTTCTCGTTGATGTGACATGCTTCACCCTTGGGTGCCGGGCCGGGACGTGCGAGGTCCGTCCGGGGCGCGCCCCTCGCGCAGTGTCCGCACCGGATGAGACCAGATGAGGAGTCAGGGCATGGGATGGCTTGATCGGCAGCACTCGGTGGCACCGCCGGGATTCAACCGCTGGCTCATACCGCCGGCCGCCCTCGCGGTGCACCTGTGCATCGGTCAGGCCTACGCGACCAGCGTGTACAAGAACGCCCTGGTCGCGCACTTCGACGCGAGCCTCACCCAGATCGGCATCATCTTCTCCATCGCCATCGTCATGCTGGGCCTGTCCGCCGCCGTCTTCGGCACGTGGGTGGACACCGGTGGGCCGCGCAAGGCGATGTTCGCCGCGGCGCTGCTGTGGTCCGGCGGCTTCCTGGTGGGCGCGCTCGGCATCTTCACCGAGCAGCTCTGGCTCGTCTACCTGGGCTACGGGTTCATCGGCGGCATCGGCTTGGGCATCGGCTACATCTCGCCCGTCTCCACGCTGATCAAGTGGTTCCCCGACCGTCCCGGCCTCGCCACGGGCATGGCGATCATGGGGTTCGGCGGCGGCGCGCTGATTGCCAGCCCCCTCTCCGCGGCCCTGCTCAACTTCTACGACCCCGCCTCCGGCACGCCGGGCTGGGTCGCGAGCGGGGACGCCGTCGGGAAACTGTTCCTGACCCTCGCGGTCGTCTACCTCGCCTACATGCTCTTCGGCGCGTTCACGATCAGGGTCCCCGCCGCCGACTGGAAGCCCGAGGGGTTCGACCCGTCGAAGGTCAAGTCGAAGGCCCTCGTCACCAAGAACCACGTCTCGGCCCGCAACGCCATCCGCACCCGGCAGTTCTGGCTGGTGTGGATCGTGCTGTTCTGCAACGTGACGGCCGGCATCGGGATCCTCGAGCAGGCCGCTCCGATGATCCAGGACTTCTTCCGCCAGCCGGACGGCGTCTCCCTCGTGACGGTGGCCGTGGCCGGCGGCTTCGTGGGGCTGCTGTCCATCGGCAACATGGGCGGGCGCTTCGTGTGGTCCACCACCTCGGACGTTCTGGGCCGCAAGCGCATCTACATGGTCTACCTCGGCGTCGGGGCGGTCCTCTACACCGTGCTGGCGCTGTTCGGCTCGACCTCCACGCTGCTGTTCGTGCTCCTGGCCTTCGTCATCATCTCGTTCTACGGCGGCGGCTTCGCCACGGTGCCGGCCTACCTGCGGGACCTCTTCGGGACCTTCCAGGTGGGGGCCATCCACGGCCGCCTGCTCACGGCCTGGGCCGCCGCAGGCATCGCCGGGCCCCTCATCGTCAATGCGTTCCTCGACGCCCAGGGCACCCCCGGGGAGCTCACGGCGCAGGCCTACCAGCCGGCGCTGCTGACCATGGTCGGCCTGCTGGTCGTCGGCTTCGTCGCCAACCTCCTGGTGAAGCCGGTGGACGCCAAGTACCACGAGCCCGAGCACCAGGCCGCACCGACCGACACCGAGCTCTCCAAGAAGGAGGCATGACATGACCCGTGCACGACTGGCACTGGGATGGGTCCTCGTCGGGGTCCCGCTCGCCTACGGAGTGACGGCGACCCTCATGCGGGCGTCCGCGCTGTTCTGAGGGATCCGTCCGGCCGCGGAGGCGTCCGGTTGCGGGCCGCGGCAGTCCCAGGCGCCCTCCGCGGAGGAACGGACGTCGCCGTGGCAGGAGAAGTCGGCCAGCGCGTGGTTTCACCACCGTGGTGACGGGAGAGGCGAAGTGCTCCCGCGCGGCGCGCAGCATCTCGGCCACCGGCCCGGGGTCGGTCACGTCGGCGGGCGGGCCACCGCCCGGCCGGCACGCAGTGCCGCTGCGGACGACGACAAGCATCTCGTCCCCGGTGCCGCCCGTCCCTCCGCGGCGGCGGGTCATGCCGAGCCGCGGTCGTCCCCGGGGGCGCCGTCGTCCTCGGGCTGCCCCCCGTGCCCGAGAAAACCGCGCAGCAGCGCGGCCGTGCCCTCCAGGTGCGCGAGGGAAGCGGCCCGTGCGGCGGGGGCGTCGCCTGCCAGGACGGCGTCGGTGAGCTCGCGGTGCTGGCGGTCGGAGTGCTCGAGGTTGACCGCCAGCACGGGGATCCGGTCCAGCAGGTCGCTGGCCCGCGAGCGCACCTCCGCGACCGCGCGGACCAGGCTCGGGCACCCGCCGAGCTCGGCCACCGCGATGTGGAAGCGGGCGTCGGCGGGGCGGTAGTCCTCCGGGGGGCTCTCCTCGACCTGCCGCAGGCACGTGAGCAGGTGCTCCCGGGCGGCCGCACTGAGGGACGCCGCCGCGGCCAGCTCCGCCGCGGCGGGCTCGACGACGGCGCGGAACACGAGCACGTCCTCGACGTCCGCGGGATCCGCCGGGGGGAGGGTCTCGTCCGGCAGGGCGGTGCGGCCGGTCACGATGGTCCCGCCGTACCTCCCGCGCACCACCTCCAGGACTCCCGCGGCCTGGAGCTCGTGCAGGGCCTCCCGCAGCGTGGCGCGGGAGATCCCGAGCATCGCCGCGGTCTCCCGCTCGGGCGGGAGCCGCTCGCCCATGCGGAACAGGCCGAGCCGGATCGAGTCGAGGATCCGCTCCACGGCCTCCTCGAAGGCGTTGCCCTGGCGCACGGGCCGGATGCGGGGGTGCTGGACGGGATCGCTCACGGTGGCGCTCCTCCCTGAGGGGCGACGTGCGCCCATCGTGCCACGGTCCCCGGGGTCCGCCGCGGGCGTCGTGCCGCGGCCCCCGCCGGAGGCCCCGCCCACCGTGCCGGGCGGCGCCACGAGCAGGAGCGGCGCGCCGCCCGGTCCGGGCAGCGCGCCGCTCCTCCCGGCCGGGGCGGCCGGGAGGAGTCCTCGCCGAGGGTCCTAGTGGGTGAGGTCGATGGCGACCACGCCCACCGCGATGATCAGGGCGGCGGAGACGAGGAAGCCCGCCGTGATGGCGATCAGGGCCCAGGAGCGGGCGGGGCCGGAGCGGTCGGGTGCTGATGAGCTGGTCTGGTTCATGCCCACCATTCTGCGGCATCCGCAGGACCGGCTCCACCGCGACGCGGTCCTGTGCGCCGTTCGGCGATGGCCAGGCCGCGGGCCGTAGGGTCTTGACGGGGCACGGGGCAGCCCACAGACTGTGACCACTCAAGCCAAACGTCTGTTTTCAGACCTTTGTGGCACTCCGGAGGCATCGTCCCATGCCCGAATTCCCGGCACAGCCGACCCGCACCGACGAGGACGTCCCGCACCCGCGCAACAACCGGATGCTCACCGTCGAGCAGCTGCGGGAGCACGTCGCCGACGGGCTCGTGGACACCGTGGAGCCGGCGGCCTTCGAGGCCGCCGTCACCGACGGGGAGCTGCGCCGTGGCTTCGAGCACCTCTGAGCCGGGCGGCACCGGGTACCGGCCGCGGATCGCCCTGACCACCTACTACCAGGAGGGGTCCTGGGGGGTCTGGACCTCCGTGGCGGCCATCGTCCCGGGCGCCTACGTGGAGGCGGTCGCCGCGGCCGGGGGCACGCCTCTGCTGCTGCCCCCGGTGGGCACGGACCCTAGGGTTCTCGAGCTCGTGGACGGGCTGGTGGTCATCGGCGGAGTGGACGTGGACCCGCGGTTCTACGGCGCCGAACGGCACGAGCTGACCTCGTCCCAGCCCTCGCGCGACCAGCACGACCTCGCTCTGACCCGCGCGGCGCTGGAGCGCGGGGTGCCCCTGTTCGCGATCTGCCGCGGCGCACAGATCCTCAACGTGGCGCTCGGCGGCACGCTGATCCAGGACCTGCCGGACGTCAACGAGGGCGCCGCGCGCTACCAGCCCGGGCCGGGCCGGTACGGGGAGGTCGAGTTCGCCACCGCGCCGGGCAGCCGCTGCCGCGAGCTGCTCGGCGAGACGGCGTGGTCCCCGTGCTACCACCACCAGGCCCTGGAGACAGTGGCCGAGGGGCTGGTGGTCACTGCCCGCGCGGCGGACGGGACGGTCGAGGCCGTCGAGACCACCGGGGCGGCTGGACGCTCGGCGTGCAGTTCCACCCCGAGGAAAACCGGAAGGACCCCCGCCTCTTCGAGGGCTTCGTCCGCGTGGCGCACGGCTATGCGCAGGACCGCGTCCGCCAGGACCGCCCCGGGAAGACCGGCCGGGCAGACCACGCTCTGCAGCGAGAGGACACCCGCATCCCATGACCACCACGCAGATCATCGACCCCGCCACGGAGGAGGCTGGAGCCCGCCGTGCGGGACTTTGCCTGCGGGGACCCGTGGCGGAGGGTGCAGGAGGTCGACCTCACCAGCGTCTTCCACTGCTGCAAGCACGCGATCCCGTACATGCGGGAGCAGGGGAAGGGCTCCGTCAGCAACACCGCGTCCTTCGTGGCCGTCATGGGCACGGCGACCTCCCGGATTTCCTACAGCGCCTCCAAGGGCGGCGTGCTGTCGATGAGCCGGGAGCTGGGCGTGCAGTTCGCCCGGGAGAGGATCCGGGTCAACGCGCTGTGCCCGGGCCCGGTCTCCTGGCCGGTCAGCCGTGCGACCGCCGTCCCGGCCGGGTTGTCGACGGTGCGGCCGCGGACGCATCTGTCCGGTGGCGCACCGGTCTTCTCACGACTGCGCGCCGTAGAGCGCGGCGACGTCCTCGGACCCGAGCCACCCGCTGTAGGCGGGCGACTGCGGCCAGCCGCCGGGGGAGTCCTGCCACTCCTCCTGGCGTCCCCAGGGCAGCAGGTCGATGAGGGGGAAGGTGTGGCTGACCTGCTCGACGCCGCGGCCGCTGCTGTGCCAGGTGCGGTAAACGGTGTCACCGTCCCGGAAGAACACGTTCAGGGCGAAGCCGCCTCCCGGAGGTGCTCCGACGTCGGCGCCGAACGGGCTGCCGGCGGTCGAGTACCAGGTCATGCGGTTGCCGACGCGGCGGCGGTAGGCGAGGGCTTCGTCGATCGGGCCCTGGGTGACGACCACGAACCGGGCGTGGTAGTTGTCGAGGAAGTCCAGGCGGGTGAACTGCGAGGTGAAGCTCGTGCACCCCCCGCACTGCCAGGTCTCGCCGGGGAACCACATGTGGTGGTAGGTGATGAGCTGCCGCCGTCCGTCGAAGACGTCGGCGAGCCGCACCGGCCCGTCCTCGCCCTCCAGCGTGTAGTCCGGCAGCTCGACCATGGGCAGCCGGCGGCGCTGCGCCGCGATGGCGTCCAGCTCGCGGGTGGCGGCCTTCTCCCGGGCGCGCAGCGCGTCGAGCTCCCGCTGCCAGGTGTCCTGATCGACGACGCGGGGTCGTCCTCCGTCGTTCATGGCATGACCTCCTATGCTCGGCCTCAGGCGGGCCGGTACGCGGCGTAGGTGACCCCGGACCCGAACGACCGCGCGTCGAGCAGCCGGAGCTCCGGGATGGCATGACCGTCCGGGAACAGCCGCCGCCCGCGGCCCTGGACGGCGGGGTAGGTGAACAGCCGGTACTCGTCGACGAGCCCGGCAGCGATGAGGGCGTGGACCAGGGTGATGCTGCCGGTGCAGACGATGTCCTGGCCGGGCCGGTCCTTCAGGGCGCGCACCTGCTCGAGGGGGTCGCCGGCGAGGACCGTCGAGTTCTGCCACTGCGGTTCCGTCATGGTCGAGGACACGACGTACTTCTGCACCTGGTCGAGATACTCGGTGATCCCCGTCGTGTCGTCGCTCTGCAACGGCCAGTAGCCGCGGAAGTCCTCGAACGTCTGCCGGCCGAGGAGGCAGGCGTCGGCCTCCTGGTCCTGCTGACGGGTCAGGGCCAGATACTCCGGGTCCGGCTCCCCGGAGGGATCGAACCAGTCGTCGAGCATCTCGACCGCGCCGTCGAGAGTGACGTTCTGCGTGATGACCAGGGTCCGCATGCCGGGACTCCTTCGTCCGTGCCCAGGCGGTGCGCCGACGTCAAGTGGACACCGTGAACAAGTAGAGTGTCTACACCGTACACACCGGCTGGCAGGAGGGTCAAGGGTGCCGCGCACACGGGACACCTACCACCACGGCGATCTTCGCAGAGCGCTGGTCGACGCCGGTCTCGCCGCGACGCGGGGGCGGGGAGCGACGGCCCTGGGCCTGCGGGAGGTCACGCGGCAGGTGGGGGTCTCGCCGAACGCCGCGTACCGGCACTTCGCCGACCGGCAGGCCCTCCTGTTCGCGGTCGCGCGGGAGATCCAGGACCGGATGGCCGAGCAGATGCGGGCGCGGATGCCCGCTCCGGGGGACATCGCTCCCCGGGATCGGGCACGGCTCCGGCTCCGCGCGGTGGGACTCGGCTACATCGCCTTCGCCGTGGCCGAGCCGGGGTGGTTCGAGACGGCCTTCTTCGGGCCCGGGGGAGAGCCGGAAGGCGTGCTCCGGGACGCCCATGACCGCCTGCCGCCGCCGTTCGCGCTGCTCGTGGAGGGGCTCGACGGCTTGGTCGAGGCGGGAGGGCTCTCCCGCGAGCGACGCGAAGGCGCGGAGTGGGCGTGCTGGAGCGCCGTGCACGGCTTCGCGGAGCTCGTGGTGCACGGCCCCCTGCGCGGGCAGCGCCCGGAGCAGATCGACCGGTGGGCGGAGCGGGTCGTGGACGACATCATCTCCGGGATCGCCTGAGCCCGTCGGGGGAGGACCCCGGGGCCTGCGCCACCCCGCGGTGACGCCCCTCGGTCGGCCTGACCTCCGGCGGCGTCCCAGGATCAGCGGGCGGCGACCATGCCCTCCCGCAGCGCCGCCACGAACCCGTCCACGTCCTCCTCGGTGGTGTCCCACGAGCACATCAGGCGGACCTCGCCGACGGCCGGGTCCCACACGTAGAACGGCCAGCGCTCCTGCAGCCGGGCCGTGGTCCCGGCCGGGAGCACCGCGAAGACCGCGTTGGCCTCGGGGGTCTGCGTCACCCGGGCGCCGGGGACCTCCGCGATGCCGGCCGCGAGCCGCCGGGCCGTGGCGTTGGCCCGGCGGGCCGCCTCGAGCCACAGGTCCTCCGTGTGCAGGGCCAGCAGCTGCGCGGACACGAAGCGCATCTTCGAGGCCAGCTGGGTCGAGAGCTTGCGCACGAACCGGGGCTGGCGCACGGCGTCCGGGGTGAGCACCACGACGGCCTCCGCGCCCATCAGCCCGTTCTTCGTCCCGCCCCACGAGACCACGTCCACGCCCGCGTCGGTGGTCAGGGCCCGCAGCGGGACGTCCAGGGCGGCGGCGGCGTTGGCGAGCCGGGCACCGTCCAGGTGGACCGTCAGGCCCAGGCCGTGCGCGTGCTCGCAGACCGCGCGCAGCTCCTCGGGCGTGTAGACCGTGCCGAGCTCGGTGGACTGGGTGACGGTGACGACGCGCGGCTGGGCGTGGTGCTCGAAGCCGAAGCCGTGCGCCTCCCGGTCGATCAGCTCGGGGGTCAGCTTTCCGTCCGGCGTGGGCACCGCGAGCATCTTCACGCCGGCGAGCTTCTCGGGGGCACCGCACTCGTCCACGTGCGCGTGCGCGGTGGCCGTGCAGATCGCGGCGTCCCAGCGGTCGGTCATCGCCGCGAGCGCCACGACGTTCGCGCCCGTGCCGTTGAACAGGGGATAGCACTCCGCCTGCTCTCCGAAGTGCCGGCGTGCCACGTCCTGCAGCGCCTCGGTGTAGGGATCCGCGCCGTAGGCCCCCACGTGGCCGCCGTTGGCGGTCGCGAGGGCCTGGAGCACCTCGGGGTGGACGCCCGCGTGGTTGTCGCTGGCGAAGCCCTTCCGGGCGGGGTCGTGCAGGCGGGACAGGACGGAGTCGGTCACGGGTGGCCCTTCCGGTGGGTGGCGGTGTGCTGGGCGGCTCTCGCACTCTACTCGTGCCCCTGCACCGCAGGACCCGGCGCGGGCCCCGATAGGGTCGGATCATGCGCATCGTCCGGGCCGCCGCGGCGGTGGTCGTCCGGGAGGACGGCCGGCTGCTGCTCGTCCGCCGGGGCAGGGAGCCCCAGCGCGGGCGCTGGAGTGTGCCGGGAGGGAAGGCGGAGCCGGGCGAGACCGTGGCGCAGGCGGCGGTCCGCGAGACGTTCGAGGAGACCGGGGCCCGCGTGCGCGTCGAGCGGGAGCTCGGGACGGTCCGCGTTCCGGGTGGCGCGGAGATCGTGTACGAGGTGCACGAGGTCGCGGCCACCTTCCTCGGCGGGACGCTGCGCCCGGGCGACGACGCCGACGCCGTGCGCTGGGTCGCCCCGGAGGAGCTGCCGGGGCTCGAGACCACCGACGGCCTGCTGGAGCACCTCGCACGGTTCGGGATCCACGCGGCCTGAGTTCCCCGGCCCTGCCCGGGCGCGTGGTCCCCGGACCCGCCCGGGCGGGAGCACCGTGCGCCGCGACCGGGCGCACCCGGCCGGACCGGATCGCCGGAGTCCGTTCCCGCCCGGTCTCTCGTCCGGGCCCGGAGCGCGTGCTTGGATAGGGGCATGGCACAGACGCGGGGCTTCTACGTCGACACCGTGGAGCGCACGACCACGGCGGACCGGGACGCGGTGTGGGCGGTCGTCGAGGGCATCGGCGGCGAGCGCGGCTGGTACAGCACCGACCGCGTCTGGGCCGCCCGCGCCACGGCCAACCGCCTCGGTCTCCCGCCCGGGCGGCTGCGCCACCGCGAGGACCCTGACCACCTGTCGGCCGGGGAGCGCCTGGACTGGTGGACGGTCGAGGCGCTCGAGCCGCCGCGGCGGCTCCGGCTGCGGTCCGTCGTGCGGATGCCGGGAGACGCCTGGCTGGACATCTGCCTGGAACCGGGAGCGGACGGCGCCCTCGTCTACCGCCAGACCACGGTCTTCCGCCCGGCGGGCGCGGCCGGCCGGGCCTACTGGTACGCCATGCTCGCGCCGCACAAGGCCGTCCTGGGCCGGCTCGCCACGGACATCCTGCGGCAGGCGGGCGGATAGGGCTCTTCCGCCGCGACCGCTCCGGCCGTAGCGTGGACTCACCGGCCAGCCTGACGCCCGGTGGACGCGGCCGGTGGCCGAGGGAGTGCCTCGGCACCGCTGCCGGGCGGAGCCTCCAGGAGAGTGCCGCCATGACCGCCGACGCCCCGTCCGTCCCCGACTCCCGCGCGCTGGCCGACGATGCCGTCGCCCTGGTCCGCGAGTGGCTCGTCCGCGCCGCCGAGGGCCGGCGGCACCGCGACGGCGCCGCCGACCGGCTCGCCACCGTCCTCCAGGACCCCCACGGGCTCGAGTTCACCGTCGGCTTCGTGGACCGGGTGGTGCGCACGGAGGACGTGCGGGCCGCCGGGCGGGCGCTGCATGCGCTCGCCGAGATCGTGCCCCGCACCATGTCCGCGGCGGACCGCACCCAGATCCGGCTCGGGGCCGCCCTCTCGGCCTCGGCGCCCCGGGTGGTCGTCCCGGCCGCCCGGACCAGGCTCCGCCAGCTCGTGGGCCACATGATCGTCGACGCCCGGCCCAAGCCGCTGGGGCAGGCGGTGAAGCGGCTGACGGCCCAGGGTCACCGGCTCAACATCAACCTGCTGGGCGAGGAGGTCCTCGGCGAGGAGGAGGCGGACAAGCACCTCGCCGACGCCGCCGCGCTGCTGGACCGGGACGACGTCGACTACGTGTCCGTCAAGGTCTCCTCCGTGGTCCCGCAGCTGTCCCACTGGGGCTTCGAGGAGACCGTGGCGAAGGTCGTCGAGCGGTTGCTGCCCGTCTACCGCGCCGCCGCCGAGGCCCCGGCCGGGAGCAAGTTCATCAATCTGGACATGGAGGTCTACTCCGACCTGCACCTGACCACCGAGGTGTTCACCCGCCTCCTGGAGCACCCGGAGCTGCGGGGCCTCGAGGCGGGGATCGTGGTCCAGGCCTATCTGCCGGACGCGCTCGCGGTGGTCCGGCGGCTCTCGGTGTGGTCCGCCGCGCGGGTCGAGGCCGGGGGCGCGGGGATCAAGGTGCGGCTCGTGAAGGGCGCGAACCTCCCCATGGAGCGCGTGGACGCCGAGCTGCACGGCTGGCCCCTGGCCACGTGGAGCAGCAAGCAGGAGACCGACACCAACTACAAGCGCGTCCTCGACTGGCTGTTCGTGCCCGGGCGGATGACGGGGCTGCGGCTGGGGGTGGCCGGGCACAACCTCTTCGACATCGCCTTCGCCCACCTGCTCGCGGAGCGCCGCGGGGTGACGGACCGGATCGAGTTCGAGATGCTCCAGGGCATGGCGGTCGAGCAGGCGCGGGCCGTGAGCGCCGACGTCGGGCAGCTGCTGCTCTACGTGCCCGCCGTGCGCCCGGCCGAGTTCGACGTGGCGGTGTCCTACCTCGTGCGCCGGCTCGAGGAGAACGCCTCGCACGAGAACTTCATGTCGGGGATCTTCGAGCTGGCCCCGGACAACGACGTCTTCACGCGGGAGGAGCAGCGCTTCCGCGCCGCCCTGGAGGCGCTCGACCCGCAGGAGGACACGGCCCCGGCGCCCGCCCGCGCCCAGGACCGCACCGCGCCCGGCGCCGGATCCGCGCACCTGCCGCTGGAGGATTCCTTCCGCAACGAGCCGGACACCGACGTGTCCGTGCCCGCGAACCAGGCGTGGGCGGACGAGATCGCGGCCCGGATCACGGACCGGCAGTGGTACGAGGCCCTGCCCGTGCCCGACCCCGTCGGCGCGGAGGACGTCGAGCGGCTCGTGCGCACGGGGCGGGACGCCGCCGAGGGGTGGCACGCCCGCGGCGCCCGGGAACGCGCGGAGATCCTCAACCGGGCGGCCGACGTCCTGGCCGCCCGCCGCGGGCACCTGCTGGCCGTGGCTGGCGCGGAGGCGGGCAAGACCCTGGGCCAGACGGACCCGGAGGTCTCGGAGGCGATCGACTTCTGCCGCTGGTACGCCCGCCGCGCCCTCGAGCTCGAGACCGTGGACGGCGCCCGGTTCGTCCCGGACCGGCTCGTGCTGGTCACCCCGCCGTGGAACTTCCCGCTGGCGATCCCCACCGGGTCCACGGTTGCGGCCCTGGCCGCCGGCGCCGCCGTGCTGCACAAGCCCGCCCCGGAGGTCCGGCGCTGCTCGACCGCCGTGGTCGAGGCGCTGTGGGAGGCCGGCGTGCCGCGGGACGTGCTCCAGCTCGTCGACTCCGTCGAGGGGGAGGTGGGACAGGCCCTCGTCTCCCACCCCGGGGTGGACCGCATCGTCCTCACCGGCGCCTACGAGACGGCCCGGCTCTTCCAGTCCTGGCGGGCGGGACGGCCGATGACCGCGGAGACCTCGGGCAAGAACGCCCTGGTCGTCACCCCCAGCGCGGACCGGGACCTGGCGGTGTGGGACCTCGTGACCAGCGCGTTCGGCCACGCCGGGCAGAAGTGCTCGGCGGCGTCCCTGGGCATCCTCGTGGGGAGCGTGGCGGAGTCCGGGCGGTTCCGCCGGCAGCTGCTCGACGCCGCGTCCTCGATGGTCGTGGACTGGCCGCAGAACCTGCAGTCCTCGGTGGGCCCGGTGATCGCGGAGCCCGGCGAGAAGCTGCACCGTGCCCTGACCCGCCTCGACCCGGGGGAGCAGTGGCTGCTCGAGCCGCGGCAGCTCGACGACACCGGGCGGCTGTGGCGGCCCGGGATCAGGACGGGAGTGGCCCCGGGCTCCTTCTACCACCGCACCGAGTGCTTCGGCCCCGTCCTGGGGCTGATGGAGGCCACTGACCTGCAGGAGGCCATCGAGCTGCAGAACGCGGTCGAGTACGGGCTGACCGCCGGGCTGCACTCCCTGGACCCCGACGAGGTCAGCACGTGGCTGGAGCTCGTCGCGGCGGGCAACCTCTACGTCAACCGCGGCATCACCGGGGCGATCGTCCAGCGCCAGCCCTTCGGCGGCTGGAAGAGGTCCTCGGTGGGCCTGGGCGCCAAGGCCGGCGGACCGAACTACCTGGTCCAGCTCGGCTCGTGGCACAAGGCCCCGTTCGAGGAGGCCCCGACCGGGGAGGGCTCGTCCGCGGAGGCCGGCACCGAGCTCTCCGAGTCGGTCGCCCACCACCTCGCCGAGCTGCGCCCCCTCGTGCCCGAGGCGGACGCCGCCTGGCTGACGGCCTGCGCCGAGCAGGACCAGGCGTGGTGGGACCGGGAGTTCGGCCGCGCCCACGACCCCACCGGTCTGCAGTCCGAGGCCAACCTGTTCCGCTACCGCCCGCGCAGCGTCGTCGTGCGCGCGGCCGAGGACGCCCCGCTCACGGACGTGATCCGGGTGGGGCTCGCCGCGGTGCGCTCCGGCGCGCGCACGGTCCTCGCCCCCGCGGCGGAGGTCCCCGCGGAGGTGCAGGGACTGTTCCGCTCCGTGCTGGACCCCTGCGGGGACGAGGCGTTCGCCCGGGTCGCCGCGGACTGGTCCGATCCGAGCGGGGCCGGGCGGATCCGGGTGGTGGGCACCGCGGCCGGCCTGGCCGAGGCGCTCGCGGAGCGGCCCGAGGTCGCGCTGCTCGCCGGTCCGGTGGTCGGCGCCGCGCGCGTGGAGATGCTGCCGTTCCTCGCGGAGCAGGCCGTGTCCGTCACGATGCACCGTTTCGGCAACCGCTCGACCGACGCCGAGTCGGTGGTGCACCGGCTGGTCGCGTCCTCGCCGGGCCTGGGCACGCCGGCGCCGACCGCCGAAATGTAGACATTGCCCCTGGTGGGGCCGGGTCCCCGGTGCCAGGCTGAGCCCATGCGCGCATCCCTGAGGTACCTCGCACTGGGTCTGGCCGGAGCGCTCGGCGTCTCCGGCACCGTTCTCGGCGGCTCCGCGGCCGTCGCGCACGACGGTCGGGAGCACGGGGGCCGGGGCTCGCCCGTCACCGCCGAACTGCCCAAGGTCCCCACCATGACCGGTGGCGGCGGCGCGGTCTCCTCCGTGGACCCCCTCGCGAGCCAGGTCGGCATCGACGTGCTCGAGGGGGGCGGCAACGCCGCGGACGCCGCCGTGGCCGCGGCCGCCGCCCTGGGCGTCACCGAGCCGTACTCCGCGGGCATCGGCGGCGGCGGGTTCTTCGTCCACTACAGCGCGGAGACCGGCGAGGTCCGCACGATCGACGGACGCGAGACCGCCCCGGCGACCTACACCGAGGACGAGTTCCTGGGCGAGGACGGCGAGCCCCTCGACTTCGCCACCGTGGTCAGCTCCGGGGCGTCCGTGGGCGTGCCGGGGACGCCGGCCACCTGGGAGGCGGCCGCCGAGGAGTTCGGCACGATGGACCTGCACCGGCTGCTGCGGCCTGCGGAGCGGATCGCCGCCCGCGGCTTCGAGGTGGACGAGAACTTCCACGAGCAGACGGCCCAGAACGCCGAGCGCTTCCGGATGTTCCCCGAGACGGCCGACCTCTTTCTGCGCGACGGCGAGGCGCCGGCGGTCGGGGACGTGTTCCGCAACCCTGACCTGGCCCGCACCTACCGCACGATCCGGCACGAGGGCGCCGGCGCCTTCTACGACGGGTCGATCGGGGCGGCGATCGTCGACGCGAGCCGCGAACCGGCCACCGCCGAGGGCGTGGAGGTGCTCCCCGGGGAGCTGACCCCCGAGGACCTGGAGTCCTACGAGGCCCTGCTTAAGGACCCGGTCTCCACCGAGTACCGCGGCCTGGAAGTCTACGGCATGGGCCTGCCCAGCTCCGGCGGGATCACGGTGGCCGAGACCCTGAACCTGCTCGAGGCCTACGACGAGCGCACCGGGGCCGGCCTCGCCGAGGTCTCCGAGACCCAGTACCTGCACCGCTTCTCGGAGGCGAGCGCCACGGCCTACGCGGACCGCAACCGGTGGATCGGGGACGTCGAGGGCGTGCCCGTCGAGGAGCTGACGAGCCAGGAGTTCGCCGACGAGCGCGCCTGCCTCTTCGACCCCGCGGCGGCCCGGGAACGCCCGCTCCCGTTCGGGGAGCCCGACGGGGACTACGCCGCGTGCGGGACGTCCGGGGCCCGTCAGCCCGAGCCCGACGGCGGGGTCTCGACCACCCACCTCAACGTGGCCGACCGGTGGGGCAACGTGGTCGCCTACACTCTCACCATCGAGCAGACCGGCGGCTCCGGGATCACGGTCCCGGAGCACGGGTTCCTGCTCAACAACGAGCTGACCGACTTCAGCTTCGCGCCCGTGACCGAGGGCGTGCCGGACCCGAACCTGCCCGGCCCCGGCAAGCGGCCCCGCTCGTCGATGAGCCCCACGATCGTGCTCCGGGACGGGGAGCCGTGGATGTCGGTGGGCTCGCCCGGCGGCGCCACGATCATCACCACGGTGGCACAGATCCTCACCGGCCACGTCGACCGGGACCTCGCCCTCGTCGACGCCGTGGCCGCGCCCCGGCTGAGCTCCCGCAACGGGCGGGAGGAGGTCGACCTCGGCCTGGCCGAGTCGGAGGTCGGCCGGCAGCTGAGCGGGCTGGGCCACGAGCTGGTCCCGCCCCCGCGCCGGTGGATCGGCAACGCCTCCGCCATCCGGATCCTCGGCGACGGCCGCTTCGAGGCGGCGGCCGAGACCGAGCGCGGCTACGGCGGCTCCGCCATGGTGGTGCACCCCGAGCCGTGACCCCGCTCCGCCGGTGACCCCGCTCCGCCGGTGACCCCGCTCCGCCGGTGACGCCGCGGGCCCCGTCCGCGCCGGACGGGGCCCGCGGCGGTCTCCGCCGCCGGGGCGGTGTCAGCGGGTCACCCAGGTCCTGCCGGTCGCGGAGGACCAGTGCACCGTGTACCCGTTGGAGAACCGCTGGCGGACCTCGGTGCCGTTGCGGATCTCGTCGGTGACGGGCATGCCGTGGACGTGCTCGCGCCCCGCCCGGATCCAGGCCCGGCCGATGGCCCCGTGGTTCTTCACGAGGTGGGTGCCGTGGCGGGGTGTCCAGTAGAGGGTGCTCTTGCGGCCGTCCCGGACGAACTCCTGGTAGGCCCCGCCGAGGGCCAGGCCGCCCCGCTCGGCCGTCACGGGCTCGCCGAGGGCAGCGGCGCCGCCCAGCTGCCGGTACTTCCTCGCGATGCCGCCGGCCACCGGGTGGCGCCCGTCCGGGTTCCGGGCGGAGGTCAGGGCCGCGGAAAAGATCGCGGCGTGGTCGTAGGCGTGGTGGTCCGTCCGGGCGGGCACCTGCAGACCGGTGCGGGTGAAGCCCGCCCGCGCGAAGGCCCGCTGCCCGTGGCGGGCGTCGGCCAGGGCGGACCAGGAGGCGGGCTCGGTGGCGCCGGCGACGTCGTCCGCACCGGTGACCCAGCGGACGGGCAGGGATCGCACGGCATGCGACGGGGCGGTCTGCATGTCCCGGGCACCGCCACCGCCGATCACCACGGCACCGCCGCCGCGGATCCAGTTCTGCCGGTCGGCCAGCACCTCCTTGGTGATGAACTGGGCGCCGCCGGAGTAGCCGGCGAGCCACACGTCTGCGGTGTTCAGGCCGTAGCGCTGGACCAGGTGCGCGGCCAGGGAACGGAACCAGTCGCCGTTGGCGTCGATGTCCTCCCACCAGGTGCTGGTGCCGCGCCGGTCGGGGGCGACGGGCACGACCAGAACCATGTTTCGGTCCGCCGCGTGCCGGGCCATGCTCCGCACCACGGAGCTGTCGGGGCGCTGGGCCCAGTACTGGCCGTCGCCGTCGAAGTAGAAGGCCACGCCCACGGGCCGGGAGCGGTCGATGCCGTGGGCGTGCAGGTGGTAGGTCGAGCTCAGGCCGTTCGCCGCGGTGTGGCTGCGGGAGAACGCGGTGGTCGGCGTCTCGCTCGCCCCGGCCGGTCCGGGGGCGAGGAGCAGGGAAGAGAGGGTCAGGGCGAGGACGGCGGCGAGCGCACCGAGGGGCCGTGAGGCCGTGCGGAACCGCCGCGCGATGTGGGGGGCCATTGCGCGTTCCGTTCTGCGGCCCCGCGGGAAGGGGCCGTGGGGTCGAGGAGCGGGGGCCGGCATCGCTGCCCGTCCCGCTGACGGTCATCGGTCGTCCGCTCCGGGCGGACACCATCGATGTCATCAGAGCGAAGATGTCGCTGACCAGGGGCTGGACCGAGAACAGGACGATAGGCGCGAGAGTCTGGACGATCAGCTCGGAGCCCTGGCCGAACGTCCAGCCCGGTCCGGGCGAGCTGTCTCCCGTCTCCGAGTGCCGGGGTGCAGCCCTACGCTGGGACCGGACGGCGCGCCCGGTGCCTCCCCGACCCATCAAGGAGGACCCCGTGTTCAGCCATCCACCCATTGGTCCGCCCGACCCGTCCGCGGCCGTTGCCGGCGCGCCCGCGCTGGACGACCGCTGGCGGGCGGCCACGGCGGGGTGGCGCCCGTCCTCGATCCGCTCCGCCGCCCCCGACCGCGTGTGGGCCTGGGTGCGCCACGCCTGGGAGGGCCTCGACGGCGCGGGCGCCGGCCCGGAGGACGACGGCGCGGTCGGCGGGCGCGTGCGCGACCTGATGACCGTCGCCGCGCTGTTCGTCCTCCAGGAGCGCTTCCTGGCCGTCGCCGCCGGCGAGCCGGCGCCGGCCGAGGGGCCCGACCCCCGCCGGGACGGCGCGCCGCTGGGCGACGACGAGGTCCTGTCGGTGGTGCGGCAGACGTGGGAGGTCGACCCGGCGGAGGAGGGGACGGAGGGGTTCGCGGCGGAGCTGGCAGGCTTCCTGCAGGACCACCTGGACGAGCTCGCCGAGGAGGTCCGCGAGCGGCTGGTGGACCGGCGCGGTCCCACCCAGGTCTTCGCCGAGCTGTGGAGCCTCGAGCACGTGGACGAGCTCGAGCCCGCCGACCAGGACGGGGAGCCGCCGTTCCCGCTCTCCACCGACGACATCGCGTGGATCGTCAGCGGCGTCCCGGGCCCCGAGAAGCACACCGCCTGGGGGTGGCTGACCCGCTGAGCCGGACCCCGGCCACCGCGGTGCCGCCGGAACAAGCGCCCCCGCCGACGACCTCGAGGGACGCCTCCACCTCATCGGCGACGAGGAGACCCGCACGGCCATCGAGGTGTTCGGCACCGAGGTGCGCCGCTGCGTCCAGGACATGACCGCCGACCGGCCCGAGGGCGTCACCGCAGGGCCCTCACCCCGTGCCACCGGCGGAGGCACCGGGACGGGCTGCTCAGAACCGGCTCGTGACCGCGTCCTGGGGCAGGATGGCGAGCACCGTGGTCCCCACCCCCGGCTGTGACCGGACCTCCAGCTCGGCCCCCGCGGCGTCGGCGATGTCCCGCATGATCCGCAGCCCCAGGTGGCCCTCCGGTGAACCCCGGGAGTCGTCGAAGCCCGTGCCGTCGTCCCTGATCGACAGGACCGTGGCCCCGTGCTCCACGCCGAGCCGCAGGCTGACCGTGGACGCGTGGGCGTGCTTGGAGATGTTCGCGAACGCCTCCCGTGCCACCTTCAGGAACATGCCCTCCTGCTCCGGGGTGAGGAGCACGGCGGAACTGATCTGCACGGACGTGTCGATCCCCCGCTGGGCCAGCGGGTCCGCGAGGCGGGCCAGGGCCTTGGGCAGACCCAGGGTCAGCAGGTCCGGCGAGTACAGGGCGGTGGTGATCCCGCGCAGGGTGCGCAGGCTGCCCTGCAGGATCGCCCGGGACCGGCCCAGTGCGCTGCGCTGCTCCGGGACGGCCGCCGTCATCTCCTGGGCCTCCAGGGAGTAGGACAGACCGGCCAGGTCCTGGATCACGTCGTCGTGCAGGTCCCGGGCGACCCGGACCCGCTCGAGCTCGGCGGCGTCGACGGCGTGCTGGAGCAGCTGGGCGCGCGCCGTCCGGTGGTCCTGGATCCGCCGGGCGAGGCCCACGGCCGGGGCGAGCTGCGCCAGCTGGAACAGCGCCAGGGTCAGCAGGAACGCCGGGGCCATGCCCATGAGCACGGAGTGCTGCTCGTCCCGCACGATCGAGTCGTCGTAGTAGGCCTCGAACACGAGCCGCTCGCCGCCGGCGGGGACGAATCCCACGTAGACCTCGACCAGCTGCCCGGCGCCGGACTCGCGCGAGTTCTCCGCGTCCTGATGGTGCTCCATCGTGGCCACTCCCTCGCCCCGGGCCACGAGCTCCTCGTCCCAGGAGGGCGGGCCGTAGTTCTGCCCGATGAGGGATCGCTCGTCGGAGTACAGGACGGTGCCGTCCTCGTCCCAGATCTTGATGCGGTGGATGGTCCCGTCGTGCAGCCACGGCTGCAGCCGGACGTCCAGCTCGGCCGTGGCGGCTGCGTCGCCCGCCAGCAGCTCGTCGGTGATCAGGGGCGCCACGGCGTAGTTGGCCAGTCGCTGGGTGATGCGCAGGACGCTGGCGATGGCGTGCTCCTCGGCCACGGCCCGGATCCACCAGGTTGCGGGCACGGCGACGACGAGCAGCACCACGAGTCCGGTGAGCAGGAACCGCCGGACGGCGGCCCGCACCTCCGACCGGTCCGTGAGCGGCGGCGGCGGGGCCACCGGCCAGTCGGCGAGCAGTGCGGCGGTCTCGGGGCCGGGGCGGTCCGCGCGGTCCAGGATCCGCCTCATGGCCGGGCCGTCAGCAGGCCGAGTCTCGAGGCGACGGCGACCGCCTCCAGCTGGGAGTGGGCCCCCAGCTTGACCAGGATCGCCTTCACGTAGCCGCGGCAGGTGTTCGGGGTGATGCTCAGCAGCCGGGCGTTCGTGCCCACGCTGTGCCCCTGGGCCATGAGGCGGAGGACCTGGAGCTCGCGCTGGGTGAGCGCCGGCACCTCGGCGCCCGCCCGACGGTCCGAGTGCGCGGCCGCGAGCAGCGACGGGTGGACCGCCATCGTGCCGCAGCGGGCGCTGCGGACGGTTTCGAGCAGGGTCGCGAGCGAGCCGTCCTTCGGCAGGAACGCGCAGATCCCGGTGCTCGCCGCGGCCTCCATCACGTGCTGCGTGGGGTCCCCGGTCAGCATGATGATCCGTGTCCCCGGACGGTCCCGGAGGATCCGGGCGGAAGCCGTCACGCCGTTGCCGCCGGAGAGGTGGTAGTCCATGACCACCACGTCGGGTCGCAGCACCGCGCACAGGCGGACGCTCGACTCGACGTCGTCGGCGACGCCGACGCTGTGCAGGTCCGGCTCCTGGCTCAGCGCGCCGGTCAGCAGCTCCGCGAACGTGGTGTGGTCGTCGACCACCAGTATCGAGGTGCGCGTGTCGCACGACCCGTCCGCCCCACCCGACATCTCCGACCTGCTTCCCGGCACACCCTGTACTTCGTACCGGTAGTATGCCGATTGCAAATCATGGACATCAAGCGGGCGGATGTCACCTTTTCGGAGGTTGACAAGGAGGCATTCCATTCGGAAACGCCGTCGGCTGCACCCTCTCACGCCTCCACCCCCTAGGCGGCCGGGCTCAGGGACCGCCCCAGGAAGGACTGGAGCACCGAAGCGGCCTCCTGGCGGGCGAGCGGAGCGCGGGTCCCCAGCACCCAGTCCGTGTCGCCGAGCCGGCCGTGGAGCACCAGCAGCGCCGTCAGAGCCTGCCCCAGCTCGTCGCCGGTCGCGGCAGTAGCCCGCAGCATGCGGGTGTAGGCCGACTGCAGCACCCCGGACGGAGCGCATCCGAGCTCGTGGTCCAGGGTCCGCCGGCACTGCTCGTAGGCCTGCAGGCCCTCGACCGGACGCCCGGCGCCTTCGAGCCCCAGCACGAGCACGGTCCAGGCACGTTCGTTCAAGGGATCGGCTGTGAGCACCTTCCTCGCCTGGATGACCGGTTCCTCGCAACGGCCCAGCTCGAGGCCTGCCTCGGCCAGCAGCACACGGGCCTCGGTGACGCGGTCCGCGAAGGTGCTGCGCTGGGACTCGATCCACTCGCACTCCTGTTCGTTCTCCAGCAAGGAACCCGAAGCAAGGTCCAGCGCGCTGCGGAGCAGAAGATTCGCCTCCCGTGCGGAGGAGCGCCTCGCGGCGTCCAGCAACCGCTCGAAGCGGGGCAGATCCAGGTCCACCATGGAGGCGTCCATGACGTAGCCGCCGTTCGTGGTCTTCAGCGGACCGTGCTTGCCCTCCCCGGGCTGCAGGTGCCGCCGCAGAACGCTGACGTAGCTCTCCAGATTCGCCGAGGCCGCCGCGGGCGCATCGGCACCCCACAGCAGATCGACAAGCCGCTGCTTCGACACCGGCGTCCCCAGCTGCAGAAGAAGGATCTCGAGGATCCGCCGCTGCCGCGGGCCCCCCAGTTCCTTGGACGTCAGGGTCCGGCTCCCGCGCCGGACCATGAACGGTCCGATGACCTGCACCGACAGCCGGGCCCCCGTGGCACCGGCCGCGGATCGAACGTTGATGGTTGAAATATCCATGGTGATCACTCCCCCCGAAGTGACTCCAATATGGCGGGCGGTCCTCGTCGTCCAACAGCCCCGAACAGGGGGGACTGCACCCCCCAATCTGAGGGGTGTGCCATAGGGAACGGTCGGTGCACAGGTCGCCGGCCCCGGGAACACGGGCTTCGGCCGCCAGGCAGCGGCCCGCACGGACCCGGCCGCACCTTTCGATGCCACCGGCCTGCGACATGGAACGTCACGAGCACGGGATGGTTGTCCCCCGACCGGATGACGTGCGGAGGAGCTCGGTCTGCATCGCAATGTTTCTCCAAGGTCCCGTGCCGACCGTGGTGTCATGACCACTCAGGAAGCAACAGCCGTCGCCGACACACCACCGGTCCGGCGGAAGCGCCGACGGTGGATGCTGCCGGCGCTGTTCCTGGTGGCGATCCTCCTGGTGCTGGGGCGCGGCGTCTTCTCCACGGAGCAGGAGCCGAGCACGATGCTCGGCGCCTCCGGGTCCGTGCCCGGAGGGCTCGCGCGTCTCAACGGGGTCATGCCGTACACGCAGTTCGTCGCCCAGGAGGGACGGGACGTGCCGGCAGAGCTCGGCGGAGACGTCCCGAACGGCGCCCACCTGGTGATCGTCCTGCTGGAGCTCACCGCCATGGAGTCCGAAGGACTCCGGTTCGACGCCGACGACTACGTGGTGGAACGGCTCGGGGGACGCACATCGCAGGTCGTCTGGGCGTCGCCGTCCGAGGCGCCGCTCGCGCAGAACGAGACCATTCAGGCGGAGCTGGTCTTCGAGGTGCCCGACAAGGCACTCGAACTGACCCTCGAGGGAGCCGGCGACGTGCGGCTCTCGATGGGCACCGAGCACCACAGCGGCGGCAGTGGACGCTGACCGCACAGAACGACCCGGTCGGGGGACAGGTCGTTCCACCACACGTCTTGTCAAGAACGCGGGACCACGCGCAGTGCACCGGTCCTGATCCAAGGGGGAGCAACATCATGGCCGTCTCGAGAAGAAACGTCCTGCTGCTGGGCGGGCTGGGAGTCGCGGGGGCGGCTCTGGGCGTGCCGACGACAGCCGTCAACGCCAAGTCGGCGAGCGCGCTCGCCGACTCCCTGATGCCGAGGCCGTTCCGCACCGAGTTCGTCCAGGCGCCGGTCCTCGGCGCGGACGACCCGCTCGGTCGACCCACGATCGATCCCGTGGACGGGAAGCCGATCAAGTACTACACCGTCACGGAGCAGGCTGCCTCGGCCCAGATCCTGCCGAAGGCGGGTCTCCTGACGCCCATCCTCGGCTACAACGGCATATTCCCGGGCCCCACGATCGACGTCTACCAGGGCACGAAGGTCGAGCTCACCGTGGTGAACAAGCTGCCGCGCCAGCACGCCCTGGACGGTCACAGCCTGGACACGTCGACCCACCTGCACGGTTCGGCGTCGCTGCCCCAGTACGACGGCTATGCCAGCGACATCACCCGGCCGGGGTTCCAGAAGACGTACAAGTACCCGAACTTCCAGGGCGCCAGGACCCTGTGGTACCACGACCACGGGGTCCACCACACCGCGCTCAACGCCTATTCGGGGCTGGCGGGGCAGTACCACATGCATGACGCCCACTCGGAACGGCTCCTGCCGCGGGGGAAGTACGACGTCGCGCTCACGGTCTCCGACGCGATGTTCGCCGCCAACGGATCCCTGGGCTACGACGACAACAGCCAGTCGGGCCTGTGGGGGGACGTCGTCCTGGTGAACGGGCGGCCCTGGCCCGTCATGAAGGTGCAGAAGCGGGTCTACCGGTTCCGGTTCCTCAACTGCTGCATCTCCCGGTCCTTCCGGCCCAGGCTCAGCACGGGGGACCCGCTCGTCATGGTCGCCACGGACGGCGGGCTGATGCCGAGCGCCCAACCGGTCCGTGAGTACCGGCACGCCAGCGCCGAGCGCTACGAGTTCCTCGTCGACTTCAGCAAGTACAGGACGGGACAGCGGGTCGAACTGCAGAACCTGTCCAACGACAACAACGTCGACTACGACTTCACGAACAAGATCATGGCCTTCGACGTCGTGGACGAGCCCGTGGACACCGCCGATCCCACCTGGAACCGGATCCCCACGACGCTCGTCGGCAGCGAGGTGATGGACCTGCAGGAGAGCCGATCGACCAGGACGCGGCGTTTCCGGGTGAAGCGTGAGAACGGCATGTGGACGATCGACGGGGTCACGTGGGAGGACGTCATCGCCAGCAACTACCGCAAGGTCGCCGCGGAGGTGCCGCTGGGCGCCACGGAGATCTGGGAGTTCGAGAACGGCTCCGGCGGATGGTTCCACCCCATGCACATCCACCTGGTGGACTTCAAGATCCTGGGCCGCAACGGCAGAGCTCCGTTCGCGTACGAGAAGGGACCGAAGGACACCGTCTACGTGGGCGAGGGCGAGACCGTCCGGCTGCTCATCAAGTTCGGCCCCCACCAGGGCCGGTACATGGTGCACTGCCACAACCTGGTCCACGAGGACCACGACATGATGGTGCAGTACCAGGTCGGCGAGTCCGTGGACCCGGACCCCAACGACCCGATGACGGCGGCACCGGCGGTGCCGGCGGGAACGAGCAGCACCACCCCTTCCCCCACGCCGTCCGCGGCGCCGACGGAAACGGCGGCGCCGACGCCGTCCGCCTCGCCGTCGCCCACGCCGTCGGTCTCATCGTCACCGTCCTCCTCATCGTCACCGTCCTCCTCACCGTCACCCACGTCCACGCCCACCAGGACCTCCAAAACGAAGACGCAGACCAAGGATCCTCGTGCCACCAAATGACGGGAACCCGTTGTCGCAGCCGTACGGGCGCAGCAGACCTGCTGTCCCGGGAAGAGAGGATGAGCTGACATGGTGCAGCTGAGCCCGGCCCCCGTCCCGACCCGGAAGAAGCCGGACCGGACACGTCGCCGGCCCATCGGGTCGCGGACGGTCTGGGCGGTCCTGCTGGGCCTGGCCCTGGTCCTGGCCGCCCGGATCTGGCTGGTCGAGCCCGTGGTCGTCGCCTCGGACAGCATGGAGCCCACCATGGGGAAGGGGAGCGTCGCCCTGCTCCTGAAGCCGGATCCCGACCCCCACACGGTGTCCGCGGGAACCACGGTCGTGTTTCCCCATCCCGAGGACGGCAGCACGACCGTGAAGCGGGTGGTGGCCACCGGTGGACAGACCGTGGCGATCGAGGACTCCGTCCTCGTCGTCGACGGCAGGACGGTCGCCGAGCCGTTCGTGGACCACAGCCGGATCGACGGCACCTATTTCGGCCCGGTCACCGTCCCCGACGGACATGTCTTCGTCATGGGTGACAACCGGGGCGTGTCGGTCGACTCCCGGCACTTCGGAACCGTCCCGGCCGAGGACCTGGAGGCCAGGGTCCTGCTGCCCTGGACCTAGATCCGCCGCCCCGCGGCACACGGACCAGCGGGCCCGGGACACCTCACTCCCCTCGTCCCGGGCCCGCTCTCCCCTGGCACGAACAGGACCCCAGCAAGGTATTTCCAAGACCAGCATCGTTCCCTGAGTCACACAAGCACACCTCGGGGGAGAGGAACATCCGATGAGAGCCACGAAGAAGACCTGCGGGCCGGAGGGGAGCACAGTGTCCGGGGGCGTCTCGCGCCGAGGCGTCATCACCGGTGTGATGGCCGGTCTGGTCACGTTGCCGATCGCCGGCCAGGCGCAGGCCGCGCCCAAGGTGCCCTCGCCCAAGGCACCCGGTCCTGGACGCGCGTCCTCTCCTTTGCTGAGTGCGGCCCGGTCGGGCCACGGCGTGGGGGCCCCGCGCGGCGCCGACATCGCAATCACCGCGGGCCGGACCAAGGAAGGACGCTTCGGCGTCATGTTCAAGAAGCTCCCGGCCTTCGCACCGGACGACGACCTGCTGGCGGACCTCGCGCAGCAGATGGTGGACCGCACCCCGCCGCTGGCCGACGTCTCGCTCAGCAACGACGGGTTCGACAACCCGGACATCCCTGCCGGCTATGCCTATCTGGGGCAGTTCATCGACCACGACATGACGCTCGACAAGACCCCCATGCCGCAGCAGGACATGGACCCGAAGGGCCTGACCAACTTCGACACCCCGTTCTTCGACCTGGGGTCCGTCTACGGCCGGGGGCCGGAAGCGGACCCCCAGCTCTACGATCCCGCCGATCGGCGGCGGATGCGCATCGGCCAGAACCTCGACGGCTTCCCCGACCTGCCGCGCAACGCGGACGGCACCGCGATCATCGGGGACCACCGCAACGACGAGAACCTCATCGTCGCCCAGTTCCACCTCACCTTCCTGCAGCTGCACAACCAGTTCGTGGACGAGGGCAAGACGTTCCAGCAGGCGCAGCAGCTGACCCGGTGGCACTACCAGTGGCTGATCGTGCACGACTTCCTGGCCCGCATCGCGGGCGAAGCCCTGGTGGACAGCATCCTCAAGCCCCGCAGGGGCGGGCCGACCGGGGTGGACTGCAGGTTCTACAAGCCCGCCAACCCGACGCGGCCCATGATGCCCATCGAGTACTCGGTGGCCGCGTACCGCTTCGGCCACAGCATGATCCGCGCCGAGTACGAGATGCACGACGCGGTCACCATCCCCTTCTTCGGGAACCCGTCGAACGACCTCCGGGGGTCCCGCCCGCTGCCGACCATCGCTCGGGCCGACTGGAACTACTTCTTCGACATTCCCGGCATGAGCGAGCCGGACGACCGCAACATGACCCGGCTGATCGACACCAAGCTGGCGCTCCCGCTCGACGAGCTGCCTCCGACCGTGGTGCAGCACGTCGACGGCGCGATCCTCTCCCTGGCCCACCGGAACCTGCTGCGGGGCAAGCGACTCGGCCTGCCGGCCGGTCAGGACGTCGCCAGGGCCATGGGGGTGGCTCCCATCCCCAACGCCCGGCTCGGGCTCACCGACCCCCGCTGGAACGGCAGGGCACCGCTGTGGTTCTACGTGCTGAAGGAGGCGGAGCTGCTCGGCGGACGACAGCTGGGCCCCGTCGGCGGGCGGATCATCGCGGAGGTGATCCTGGGGATCCTCGCCCTGGACCGCACCTCGTTCCTCAACGCCCCGGCCGGATGGGCGCCGGAGCGGACCCCCTTTGCCTACGGGGACTTCCTGGAGAGGGCCGGAGCCCTCGAGAACATGCCGGTCGGCGGCGAGGACGAGGGCGCCGAGGAGGAAGCCGAAACGGAAGAGACCGGGACGGAAGAGCCGCACGAGGACGAGGCGGAGGTCGAGTCGGTCGGCTGACCCTGTCGGCTGCGGCGGACACCAGGACCGCGGAACCGGAAAAGGACCGTCCTGCCCAACCGGGCAGGACGGTCCCGTGCGTGGTGGGTGTTCGACCGGCGCCCTGCGGGAGGCGCGTGCCGTGGCCTCCGAACGCCGGGGCCAGGCCCCGAGCCGCGCCGCGCTGCGCCACGCCCGCCGTGCGCTCGTCGTCGACCCGACCGCACCGCTCGGCGCAGAACAGGCCGCGTGGTGGGTCGCTGCAGTGCAGGAGCCGGGCCCGTGCTCCGAACGTCTTCGGAGCACGGGCCCGGCCGTGGAGAGGTGATGCGCCTCGTCGGTGTTATCCGGCTGAGACGGCCCCCTTGACCTCGCCGCCGCGCGTCGACTGTACGTGGATGCTGGACACCCGCTGGCCGGGACCGGGCTTGGCCCGGTACTCCCAGTTGCCCAGGGTGTCCACCGGCACCGAGGCGATCTTGACGGGCGTGCCCGAGGTGGTGTTGTAGATGTTGACCGACGAGGACGGGTTCAGCAGCATCGGCGCACCGGGTACGACGGCCGTACCGGAGAGCCGGATCTCCTTGCCCACCCGGTGCCGCGAGGCCGCAGCGATGCTCACCACGTCATCGCTCTTCAGCGTGATCCTCGCAGGATCGCTCTTGTTGCCGGCGGCGTCCGTGACCACGAGCTGGAGCACCGGATCCGCATCCAGCGGCACAGGCGCCGTGGCGCTGGTCGACGTGAAGAACGGCACGGTCACCTTGGGCTTCGCCCCGTCCTTCTTGTCGAACGCCACCTCGGGACCGCTGACCTGGGACCACTCGTACTTGACGACGCCGACATCGTCCGTGGAGCCGGTGCCGCCGTCCAGTTCGGTGGCGATGCCGCGGGCGACCGAGGTCGTCAGCCCGGCGATGGCTGCGGTCGGCTTCTCGGTGTCGACGGCCGGAGTGCCCCCGGCGCCGGCCCCGCCCTCGACCACGGTGACGGGGCCACCGTCGGGGCTCTCCGGAATCGGCGCGAGGCCGATGGGCGAGGCATCGCCACCGGTCACGACGACGGGCACCGTCACCTTGCTGGTGGCAGAGGTCGAGACGGTGACGTTGACCGGAGGCGCAACGGTCTCGAACGCCCCCTCGTGCGTGTTGTCGGCGCCGGCCACCATGCTGCCGTCGAACCCGTGGATGCCTGTGATCCTCGGGGTGGATCCGGAAGCCGCCTTCGCCGTGACGGTCAGCTTCGTGCCGTCGTAGGTGGCGCCCGTGGCGACGGAGACGTCGGTGACGTCGACGGTACTGGTGCTCTGCGGGTCGTCGGTCAGATTCCTGACGGTCACCTCGCTCGGCGCTGCCCCCTCGACCTTGATGCGGGCGTAGGCGAGCTCGGAGCTGCCCGGCGCCTTCTCCATGGGCGTGGTCGGGATGTTCTGCCCTTCCACCTCGAGGGTGTCGCCGCGGCTGGTCGCGAAGACGTCGATGTAGCCGTCGTTGACGACGGCGTGCTCTGCCTTCACCCCCGTGTTGGTGGCGATCTTGCCCTGGACGGTGAACTGGTCGGTCGTCGCGGAGACGGCCGCACCGGTCGCGGAGTTCGTGCCGGACACCGAGAAGGTGGTCCGAAGGCCTCCCACGATCCTGTGCGGTACGTCCGGGTTGCCCAGGTAGCCCTCGGGGGCACCGGTGTCCCACTTCAGGAACGGGCCGAGGTTGCTCCCCAGCGGCGTGTTGAAGTTCCCGACCGCGGGAGAGATGTCCTCCACGAGCTTGGCGTTGCCCTCGGCGTCGGTGTCGACCTCGATGGTTCCGTAGGGGTGCGGGAAGGAGAGCGTGCTGTTGGCCGGCCCGTCCTTGACCACGACGCGCTGCCGGGCGAACACCATCTGCTCCCCGTCCGCCACCTCGTTGCCGAAGGCGGCCTCCAGCCCGAGCGTCAGGACTGCACGTCCCCCGCCGGGAAGGTCGAGCTCGGAGCCGGCCAGCATGTAGAAGATCTCGTGCGGGAAATTGCCTGCGACGCCCTCCCGCGGAAGAACGAGCGGTTGCTCGGGATCGAAGCCCTCCTCCGGGGCCAGGCCGCACAGCGGGTTCCTGCCGTCGTCGCACAGTTCCAGGCGTGTCCCGGTCTTGTCCTCGTACCAGGCCGGGAACCCGTACTTGCTGTTCACCGGCCCGACGGCCTCCAGCTGATTTCTGTTCGTCTCGGTGACCTTGGTGGCGGCGACCGATGCGCTGATGCCCGTGACACCCAGCATCAGGACGACGGACGCCGCGAGACCCCGGCGGAAGCGAGGTCGTCGCGGCGGGTCCCGCAGCAGCTCGTTGAGACCGATTGACGTGCTCATGATGACTCCTCATAGAGCGATGGTGATGACATCGCAAATATGTGAGCCGGCTCTTGTGAAAACCCTGTGGCAGATCCGGTCGGGATCAATCTTGTGGAAGGCCGAAGTGCGGCCGGGCGGACCCGGTCGGCGCAGTCCCGTCCTCAGGAACCCGTCGAGGGGCCGGGGCGGACCGGTGTGACGCGGACCGGTCCGCCCCGCGTGTGCCGAGGGAGAGGGGCAGTCGTGCGTGCACCACGGCCGCGGCGCGGCAGGAGGACGGATCCGGGACCGTGACGCACGGCGTCACACCAGGCCGGGGAGCACGTCCCGGTGCTCAGCCCCGCAGCCGGGCCACGGCGTCGCCCTGGTCCAGGATGTCCTGGCGCATCTCGTCCTCGAGGAAGGCGAGCAGGGCGCGGGACAGGTCCGTGTTCTCGGAGGCCACGGCGTCCCGGGCCACGGCGACCCGGAAGTTGTGGGCGAACGCGTCGACCGCGGTCTGGGACACGCAGCTGTGCGTGGAGATCCCGCACAGCACCAGGTGGACGGCGTCCAGGTTGCGCAGCCGTGCCGCGAGGTCGGTGTCGAAGAACGCGCTGTCCCGGGTCTTGACGAGACCGGTCCCGCCCTCGGTGTCGAGGCCGTCCACGTACTCGGACTGCTCCGTGCCGGGGAAGGCGAAGCCCTGACCGTCGTCGTGCATGTTGACGGTCCACGTGGAGCGGTCCCGCTCGTGCTGGGTGCGGATCAGCAGGATCGGGCAGCCGCCGTCTCGGGCCGCGCGGATCAGCTCGTTGACCTTCTCCGTCACGGATTCCCGCTGCTCCTCGAGTTCGGGGAAGTCGAAGTACGAGTTCTGCATGTCGATGACGAGCAGGGCCGTGCGGCCCCGCTCCGGGTGCTGGGTCATGGCGTCCTCTCCGGTGGGGGAGAGTCCCGACGGGGACTCCCGTGGACAACGATCTGATCAGCGAACTTACTACCAATGGGCGGGCGGCTCCACCTGCCCCCGGCCGGGGCGCTGTCCTGCGCGATGGAGGTCAGGCTTTCGGACGCGATCAACGTGGAGTTCTGCACGGACGTCCACCAGACCCTGCCGGACCCCGTGCTGCTCGCCCCGATGCTGGACGCCCGGTCCATCGCCGGCTGGACGCTGCTCGTCGTAGACGACGTCTCCGACTCCGGGCGGACCCTCGCCCTCGTGCCGGAGCTGCCGCGGGGTCGGGGCGCCGAGGCGCGCTCGGCCGTCATCCGCGGCAAGCCCCGCTCCGTGATCCGGCCCGACTGCCTGTGGAAGGACACCGAGGACCGGATCGTCTTCCCGTGGTCGGCCGCCCCGCCGGTCACCGCCGGCCCTTGAAGCGCACCCGCTCCCACGGACGCGTCCGTGGGAGCGGCGGCTCGGCGGCGGGATCAGCCGTCCGACGACGAGCCGCCTGCCGGTCCGCCGGCCGGTGCCCCGCCGCCGGGCCCGCCCGCCCCGGTGGCTTCCTGCTGGGTGGCGCTGCCGGCGTAGTCGTTCGCCGGGTCGCGGTAGATGGTGTGGATGTGCCCCCACCCTGCGGTGACGTACCCGTCCACGTCGGCGCCCGCCGATCCTCGCTGGTTCGAGAACTCGATGTACACGTCGGGCCCGGAGACCTGGAAGTAGACGCCCTCGCCCTGGGTCATGTCGTAGACGGTCGCTCCCGACCAGTTCACGAAGGTCTCGTCGAGGGTCGCCTCGATCTCCGCCAGGGCCTCGGCCGTGGTCTGCTCGTCGGCGAGCCCCACCCAGTTGGCGACCACGTCGAGCAGGAGCTGCTTCTGCTCGTCGGTCAGGTCCGCCCCGGAGAGTCCGGTCCCTGTCGGGTAGGAGCAGGTGTCACCGGGGGCGCAGACGAGGTCACCCACCTCGGAGCCCTGGTACAGCTCGGCCTGCTGCTCCTCGCTCAGGCTGTCGTAGAACGCGAACGCCGTCTCGTACATGCCGGCGAGCGGCTGCACCTCGTGGCCCTCGGAGTCGGTGTAGGCGGCCGGCTGCGACCCCAGGTGGGTGGGTGCGAACGTGATCGCGCCGTCGGCGCCGTCCAGCGTGGCGTTGACGCCGAGGTGGTGCCCCCCGAACTGAACCCCCCACGCGCTCGATCCGGACGGGTCGCCGAAGAGGGCGATGTAGTACTGCCCCAGGGACTCCTCGGTGCTGGTGCTGTTCTCCAGCAGGAACTCGTCGCCGCCCATGATGCCGGTGGCGGTCTCATAGCCCTCCTCGCTCAGCAACGCCTCGAGGACCTCCATCGCCGCGGTCCGCTGCTCCTCGGTCAGGTCGGCCAGGTTCAGCCCGGCGCGCTCGACGAAGGTGACCGGGAAGTTCGACCACGACGTGGTCCTGGCCTCGTCGTCGTAGGCCGACACCAGCTGCCCGCGCTGCTCGTCCGAGAGCGTCGCCAGGAACTGCTCCGCCGCGGCCGTCGTGGTCGTGATCGTCTCCGCCGTCGTCGTGGCATCCGTCGTCGTGGCGTCCGCCGTCGTCAAGGTCTCAGGCGTCGTGGACTCCGACGTCGTGGAGGAGGTGGTCCCCGAGCCCGCCGAGGTCGAGGCCGCCACCTCGGCCGCCGCCGACGTGCTGGTGCTCGCGGGGGCACAGCCGCCGAGGGCCAGGCCCGCCGCCAGCGACATCGTCGCGATCCGGACCGCCAGGGTGCGGTGCGGGCGGCGCTCGGCGCGCACGCCTTCTGCTTCGTTGCTTCTCATCATGGGTACGACGGTAGGGAGCCACCCTTTTCGTCGGCTTTGTGGTGCCTGAGGGCAGGACAGGACTTCCTCTGCGCCACCTGTGGGGCACGGCCCCGTCACCGCGCCCGTCCGAGCACGCACGTCTCAGCGCAGCGCCGCGCGCACCTCGGGACGGCCCGCCACGACGAGCCACACGACGTTGACCGCCACCAGGACGGTGGTGCTCGATCCGGGCAGCAGGTGCCCGCCCAGCAGGAACACCGCGAGGTCGAAGAGGTCGCCCAGCACGGCCAGGGAGCAGAAGACGATGCCGAGGACCCAGCCCCACTGCAGCTGCTCGCGCAGCGGGAACCAGACGAGCGCGTAGAGCGCCGCCGTCAGCACCACACCGAACAGCAGCACGGCCGCGCTCAGACCGCCCCCGGGGAGGCCCGGGATCCGGACCACGTCCTCCATGCCGGGCAGCGTGCTGGGACCCGCGACCGCCTGCACGAACGTGTCCGCCACGCTCGCTGCGAGCGAGAGCAGGGTGAGCCGCAGCAGCAGGCGCAGCTGGGCGGTCATCGGCGGCCGGGGCGGGACCATCCGGCCGCCGGGACCGCCCGGGACCTGCGGGGGCGGTCCGCCGCCCGGACGGTGCGGGCCACCGGGACCGTGCGGGTGCTGGCTCATGACCGGTGCCTCCTGGCGCGTGCGAGGTGTGCTCACCGCCGAACCTACCGCCCCCGGCCCCGCCCGGCACGGGTTTCCACGGGGCGTTCCGCGAGCGCCTCCTGCGGGGGGCGGCCCCTGCGACGTGGAGCACCCGGGGTAGGCTGGCACGGTAGGCACCGACGGCGCGACCGCTCGTCGGTCGTGCGAGCAACCGTGACGACCGACCAGCCAGGAGCAGCCGCGACATGACGACTCAGCACGACCGCACCGCCGCCCCCGACCGCCACCGCGCCGAGGTGATCGATGCGCCGCTGCGTGCGGACGTCCGCCGCATCACCACTTTGCTGGGGGAGACCCTGGCCCGCCAGCGCGGCGAGGAGCTGCTGGAGCTGGTCGAGCAGGTCCGCCGGCTCACCAAGGACGCGAAGGACGCCCAGGCCTCAGGCGCCGACGACGCCGCGGGCCAGGTCCGGGACCTGCTCGGCTCCCTGCCCCTCGACCGGGCGACGGACCTGGTGCGGGCCTTCGCCCACTACTTCCATCTGGCCAACGCCGCCGAGCAGGTGCACCGCGTGCGCGTGCTCGGCCGCCGCCCCGAGGACGAGGGGTGGCTCGCCGCGGCCGTCACCGACGTCGCCGCCGAGGCCGGTCCCGACGCCCTGCGGGAGGCGGTGGGCAGACTCGACGTCCGGCCGGTGTTCACCGCGCATCCCACCGAGGCCTCCCGGCGCTCCGTGCTGACCAAGATCCGGCACCTCTCGGACATCCTGGCCCGCGAGACCCCCGAGGGCTCCGCCGCGCGCCGCAGCCAGGACCGGCGCCTCGCCGAGCTCATCGAGCTCCTCTGGCAGACCGACGAGCTGCGCCAGAACCGCCCCACCCCGCTCGACGAGGCCCGCAACGCCCTGTACTACCTGCGGGAGGTCCTCACCGAGACCATGCCCGTGCTGCTCGCGGACCTCGAGGACCAGCTCTCGCAGCACGACGTGCACCTGCCGGCCGGCCCCCCGCCGCTGCGCTTCGGGTCCTGGATCGGCGGGGACCGGGACGGCAACCCCAACGTCACCCCCGAGATGACCCGCCGGGTCCTCCAGCTGCAGGGGCAGGCGGCCGTCGACATCGCCCTGAGCTTCCTGGACGTGCTGGTCTCCCGGCTGTCCTCCTCCACCGCCATCGTCGAGGTCGATCCCGAGCTCCGGGAGTCCGTGGAGCGGGACGTGGCCCACCTGCCCGGCCTGGACCCGCGGGTGCTGGAGCTCAACGCGCAGGAGCCGTACCGGCTCAAGCTCACCTGCATCAAGGCCAAGCTGATCAACACCCGCCGGCGGTTCGCGGAGGAGACCGTGCACGAGCCGGGCCGGGACTACCGGACCACCGCCGAGCTCGTGGCGGACCTCGACGTGGTGGCCCGCTCGCTGCGGCACCACGCGGGCGCGCTCGCCGCCGACGGCACGCTCGCGGCGGCGACCCGGACCATCGCCGGCTTCGGCCTGGGCCTGGCCACCCTGGACGTCCGCGAGCACGCCGACGCCCACCACGAGGCCGTGGGGCAGCTGCTCGACCGGCTCGGCGAGCTGGACGAGCCCTACGCGGACATGGACCGCGGCGCGCGCGCCGCAGTGCTCGCCGGGGAGCTCGCCGGCCGCCGTCCGCTCGCCCCGCCGGGGCTGTCCACGGGTGCCGTGCACCTCGACGGCGACGCGGATCGGACGTTCGCCGTCTTCCGGGAGATCGCCCGGGCCCAGGAGGTCTACGGCCAGGAGATCGTCGAGACCTACATCGTGTCCATGACCCGTGACGCGGACGACATCCTGGCACCCGTGATCCTGGCCCGGGAGGCCGGGCTGGTGGACCTCACGGGTGAGCAGGACCGCGCCACCCTCGGCTTCGCGCCGCTGCTGGAGACCGTCCAGGAGCTGCGCCGCTCCGCCGAGGTCATCGACGAGCTGCTCTCCGAACCGGCCTACCGACGGGTGGTCGCCGCCCGCGGGAACATCCAGGAGGTCATGCTCGGCTACTCCGACTCCAACAAGGAGTCCGGGGTGATGACCAGCCGGTGGGAGATCCACCGGACCGAGCGCCGGCTGCGCGACGTCGCCGCCCGGCACGGCGTGCGGCTGCGGCTCTTCCACGGCCGCGGCGGGTCCGTGGGCCGCGGCGGCGGGCCCACCCACGACGCGATCCTCGCCCAGCCCAGCGGCGTCCTGGCCGGCGAGATCAAGTTCACGGAGCAGGGCGAGGTGATCAGCGACAAGTTCTCCCTCCCCGCCCTGGCCCGCGAGAACCTCGAGCTGTCCCTGGCCGCTGTGCTGCGTGCCACGGCGCTGCACCAGGACCCGCGCTCCACCGAGGAGGAGCTGGACCGGTGGGGCGAGGTCATGGACGTGGTCAGCGACGCCGCCTTCACCGCCTATACGGGCCTGGTCGAGGACCCCGACCTGCCGGAGTACTTCCTGTCCGCCACCCCCGTGGAGCAGCTGGGCGCGCTGAACATCGGCTCCCGCCCGGCCAAGCGCCCGTCGTCGGACAAGGGCCTGTCCGGGCTGCGGGCCATCCCGTGGGTCTTCGGCTGGACGCAGTCCCGCCAGATCGTGCCCGGCTGGTTCGGGGTGGGCTCGGGCCTGCGCGCCGCCCGCGAGGCGGGGATGGAGGAGGACCTGCGCACCATGCTGGCGCGCTGGCACTTCTTCCGCTCGGTGATCTCCAACGTGGAGATGACCGTGGCGAAGACCGACCTGGAGATCGCCGCCCACTACGTCCGGGCGCTCGTGCCCGAGCGGCTCCAGCACGTGTTCGAGGCGATCCGCCGCGAGTACGAGCTCACCCTCGACGAGCTCGCCCGGCTCACCGGGCAGGCGGAGCTGCTGGACGGCAACCCCACCCTGAAGCAGACGCTCGAGGTGCGGGACCAGTACCTCGATCCCATCTCCTACCTGCAGGTCGAGCTGCTCCGCCGGATCCGCGAGCAGGACGCCGAGGCCCAGGAGGTCGACGAATGCCTGCAGAGGGCGCTGCTCATCACCATCAACGGGGTGGCCGCCGGACTGCGCAACACCGGCTGACGGGCCGGGCCCGTCGCCAGGGCCTGGCCGGCGAGCAGCGGATGGCGCGGAGGCATGACCGCACCCAGATGCCGGATCAGGCGACGGGAAGGAACGTGGCGATGGCTCCGAGCACGGACGGTCCCGCCCGGCACCGCTTCCACGACCCGGGAGTCAGTCGCCGACGGCGTCACGGCCGCGGCGCACGATGAGCGGGTCGACCGGGTGGACCACCTCCGGGTCCTTGTCCTCGTAGTCGAACTGGTCCAGGAAGAAGCGCAGCGCGTTGATCCTCGCCCGTTTCTTGTCGTTGGACTTCACCGTGATCCACGGGGCGTGGTCGGTGTCGGTGCGCAGGAACATCTCCTCCTTGGCCTCGGTGTAGTCCTCCCAGCGGTCCAGGGACGCGAGGTCCTGCGGGGAGAGCTTCCACCGGCGCACGGGATCGATCTGGCGGATCGCGAACCGGGTGCGCTGTTCCTGCTGGGTGACGGAGAACCAGAACTTGGTGAGGTGGACGCCGGAGTCCACGAGCATCTTCTCGAACACAGGGGCCTGGTCCATGAACCTGGCGTAGTCCTGCGGAGTGCAGAAGCCCATCACGGGTTCCACGACCGCGCGGTTGTACCAGGAGCGGTCGAAGAGCACCATCTCCCCGGCCGTGGGCAGGTGGCGGATGTAGCGCTGGAAGTACCACTGCCCTGCCTCCCGGTCCGAGGGCTTGGTGAGGGCCACGACCCGGGCGGCGCGCGGGTTGAGGTACTCGGTGAACCGCTTGATGGTGCCGCCCTTGCCGGCGGCGTCCCGTCCCTCGAACACGATGACGTGCTGGAGGTCGTGGTCCTGGCCCCAGTACTGGAACTTCAGCAGCTCGATCTGCAGCTGGTACTTCTCGAGCTCGTACTCCTCCCGGCTCATCATCTCGTCGTAGGGGTACTCCTCCCGCCAGGTCTCCACCGCGGAGCCCCCCGGGTCGATCAGGTCCGGGTCCTCCTCGTGCCCGTGGGGCACGGTGTAGCCCATCTGCGTGAGGTGGTCGATGAACTCCCGCAAATTTTCCCGCACCGCCCACTGGTCGGCGGGCATCCACTGCCGTTTTCCGTCGGGCATCGGCCGTTCCTCTCGGGTCGGAGTCTCTTGAGCGCAGTGTAAGCGGGGTCATCCTGGCCTGCTCGGACGGCGGGCACATGACCACCTGGTGAACACCGGGCGGCCGCCGCGGTCGCCCCGGCCGGTTCCTCCTCCTGCGGCCCCGCACGGGAGCGCACCGCGAGCGCTCCCCTCCCGTGCGGGGCCGTCCGCGCGCGCGTCTACCGGGCCTCGTCAGCAGCGCCGTCGACGCCGACGCTGACGTCATGGCGAACGACGGTTCCGTGCTCCACCGTCCGCGAGACCGTGCAGTACTTGTCGTGGGAGAGGGCGACGAGGCGTTCGACCATGCCGGCGGCCTTGCGACCGGCCGAGCCGTCGGGGAAGGACAAGTGGAAGGAGAGGTGCAGGTCCTCCAGGCGGTTCGCGCCGTTCTCCTCGACGACCTTCAGCCCGGTGGCCTCGACCCGGAACTCCGAGGGCTCCGCGCTGCGGGAGGTCGCGGTGTCCACGTCGACGGACGAACACCCTGCGATGGCGGCCAGCAGCAGTTCCACCGGGGACAGCAGGCCCTCACCGCGACCGAAGGTGATCTCGGCTCCCGCGGGGTTGCGGGCGGTGTAGTGGCCGGTGGCGGTGCGGGTCAGCTCGATGGATCGCGGCGTGGGGTCCTTGATGTCGGTCATGAGCCCATGATGCCAACCGGTCCCCGGCCGGCGGCTGGAGCCAGGTGCAGGGCGGGTGGGTGCTGCGCGGCCCGTCGCATTTCTTGACGCACGCCGGTGCGGATCTCCTCCGGGCTCGAACCACTGCCCGTAGCCCCACGGCGGGATCCTTGCCCGGGCCCTGTTCCACCGACTCGAATCCAGCGGCCATGTCGTCACCTCGGGTTGACGATGGTCGATCGTCAAATTCCGTTCCCGCTCCGGGGCCTTGCCGGGCATCATGTTGCCCCCGGAGTTGATCGGGGTGGTCCTGCAGGTCACCCGCCTGTCGTGGGCCGACGGTGTCCTGATCGAAGTCGCTCAACCCAAGGGATGTGAGGCGCATTGGCGGCGAGAGCCGACATGTCGCCGACCCTGGGGTGCCGGGCTGGTGTCGACGGAGAACTTGCAGGCCGAGGCGAAGGACGGGGCGTTCCCTACCGCCTGTTGAGCAGACGGTCTGCGGACTAGTGTGAAGTGCGTCTCGTTGCAGCCTGCCTCAGGAGTCCACGATGTCCTCTCAACAACCTCCCTTGTCGCGGCGCACGGTGCTCGGCGGTCTCGCGGCTGCCGGCGCTGTTCCTCTGCTGACGCCGGCGGCGGCTGCCTCGACAGCGGGGGCCAGGGCACCGTTGCGCTCCGACGCGCGGACCAAGATCGTCCTTCTGGGCACCAGCGGTGGGCCGGGCTGGGGCACCACCGAGCCGCCGCGGACGGGTATCGCCAGCGCGCTGGTCGTCGGTGACCGCTACTATCTGGTCGACACCGGCGAGGGCGTCGGATTCCGGCTCATGGACGCCGAGCTCGGGAACTGGAAGGCCAGGGCGGCGTTGAGCGACCTGCGCGCGATCTTCCTCACCCACCTGCACTCCGACCACATCAACGACCTGTCGAACATCCTTAGCTTGGGCGCCTACAACGGTCTGGTGGCCGCGGACCGTCCGGTCCCGGTATGGGGACCTGGCAACCGCGGGGTCCTGCCGCCGAAGGCCGGCACCCATCCGATGCCGCCCATCACCGCCCCTGACAATCCCACCCCGGGCACCGAGGAGATGGTCGGCCTGCTCGTGCGGGCCTTCGCCACGGATTTCAACGACCGCGCCATCGACGGTGGGATGCCCGCCCCGCAGGACATGTTCGCCGGCCACGACATCCCCCTGCCGGAGCGGCTGGTCGACGACCCGAACGGCGATCCGCACCCGCGGATGAAGCCGGTGGTCTTCTACGAGGACGACCGGGTGAAGGTCTCAGCGACCCTCGTCCAGCATGCTCCGATCTTCCCGTCCTTCGCCTTCCGCTTCGACACCGAGGACGGCGGCGTCGTCTTCTCCGGCGACACCGGACCGAGCGAGAACCTGGTTCGGATGGCACGTGGCGCGGACGTGCTGGTGCACGAGGTGATCGCCACCGAATGGGCGGACCAGCGCTATCCGGAGCCCCGCAGCCCTGAGGACGAGGCGGCTTTCCAGCACCTCATCAAGTCCCATACTCCCGTCGAAGAGGTCGGTGCTATTGCGGAGAAGGCTGGTGTCCCGACGCTCGTGCTCAACCACTTCGTGCCCGGCAGCTGGCCGGTCGAGAAGTGGCAGGCGGCGCAGCAGGGGTACAGCGGCCGGCTGATCATCGGGGCCGATCTGGACGAGATCGGTCTGTAGGCTTCGCCCCACAGTGGGCACGCCCGTGAGCGGGCATTTTGTCCGGGTGGGGTGTACGGGCACGTCAATGCATTCCGGTTCCTCGCGACATCCGTAAGGACATCTGAGGCCGGCGACTCGTCGGTGTTCTGACTGGTGGACCTGGCTGAAGTGCTGCTCTGGTTTCCTCGGGAGTGAGGATACTGATGCCATGAACGAAAAGACGACCGGCCCAGCCGTGGCACTGTGGTTCAACGCCCAGGGGGAGGGGCACCCCTTCGTGCTGCTGCACCCCGGTGGCACGGACTCCCGGGCCCTGGGACCGTTGGTCGATGAACTGGCCGGCCGGTACCGGGTGCTCACCCCCGACCAGCGCGCCCACGGCCACACCCCCGACCAAGAGGGACCGCTCTCCTACGCGGTGATGGCTGAGGACACCATCGCCTTCCTCGACGAGGAGGTAGGGACCCCGGTGCATCTGCTGGGCTACAGCGACGGGGCCGTGATCGCCCTGACCGTGGCGATCAGGCGACCCGACCTGGTCCGAGACCTCGTGGTGGTAGCCGGCGTCTACCACCACGACGGGTGGGAGCCGGGAGTGCTCGAGGGTGAAGCGCAGGTGCCGGAGTTCATGGCCGAGGCCTACGGGGAGGTCTCCCCTGATGGCCGCGAGCACTACGGGCAGGTGGTGGCCAAGCTGGCCCAGATGCACGCGGCGGAACCAGCCTTCACCGACGCGGACCTGGCGAGCCTGGAGATCCCCGTGCTCGTCCTCCTGGGCGACGACGACGAGGTCCGCCTCGAGCACGCCGTGGCCATGTACCGGGCCCTGCCCCGCGGGGAGCTGGCCGTGGTCCCGCACGCCTCCCACGGAGTGCTGGTCGAAAAACCCGGCCTGTGCGCGCGGCTGATCACCGACTTCCACGTCACCGACCAGCCCGAGACCTTCGCCCCGATCCGCCGCCGCCCCGGACCCTGGTGAAGAAGGCGACCTCCCGACTCTCACACCGACCACACCCCCAGCTGATCACCCACGATGCGGAGGTGCGATGGGGGTTGCGCTTCTCGGAACGTGAGGAGGCGTCGGCCTGAACAGATCCCCGCGGCTCGGTAACATGCAGGGCATGCCCATCAAGTTCGAGAACGTCGGCATCGCCGTCCGTGACATCGAAGCGGCGATCGCCTTCTTCACCGACCTCGGGTTGACCGTTTTGGGCCGGGACACGGTCAGCGGCGAGTGGGCGGACACCGCCGTTGGCCTCGACGGCAACCATGCCAACATCGCCATGCTCCAGACCCCGGACGGCAACGGTCGCCTCGAGCTCTTCGAGTACATCCACCCCGAGGCGATCGAGACGGAGCCCACCCGGCCCAACGAGATCGGCATGCACCGCGTCGCCTTCTCGGTCGACGACATGGACGAGGCGCTTCGGATCGCCGCGCGGCACGGCTGCCACCCGCTGCGCGGCGTGGCGACCTACGGGGATGCCTACAAGCTCGCCTACGTCCGCGGCCCCAGCGGCATCATCGTGATGCTCGCCGAGGAACTGCAAGGGCGTTGACGACAAGTCAATGGTCGCGTGACCATCGACCAACGGAACGCCGGCGACCACGGCCGCCGGCGTCACCGGCGGGAGCAGGCCGCCGAGGAGCGTCGAAGGATGTCCGCCACATGACGGCGAACACCACAGTGGGCTTCGCTGCCCCCTCGGCAGGATCTCCAACGGTGGCGGCCTCAACTGGTCAGGGCATCAGCCGGCGGATCTATAGGGTGTCGCGTTGAACGCTTCGCTGGACGGTGTTGCGCAGGACGTTCGGGACAGTCCCACAGCTGGAAGGAATGCGCACCATGAAGTACACCAACTCGATCGAGATCGCCCTGCCGCGGGAGAGGGTGGCGCAGCTGCTGGCGGACCCGGCACACCTGCAGAAGTGGCTGCGGGGCTTGGTGCTGCACGAGCCGCTGAGAGGGATCCACGGGCAGCTCGGTACCACGTCACGGATCGTGATGCAGATGGGGCAGCGGAAGATCGAGTGCACCGAAACGATCACGAGGCGGGAGCCGGCAGACCTGCACGGGACCCCCGAAGGGGTCGTCGTTCACTTCGACCGCGAGATCGTCGGCGCGGGCATGTGGAGCGTTGTGCGCGATCGGCTGACCGAAGCTGATCCGAAGACGACGCTCTGGGAGAGCGAGAGCGAATACCGGTTCAGCGGCCTGCTGATGCGGCTGGTGGGGCTTCTGATGCCCGGTGCCTTCCACAAGCAGTCGCAACAGCACATGCAGGATTTCAAGGAGTTCGCCGAACAGGGGAAGGATGTCCGCGAAGGGAGGAACTGATCTGCCGCGATCAGCATCGAGAATCTCCAACGGCAATCGGCCGCTGGTTGTCGCACCCGGTCACGGGATCTGGAGGCGTGATCATCATCGGACACTTGTGTTCCCACGTTCGGGTTCCTGGTGAGCGCTCCCACCCGGGCGGGACGCGTCTGGACTGCCGGATTCTTCAGCCACCGAGAAGGTTCCGGCGTCATGGGGACTGCTGCACCATCAGGTGTCATCCGCGACCCGGCTTGCCTCTGGGGCGCTCCGCAGGGAGACGGCAAGTACCGAAGCACACGACCAGCAGGGGCTCTACCGACACTCCTCCGCTTTACATATGGCCCGGCTACCGGACTTGTTCCCAGGAGCGGCGTTCCGGGTGAAGGTCCGGTGTGGGGCACCCGTCCACACTGGTCTCCGGTGCTATCCACCGGTGCGTTCGCGGTGTGTGCATCCTGGCCAGCAGCACGGTCGGCGTTGGCCTCCCTCGAGTTCTTCCTGAGCACGGCGGATGCGTCGCTGTCGGGTGGCCGCCTGCTTGGCGTCCTCGATCCAACAGATGAACTCGTTGCGCGCCAGGGGCGTGATGTCTCTCCATGCGGCGAGGACCGTGGCGTCGGTGCTGAGGGCTTGGCGCAGGTCCGCCGGCAGGTCGTGCACCACCCCACCAGGTACTTCCTGGATCCGCCTGAAGTCACGGCGGGGGGCAGAGAATGGGCCTGCTGTGTCACGGCTTGGTGGGGTAACTGCCGGCTTCGTCGTGGTTGTCATGGGGCTCGTCCTCTCGTATCAGCGCTGCAGTGTTGCGGGGCGGGGTCAGTTCTCGGGGAGGTCGGCGAAGGCCTGTTTCATGTCGCGGTACCAGCCCAGCGACTGCTTGGGACGCCGCCAGCGCCCTTTCATCGCCTCGCGCGCCTGGTGGTGGGCGGTGTCACCGGCCTTCACGGCTTCTTTGAGGTGGCGGTCCTGAGCGGCGATGACGTCGTCGGCCGTCTCGCCGCGGTGTTCGAGGTCGCAGGGGCCTCCCAGCTGGCGGCAGGTCATGATCTTCATCTTCGGTTCCCTTCCTCGGGTCTGGGCCGGTGTGTTGGTGTTCGACTCTCTGACGGTTGGCAGGAGGCAAATGTGACGACCGGTGGGATCAGTCGAGTCGTTGTTCCCCGTCGCGTCGGACCACCTGCCCCAACACCTCGGGTGCGGCGCGGAAGGTGATGTGGGTGACTTGGCCGTCGAAGACGGTGAAGTCGAACAGAACCTTCGCCTGACCGCGGTGGAACCACGCGGCGGCGGGGCGGGTGCCGACGAACACCGGAAGCGCAGCGTGGGCGCTGCCGTTGAAGAACGTCGCCACCTCCTCCCGGCCCCGGATCCGCCCCGGGGTGCCGGCCAGCATCGCGGCGTCATCGGCCGTCACGACAACGTCCGGTGCCAGCAGGAGCACCAGGCGCTGGAAGTCGCCCTGGCGGGCAGCGGCCATGAACGCGTCGACGACTTCCCAGTCGGCCGCCGGGCCCTCGGGAGCGGTTCGGGAGACCTTGGCTCGGGCGCGCGATGCCAGCTTGCGCGCGGCCACCGGCGTGGTGTCGAGGACCGCGGCGATCGTGGTGAACTCGAAGCCGAAGCTGTCGTGCAGCACGAACGCGACCCGCTCCTTCGGTGAGAGCCGGTCGAGCACCAGTTGGAGAGCCACGCCAACGGCCTCAGCGAGCACGACGTCCTCAGCCGGGTCCGGGGCGGTCTGCGCCGGCTCGATCTCGGCCGCGGGGACCGGGGTGCGTGCCCGCAACCGGTCCAGGCACAGCCGGGTGGTCACCGTTGTCAACCAGGCCGGCGGGTTCTCGATCTCGGCCTGGTACCGGTGCAGCCGCAACCAAGCTTGCTGCACCACGTCCTCGGCCTCGGCATGGTCGGCCAGCACCCCAGCGGCCAGGCGCAACAGACGCGGCCGCTCCGTCTCGAAGACCTCCGTGTGCTCCACCCTGCCCACCTTTCCATCTTCTCCTCGTTCGCTCTGTCCCATGCTCGACGAACGAACCGACCCAAGTGTGACCACTCGACGGCCGGCAGGCCTGAGACCGGAGGTCTCTGCTAGGACCTTTCGATACCTGCGGCAACAAGCCCGTCGGAATCGCTGACATCGTGATGGCCTCGATGGTCTGCGGCGCTGTGCCTGGGTTTTCTTGACGACGTCCTGCGCCTACAGGGTCAAGGAGGCTACGGCCACTTCGGAGTTGACCCGTTGGATGTTGGATCGACTGCGGAAAGCGGATGGAGCGGCTCGCTCCTTCCGCTATACATAGGGATGATCTCGCGGCCGTCAACTGACGGGAGCTCTCCCATCCGGTGGAACTTCCGTCCGGCGGATTTCGCCCCGATTCCGCGGTCGCCAAGCTGCGCTCGGCATCGTATCGCTCACCGAGGTATTGCGACGGCCATAGTCAGCGTTCTGGGTTGGGCGTGAAGGTGTGGCCCAGGGCGGTGGAGACCTCGGCGAAGATCCGTGTGGCCGGAGTGGCGCATGGCAGGGTCCTGGGGTCATCGGCCAGCACCGGGGACTCCGGGCAGTCCCCGGAGGGAATGTCGCTGGTGGCCTGCACGACCACGGTGGTGTCGGTGGTGGTGTCGTAGTAGACGGTGGTGTTGTAGCCGGGCTGCGTCCCGGTGTGCCCGACCCAGCCGTCGATGCACCCGAAGCCCAGCCCGTAGCCGCCCTCGGGGGGCTGGAACGAGGTGAGGCGCTCTCGCTGGGCCTCCGGTTCCAGCAGTCCGTGCCCGGTGCCCATGGCCCGGCCGTAGACCAGCAGGTCGTCCACGTCCGAGATCAGGGCCCCGGCGGTGGCTTCCCAGGTGGGGTTCCAGTGGGTGGCGTTGGCCGGGGCTTCAGGGGTCGCGGTGTCGCCCTGGAGCGTGAAGCCCTGCGCGTAAGGGGCCGGCATCTCGGCGGACGCCCCGGGCCAGGTGGTCTCGTCGAGCTCCAGAGGGTCGAAGATCTGCTCCTCCAGGACCTCCCCGACCGGCTGGCCGGTGACCTGCTCGATGATCAGGCCCAGCAGGATGTAGTTGGTGTTGGAGTAGTCGAACTGCTCACCGGGGGCGAACAGGGGGGATTCCGAGACGCCGACGGCGACCAGTTCCTCCGGGGTGAAGACCTGCTCCGGATCCGCGAAGAAGCGGTCCGTGAACTGGGCGCTGCGGGTGTAGCTGGCCACACCGCTGGTCATGTCCGCAAGTTGCCGCAGGGTGATCTCCTCCCCGTTGGGGATGCCCTCGATGTAGTCGGCGATGGGGTCCTCCAGGGAGAGCTGTCCCTCCTCGGCCAGCTGCAGGATCAGGGTGGCGGTGAAGGGCTTGGTGACCGACCCGATGCGCGTGTGCACGCCCACCTCCATGGGTTCCCCGGTGGCCGGGTCGGCCACCCCGTAGGCGGCCGTCCAGGTGCCCTCCGGGGAGGAGACCCCGACAACGGCACCGGGCGCGGAGGCCTGGCCGAACGAGGCCCGGGCGGCGGCATCCAACTTCGTCGCCAGCTCCTCGGGCAGCGGCGCGGCCATTCGTGAGGAGGGTTCCCGGGTGACGACGTCGTCGACATCGGCCACACAGGCGTCAGCATCCGTGGCCGAAGCCGACGGTGTCGCTGAAGCGGCCGGGGTGGCTGCCGGCCCGGCCGTGGAGGGCGGGGCGGCGGTTGCTCCGCCGGTCCCGAAGAGGAGCACCACCGCGGTGGCGGCGGCGAACGTGTGACGCGTGGATCGTGCGGGTGATGACATCTTCGTTTCCCTCTCGATCGGCGCAGGTCACCTCCGGTGAGGTCCCTGCACCCAGAGAACAGTGCTTCAGGCTCAGTCGTCATGGACGACGATGTCGACCCCTACGCCGCACTTCACCGCGAGGGCACATCCCGGCAGCACGCACAGGCAAAGGAACCGATGAGATGACGGGCCGATCCACGGCCCCGGATCACGCACCGGACTCGATGAACTCATGGGCCAGGCGGTATCCCCAGCGTAGGACGACCTTCCGGACCGGTCGGCTGACCTGCCCCGGATCGTTACCCAACCACTGGAAATGTCACACCACCCTTCGCGGCTGGGGCGTCACCTAAGTCTGGGAGGCGACCGACCAGCGGACGAGCCGCCGTGGGCAACAGATGGGAGATCACCCGGACCCTTCCGCTTGACCTAGGGCCCATCACCGGGTCTTCGTCCTTCGACGTGGGTGTCGTGATGTCACGGTGCGCGTGCCGCTGCCGGTGGAGAGGCGTCGAGGTCTCCAGGACGGGAGGTGCTGAAGCTCACCGTCCTGAAGGCCTCGACATGTCTCACGCTGAAGGCGCTCCCGCGTGCACGCTGTTCGACCGGCCCGACGTCCGCGTGCTCACCGTCGAGCACAGCCCGGTGGCGACGACGCCGACGATCGAGACGGCCCCCGGCCCGGCGGAGCAGCCCGGCTGCGGGGTGGTCGCGGCTGTCCACGGGCGCCGGGAGCACCGTCTCCACGAACGTGCGCGCATCCGGCACTCCGGTGCGACTGGTGTGGCGGAAGCGTCCTTCGCGTGAAGGCGGAGCGCGAGCTGCTTGCACCGGCGACTGGGATGCCCGTCGATCCTGTCCGAGGCCTGGGTCGGATGTTTCCTGCTTGTCGAGGAGGGTGGTGGGCCGCCAAACACACATTCGCGATCACGATGCAGGGCCGGACAGGGGGTCCTTCGACGGGATCCCCTGTCCCGGCCAAGGAGGATGCCGTGAGGGTTCCGAATGCGCTCCGGCTTGTTGACGCGCATCCCTGTTCAGTGCGTGTTGCGCGGGGCTTCGTCTTGGCGTCGGATGAGCTGGCGTCTCATCATCGTGGCGAACACCAGGAAGATCACCCCGAAGGGGATCAGGAAGTCCGCTCCGATCATGTTGCCTGCCACGGCCAGTGCGATGGCACCGGCGATGGCCAGAAGGCCGATGGCCATCAGACAGGCGATGCCACGCCGCCACGTCCGGTGCTGGGCCTCGCTGAACGCCACGACGTGGTCTTCCTCGCTGCCTTGGACCACGAAGAGCTGCAGGAGAACGGTGATCATCAGCAAGGACTGAACTCCGGTCAACACCTGCGGCTGCGGGAGGCTGAGGACCGCCGCCATCAGGGCGGCGAGGAATGACACCATCAGGGCCGCGAATCCGTACCGCCACTGTCGGCGGGTGAGCACAAGATCTTTGCCGCGGCTTCGGGGCCCGCGCAGCACCCACGCTCCGACGGCGATGGCCGCCGCCCCGGACCCTCCCGCGAACCAGGCCACTCCCCGGTCCTGGCCCGTGGCACCGAGCAGGTAGGGCCAGTTCGCCACGACGGAGACCAGGCCCATCCCGATGGCCAGGAGCCCAGACAACAGTTGTACCTGCTTTGTGCGCCGGTCCCTGGTGCCGCCCATGGTGATCTTCCTGTCGCGGTCGTAGTGATTCATGTCGTGGTCTTCGGGCTCACTGTCCGATGACCCGTCTCTCACGTCGGATCAGAGCGGTGTTCCGTTTGAGGATCTCATCGGCCACGAAGGCCGCCGGAGGTTTTGGGCACCACCCGAGGTCGTCCCGGGCCGCGGCGGTGATCTGACACCCCGAGGGGCTGGCGGTGCCGTGGAAGGTCACCAGCAGGGGCATCGCCTGCCACCCGATCTCGGAGGCTGTGCCTCGCCGGCGGAACGTGACGTCGGAACCACGGACCACCTGCACGACGGAGCCATCCACGCGGACCTGGGGGTCCGAGTCCGCCAGCGCCGCCCGGATGCGTTCGAGGGCCTCGCCCCTCCCGTGAGCTGTCTGCGTGCCACGCTACACAGTGATGTGCATTCGGGAACGATGGGGTGGTCAGTGGTGACGTAGCCACGTCAGGGGTCCTGGCCGGCTGGAACACTGGAAGCGCCCCAGGCGCAGAATGCGGCAACTGGTCCGGCGATCGGCTCTCGACGTTGCAGCAGGGGTTCCGCCATGTGTCCGCGGGCAGGGCCTGTTCCCGCGTGAGGTGGGCCAGATCGAATCGGCGCTCGGGCATCCGCAGGGGGATGCCGACAGCGATCAGGGCGGTGCCCAGCGGTGCCAGGCAGACATTGACCACACCGGTGACGAACTCGATGATCGCCCCGGCGATGACGGTCTGCGGGGGAAGGGCCTGATGGAGCGAGCCCACCAGGGTCGCGGCCACCATGCTGAACAGGATCCCGGCCAGACAGGTGACGGCTCCGGAGACGATGAGCCGGTGGGCGACAGGTGCTATCGGGAGTACCTCGATCCGTTCGTGATCTGCGTCGGTGTCGGTGTCTGTGGTCAATTCGCGCCACCGGGTCAGGGCTGCCGGGGGATGGCTCTAGTTGTTGTGGGGCATGAGGTTCTTGGCGCGGGTGCGTCGCTGAGATGAGGAACGGGCTCCTCGTCACAGGATG
>NZ_JBHZTC010000012.1:0-131989 GCF_042879195.1 Kocuria nitroreducens
TGCCGCGACACCGTGCTGCTGACCACGGTGATCGCGATGCTGACCATGGCGGTCGTGGCCCTGCTGCTCTCGTGATTCTTCCGGCGCCGGGACCGGTCCCGGCCCCGCCGGACGGGCGGGCGCGGACAGACGCACCGAGGCGCGCCGGGGCAAACCCTCAGGTTACTGGTCTGTGAGGTAGACCACTCATAGACTGAAGGCTCCGTGCAGGGGTGGTCGACGGGCAGCACCTGTCGCCGACCGTCCCGCCGACCGGGTCCCACAGGATCCCCTCGACGCCCCTCGCGGACCGCCACATCGCCGAAGGGGAGGAACGACCGTTGACCACCACCTCACACCCCCATAGAGCACCGGGCAGGCGGCGGCTCAGCGCCGCCGCAGCGCTCGGCGCCGTGGGCGCCCTGCTCCTGACGGGATGCGGTGACGCCGATGCCGGCGGCACCCCCACCCTGACCTGGTACATCAACCCCGATGCCGGCGGCCAGGCGGAGCTCGCCCAGCAGTGCTCCGAGGAGTCCGGCGGCCGGTACAACATCGAGACCGCGCTGCTCCCGCGCGACGCCGCGTCGCAGCGCGAGCAGCTCGCCCGGCGGCTCGCCGCCGGGGACAGGTCGATGGACATCATGAGCCTGGACCCGCCCTTCATCCCCGAACTGGCCGAGCCGGGTTTCCTGACTCCCGTGCCGGGTGACGTCGAGGAGGCCACGACCCAGGACGTCCTGGCCGGGCCGCTCGAGGGCGCGAAGTGGAAGGACGAGCTGGTCTCGGTGCCGTTCTGGGCCAACACGCAGCTGCTCTGGTACCGGGAGTCCGTGGCGGAGGCTGCCGGCCTGAACATGGACCAGCCGGTGACCTGGAAGCAGATCATGGACGCCGCCCGCGAGCAGGACAAGTACCTGGGGGTGCAGGGCACGTCGGCCGAGTCGATGACCGTGTGGGTCAACGGCCTGATCAAGTCCGCCGGCGGCGACATCATCGAGAACCCCGAGGCCCCGGCCGACGAGGTGGTCATCGGCATGGACTCGGACGCCGCGGCCAAGGCCGCGGAGATCGTCGGCACCATCGGCCGGGACGGGCTCGGCGGGCCCGGGCTGCCCACCTCGGACGAGGGCTCGACGATGGCCCAGTTCCAGTCCGACGACGGATCCTTCATGGTCAACTGGCCCTTCATCTACGCGGCCACCGCCGCGGCCGTGGAGGGCGGGACGGTCGAGCAGTCCATGTTCGACGACATCGGCTGGGCCCTCTGGCCGCGCGTGGACGCCGACCAGCCCTCCGCTCCCCCGCTGGGCGGGATCAACCTGGGCGTGGGCGCCACGTCCGAGCACCAGGAACTGGCGTGGGAGGCGGTGGAGTGCATCGTCCAGCCGGAGAACCAGGCGTACTACTTCGTGAGCAACGGCAACCCGGCGGCGTCCGAGGCCGCCTACGAGGACCCGGAGGTCCGGGAGGCCTTCCCGATGTACGAGACGATCCGGGAGTCCCTCGACCAGGCGGCGCCCCGCCCGCAGACCCCCTACTACAACGAGGTCTCCACGGCCATCCAGCAGGAATGGACCCCGCCGGCCTCCGTCACCGAGAACACGCCCCGTGAGACCTCAGAGTTCATCGAGGCCGTCCTGAAGGGAGACCAGCTGCTATGAGCACCGTCGTCAACCCCAACGCTCCCGGCACGGGCCCCCGAGAGGCCGCACCCGCGCCCGTGACCGGGCGCCGCAGCTCCAAGCCGGTGATGTCCGACCGCGCCCGCTCGGAGCGCAAGCTCGGCTGGATGCTCGCCGGGCCGGCGTTCATCGTGATGCTGCTGGTCACCATGTACCCGATCCTGCAGGCGCTGTGGGACTCGTTGTTCTCCTTCCGGCTCACCGACCCGGGGAACAAGGAGTTCGTCGTCTTCGGCAACTACGCCACGGTCCTCTCCGACATCGTGTTCTGGCGTGACCTGGGCGTGACCGTGCTCATCACGGTCGTCACCGTGGTCGTCGAGCTCGTCCTGGGCTTCGCGCTGGCCCTCGTGATGAACAACGCGATCCGCAACACCCGGGGCCTGTTGCGCACCGCGATCCTGGTGCCCTACGGCATCATCACCGTGGTCTCGGCCTTCGCCTGGTTCTACGCGTTCGACATCACGACCGGCTACATCAACAACTGGTTCTCCTGGGTCCCGGGCATCGGCCCGGACTTCAACTGGTTCTCCAACACCTGGTCGGCCCTGTTCGTGATCATGGCCTCCGAGATCTGGAAGACCACGCCGTTCATCTCGCTGCTGCTGCTCTCCGGCCTGGCCCAGGTGCCGAGCGAGTACACCGAGGCCGCCCGGGTGGACGGCGCCACCTGGTGGCAGCGGATGTCCCGGGTGATCCTGCCCAACATGAAGGCGGCGATCATGGTGGCGGTCGTGTTTCGCGCCCTGGACGCCTTCCGCATCTTCGACAACATCTTCATCATGACCCAGGGCCAGTACGGCACGGAGACGCTGTCCCTGCTGGCCTACCGCACGTCCATCGGCCGATTGGAGATCGGGCTCGGCTCGGCAATCTCCGTGATCCTGTTCGTCTGCGTGCTGCTGATCGCCTTCCTCGCCATCAAGGTGTTCAAGGTCGACCTCGCCGGCGCCGGGAAGGGAAGGTAACCGCCCATGTCCACCAAGCACAAGGTCGGCTGGGCCGTCGTCTCGGTCCTGGTCCTGATCTACGCCCTGTTCCCCGTCCTCTCGATCCTCATGACGTCCTTCAAGGCGCCGTCGGACCTGACCTCCGGGAAGTTCCTGCCCACCGACTGGGTCGGCGAGAACTACTCGTCGCTCTTCGTGGGCTCGGCCCGCGACCTGTTCCTGCCCTCGCTGCGGAACTCGATCGGCATCTGCCTGATCGCCACGGCCATCGCCGTGGTCCTGGCCACGCTGTGCGCCTACGCGATCGCCCGCCTGGACTTCCCCGGCAAGAAGATGATCCTCACGGTCGCCCTGGCGGTGTCCATGTTCCCCGTCGTCTCGATCGTGACTCCGCTGTTCAACCTGTGGCGCCAGATCGGGCTGTACGACACGTGGCCCGGCCTGATCATCCCCTACCTCTCGCTGACCCTGCCGATCTCGATCTGGACGCTGACGGCGTTCTTCCAGCAGATCCCGTGGGACCTCGAGCGGGCGGCCCAGGTCGACGGCGCCACCACCTGGCAGGCGTTCACCAAGGTGATCGTGCCGCTGGCCCTGCCGGGGGTGTTCACCACGGCGATCATCGCGTTCTTCATCGCGTGGAACGACTTCGTCTACGGCATCGGCCTCACCTCCACCGAGGCGGCGCGGCCCGTCCCGGCAGCGCTGGCGTTCTTCACCGGCGCCTCGCAGTTCGAGGATCCGGCGGGCGCGATCTCCGCGGCGGCCATCATCGTCACCATCCCGGTGGTGCTGCTGGTGCTGCTCTTCCAGCGCCAGATCGTCTCCGGCCTCACCCAGGGCGCGGTCAAGGGCTGAGCCCGCCCCGCCCCCGCATCTTCCCGAACCGACCGAAGGACTGAGAACCAGATGGCATCCATCACCCTCAACCACCTCGTCAAGAAGTACGGTGACGGCTTCCCTGCCGTCAACGACGTGTCGATCGACATCGCCGACGGCGAGTTCCTCATCCTCGTGGGCCCCTCCGGCTGCGGCAAGTCCACGCTGCTGCGCATGATCGTGGGTCTCGAGGACATCACCTCCGGGGACCTCCTGATCGACGGGCAGCGGGTCAACGAGAAGGAGCCCCGGGAGCGCAACCTGTCCATGGTGTTCCAGAACTACGCGCTCTACCCGCACCTGACCGTGTATGAGAACATCGCGTTCCCGCTGCGGCTGTCCAAGGGCAAGTTCTCCGACGAGGAGATCGACCGTAAGGTGCGCACGGCGTCGTCGACCCTGGATCTCGACGACCACCTCGAGCGCAAGCCGGCCAACCTCTCCGGCGGTCAGCGTCAGCGCGTGGCCATGGGCCGGGCGATCGTGCGGGACGCCGACGCGTTCCTGTTCGACGAGCCCCTGTCCAACCTGGATGCGAAGCTGCGCGGCCAGATGCGCACGGAGATCGCCCAGCTCCAGCGCCGGATGGGCATCACCTCCGTCTACGTGACCCACGACCAGACCGAGGCCATGACCCTCGGCGACCGCGTGGCGGTGCTCAAGAAGGGCATCCTGCAGCAGATCGCCTCGCCCCGGGAGCTCTACGAGCAGCCGGCCAACCTGTTCGTGGCGGGGTTCATCGGCTCCCCGTCGATGAACTTCCTCCCGGCGCACGTGAAGGGCAACTTGTTCGACACCCCGCTGGGCGACATCCCGGTCCCCGAGAAGGCCGCCGGAAAGCTGCCCACGGACGGATCGATCGTGCTCCTCGGCCTGCGTCCCGAGCACTTCAACGATGCCAAGTTCGTGGACGAGGCGGTCGCCTCCCGCGGCACCGTCTTCGACACGGAGTTCACCCACACGGAGTGGATGGGCAACGAGCAGTACGGCTACATCAACTACCGGCAGGACGACTCGGTGAAGGCGAAGCTCGACGAGCTGGCGCAGGAGCTGGACGGGGACGAGATGCACCCGCAGATCGTCGTCTCCCTGGACGCCACCTCCCGGATCCGCGGGGGGACGAAGGGCCGGATCTGGGTCGACACCCGCCGGATGCACGTCTTCGATCCCGAGACCGGGGCGAACCTGACCCGCGACGAGGAGGCCGGTGCCGAGCTGACCCGCGAGGCCGTCGATGAGCGCAAGGCCGAGATCGAGCGGGCGCGCCAGGAGCTGGCCGCCGCCGGCTGAGCACCCAGCGCTCCGCCCGGCGCTCGAGGAGCTCGCCGCCCTCTCCCGGGGCGGCGGGCTCCCGCGCGTGCGGAGCTCCGGTGCCGGAGCACGGACCGGTGCGCCGGAGCGGGGGCTCCGGCGCCGAAGCCACGACCACTGTGCCGGCGGCGGGTCCGGGCGCCGGGCCGGGACCTCGGCCGGCGCCCGGGGGTTCAACCGGTACCCGGAGGACCAGCCGGCGCCCGGGGATTCAGCCGGTGCCCGGCAGGCCGAGCGAGAACCACGCCACGAGGGCGAGGACGGCGAGCAGGCCCGAGGAGGACGCGGCGGAGCGCAGCCGAGGGTGCCGGAGGCCCCAGGGCACGAGCCGGGGCCAGCGGGCCGCGGCCTCCCGCGCCGTCGCCCGCTCGAGGTGGGTCCGGGGTGCGCCCAGCGCCGCGGCGACGTCCTCGAGTGCGCGGGCGTCCCACACCGCGCCGTCGAGTCCCAGGACACGACGGCCCGAGCGGCCCGCGGCCCACAGGTGGGAGCGGGCGGCCGGTCGCGGAGCGCCGGACGACCGGTGCAGGGCGCCGACCGTGACGACGTGCTCCACCTCCGCGAGCGGCGTCGCGGCGAAGCCCACGGTGCGGGAGCGCAGGACGTGGCTGTCCGTGCGGACGACCAGCACGGGACGGAGCCGGAGCCAGCACGCGGCGGCGGCGAGGAGCACGATCGCGAGCACCACCACTGCGACGCCGGGGGCCGGCCGCCGCGTCCAGAGGAAGAGGACGAGCACCACGCCCACCAGCAGCGGGCCCAGGCACGAGAGCAGGCGCCGGCCGTATGAGCCCAGCCGGGGACGCAGCACGGCGCGGACGGTCCCGTACTTCTCAGGGACCTGACGGACGGAGTCGGCCATGGGGAGTCAGCTCCAGACGGGAACGGGGACGCGGACGGGAACTCGGACGGGATCGGACACGGGAAGGGGTGCGGCACGTAGCGTACCCGTCCGGGACGGACCGTGCCGTCCGGGCGGGCTCCCCCGGCCCGGTGCACGCGCAGGTGAGGAGCCGATCGGTTAGCGTGATCGGATGGAGTCCAACGTCCGCGTGCTGAAGGCCCTCGGGGCCTGGCTGTTCCTCGTGCTGCTCGGGGTGGCGGCCGCCGCCGTCACCATCGCGCTGGTCAACAAGTACATGTACGGCCCGGAGACGGACGTGCGGGCGTACTTCGAGGACCTGCGGGACGGGCACGGGGGCAGGGCGCTGGGGCTGCTCAACGCCCGCGTCCCGGACGCCAACGCGGCCATGCTCGACGGCGACCCGCTGGAGGCCTCGGCCGAGACCCTCGAGGACCTCGAGGTCTCCACCGTCTCGGTCGACGGCGAGCGGGCCGTGGTGCGCGCGGACTACACCCTCGACGACGAGCGGCACAGCTCCGAGTTCGCACTGCACTCCGTGGACACCCAGTGGGGCTTCTTCACGGTGTGGGCGTTCGACGAGACCCCGCTCCCCACGGTGACGGTCAGCCTGCCGGGGGCGACCTCGGTGGACGTGAACGGCATGTCCGTGGCCCTCCCGGAGTCCTCCGCGGAGTTCTCCGCGTTCTTCCCGGGCGTGTACACGGCCTCCTACACGTCCGAGCTGGTGGCGGCCGATCCGGTGCGCACGGTGCTGACCGACCCGGGCCAGCAGGCGGAGATCGTCCTGGAGGCCCGGCCGACCGAGACCCTGGAGCAGGAGGTGGACCGGCAGCTGAAGGAGCACCTGGACGGCTGCGCGGAGCAGAGCAGCCTCTTCCCGTCCGGCTGCCCGTTCTCCTTCGAGTTCGACGGGCGGGTCGCCGGGGACGTGGAGTGGACGATCGAGTCCTATCCGGACCCGGAGATCGTCGTGGGCTCCCAGGGCGGCAGGGGCTGGGCCCTGGAGCCGGCCTGGGGCACCGCGCGGATCGCCTTCGACTCCCTCGACCTCTTCACCGGGGACGTCGAACGGCTCGAGCGCAGCGTGCCGTTCGAGGTCGCCGCGGACCTCACCATCGACGGATCGACGGTGCGGGTCGCTCCGCGCGGCTGAGCCCGCCGCACGCGGCACCGCCCGGTCGCGCTCCGCCGACCGGGTTCCGCCGACCGGGCTCAGTTGACGCCGCGCAGGTCCAGGACCAGCTCGGTCTCCCCCTCGGCGTCCAGCACGAAGGGAATGCCCCAGTCCTGCTGGTAGAGGTGGCACGCCGCGTGATCGGGGATCTCCCCGCCCGGCTCGCCGTCGCACGCCGCAGCACGCGCGGTGAGGTGCAGGACGCCCTCGGTGACGCCGTCCGCCAGCACGAGCTGCCGGCGCAGGCCCTGGGCCGTGCCGGCGCCCTCGGCCAGCGCCTCCTCGGGGGAGGACGAGATCTTCAGCTGCGTCGGGTCGCCCCACCGCTCGTCGAGCTTCTGACCGGTCGGCGCCGCGAAGCGCACCTCGATCGCGAGCGCGCCCGGAGCGAGCTTCGTGCGCGCTCGCCGGGTCCGCGACGCCCCCTCGTCGACGCGCTGGGCGGCGGCTGGGATCGGCACGCGCACCAGGCGGTGGGCGTTGGCCTCGACGACGACGAGCAGCGGTTCCTCCCCCGACACGTCCAGCAGCACGTCGGAGGGCTCGGCCAGGCCGCGGGCCAGAGTGGCGACCTGCCGGGTCCGGGGGTCGAAGTGGCGCACGGCGCCGTTGTAGGTGTCCGCCACGGCCACCGACCCGTCGGGCAGCTGGGCCACGCCGAGGCAGTGCTGCAGACGGGCCTCACCGGCGGCGCCGTCGCGGAAGCCGAAGTCGAACAGTCCCTCGCCCACGGCGGTCTCGACCGCGACGGCCCCGTCGTCGTCGAACCGGAGCACGCGCAGGGCGGAGGTCTCCGAGTCGGCGACCCACACGTTGCCCTCGTGGTCCTCCGCGAGTCCCGAGGACTGCGCGAACCATGCCGCGGCGGCGGACCCGTCCTTGAGCCCCTCGTCCCCCGTGCCCGCCAGCACGGCGAGCCGGCCGGTCCGCGGGTCGAACGAGAACAGCTGGTGGGTGCCCGCCATGGCCACCACGAGCCGGTCGGCCCGCGCGGACCACACGACGTCCCACGGGGAGGACAGTGCCACGTCCAGCGGGTCGGCACCGGGGTCGATGTGGTTCGGCTCCGCCCCGCGGGCGCGCTCCTCGTCGAGCAGCCGCTGCACCCCGTTGCCGGCCACCGTGCGCACCTGCCCGGTGGCGAGGTCCACGCCGCGGAGCCGGTGGTTGACGGAGTCGGCCACGACCACGTCGTAGCCGGCCGCCGCGCGCACCTCCTCGGGAAGCAGGGTGAGTCCCTGGGGCTCGGTGAAGCGCGCGCGCTCCGGGTCGCCGTCCTCGTGGCCCTTCCCCGCGCCGATCACCCGCCGGACGGTCTCGAGGTCGTTGTCGAGCTGGACGAGGCGGTGGTGACCCGTGTCGGAGACGAGGAACGAGCCGTCGGGCAGCGGCAGGACCTTGCCCGGGAACCGGAGGTCCCCCTCGGGCGCGGGCCGGGGCACGTACGGCCCGTCGCCGCGGTGCAGGGTGCCCCGGGCCTCGTGCTCGGCCACGAGCTCCTCCACGAGGGAGACGAGGCCCTGGACGTGGCCCTCTCCCGAGAGGTGCGCCACGATGTAGCCCTCCGGGTCGACGACCACGAGCGTGGGCCACGCACGGGCCGTGTAGGCGTCCCAGGTGGTCAGCCCGGGGTCGTCGAGCACGGGGTGGTGGACCTCGTAGCGGTCCACGGCGGCAGCGAGCGCGTCCGGGTCGGCCTCGTGCTCGAACTTCGGGGAGTGCACGCCCACCGTGACGAGGACGTCGGAGAAGCGCTCCTCGAGGGGGCGCAGCTCGTCGAGCACGTGCAGGCAGTTGATGCAGCAGAAGGACCAGAAGTCCAGGACCACCACCTTGCCGCGCAGCGCGGCGAGGTCGAGCTCCTTCCCGCCGGTGTTGAGCCAGGCGCGGCCCCGGAGCTCGGAGGCGCGGACGCGGGAGGTGAGGCGCATGGGTGGGATCCTTTCGGGGCGGAGCAGGACGGGGCGGGAGGCGGGACGGGCGGCTCGGGCTCAGCGTCGGGCGGCGTGGTCGTCGCGGTCCGCGAGCCCGGCCATCATGTCGTTGTAGGCCTTGAGCTCGGCGTCGTCCGTGCGGTCGGCTTTGCGGTCCGCACGGCGGTTCTCCTTCGTGCCCTCGATCGCCCACATGATCGCGACGACGACGGCGACGACGACGGTGGGGAACTCGCCGATCCCCCACATGAGGGCCCCACCGAGCTGCTGGTCCTCGATCGCGGTGCGTCCCCAGTCCCGGCCGGTGTTGCCGAACCAAGAGGCCTGCAGCAGGGTGTCGGAGCCCATGAGCGCGACCCCCACGAAGGCGTGGTAGACCATCGTGGCCAGCAGCAGGACGAGCCGCATCATGTGGCCGGGGCGGTACGGGATGGGGTCCACGCCGATCAGCACGAGCATGAACAGGTACCCGGTGATCAAGAAGTGCACGACCATGAACACGTGGCCCACGTGGTAGTGCAGCGTGAAGTGGAACAGCGGCGTGAAGTAGAAGACCACGATCGACCCGGCGAAGTTCACGGCCGCGAAGATCGGGTGGGTCACGACCTTGCCGAAGCCGGAGTGCACGAGCCGCAGGATCCACTCGCGGGGTCCTCGGGTGCCGTCCGGGCGGGACTCCAGGGCCTTGAGCAGCAGGGTGACCGGCGCGCCCAGGACCAGGAAGATCGGCACGACCATGGTCAGCGCCATGTGCTCGACCATGTGCGCCGAGAACAGGACCCGGCCGTAGACGGCGAACCCGCCCGAGGTGATGTAGAACAGCACCCCGAGCCCGGCGAGCCACGAGAGGGTGCGCAGCACGGACCAGGAGTCCCGGCGCCGGCGCACGCGCGCGAACGCCCAGAGGTAGACGACCGCGAGGAACACGCACACCGCGAGCCACAGCCAATCGACGCGCCACGTGGTGAGCCACGAGGCCGAGGTGGGCTCGGGCGGCAGCTCGTACCAGGTGAGGATCTGCGCCGGGGAGGCGTCCGGGGCGAGCTCCTCGGGCACCGGCGGGGCCGTCCGGGACAAAGCCACCGCGACGCCCATGACGGCGCCCATCACCAGCAGCTCCCCCAGCACGAGCTGCCACACGGCGCGGCGGGCCGTGAGCCGGCCGGTCTCAAGCGCGGGGACCAGCCACCGGCGGTGGGCGAGGCCCGCGAGGCCCAGGCCCAGCGTCAGGACGGTCTTGACCAGCACGAGCCACCCGTAGCCGCTGAACAGCTGCTCCCAGGAGCCGACGCGCACGCCCGCGTTGACCGTCCCGGAGAACAGGACGAGGAGGAAGGCGCCGAGGGCGACCGCGGAGAAGCGGCGCAGGACCACCGCCGCGATGGGCACGCGACGCCGCGAGCCGGCCGACGGACGGCCCCGGGAGGCGCCCTCGGGCAGCGTGCCGGTGCCGGCGTCCGGGGCGCTCAGCCGCGGGGAGAGCCAGGCGAGCACCACGAGACCCCCCGTCCAGAGCCCCGCGCCCAGCAGGTGCAGGCCCAGGGAGTTGACGGCACCCATGTGGTCGTTGCCGCCGGCGGAGTGCCCGTTGAGGGCCATGGCGACGAGGGCCGCGCAGGACAGGGCCAGGGTCAGGAGCAGCCCGAGCAGGGCCCGGATCCCGAAGACCAGGGTGGTCACGACGGCGGCCACCACGACGATCGCCGCCTGGGCCTGCCCCGTGGGGATGTCCGTGGTGTAGTGCAGCAGCTGCTGGGTGTAGGTCCCGTCCCCGCCCACGGGCACACCCGCGACGTCGGAGTAGGACAGGACGAGCACGGCCACCGCGGCCACGGTCCAGACCACGGCCGCGGCCTCGGCGAGGCGCATGGTGCTGCTGAACAACGGGTGCTCGGGGGCGGAGGCGCGGTCCCGGGCCTCCCGGCGGCGCCCGTCGCGGGCGGTCGGGACGACGCCCACCGCGAACAGCAGGGCGCCCATGACGACCACCAGCGCGCCGTTGTGCACGAGCTCGGCGGCGGGCAGCCCCCAGCGGACCAGTGCCCCGGGGTCGGCAGCGAGCCGGGCCGCGCCGGACCCGGTCCACAGCATCGCCAGGACGAGAGCTGTGAGGGCCACGACGGGCACGGACGCGAGCCACCAGGGGTCGATCCCCCGGCCGTCCGGCCGGGCGGCGGTGCCGTGGTCGGCGCGCTCGGCCGTCCTCGAACTCATGGTCTGTCTCCTTCATCCGCCCCCCGACGACGGGGCGGCCCGTCTCCATTGTCCCCCTCCGCGCACACCGGCCCGTGCACGTGTGCCGGATCCCACACGCGGGCCCCGGTGCCCGAGGAGCTTGTCCCCACGGACCCTCCCCCGGCCCAGCCCTGGCGGCCGGCGGGTCGGACGGTGCGGCGCCGGGACGGTCCCCGGGCGGTTCAGCCCTTGCGGCGCCGGCTCGAGACGAGGCTCACCAGTCCGAGCACGGCGAGGGCCACGGCCCCGCCGGCGACGGCGACGAGCCAGAGCGGGACGTTCCCGGACGAGGCGCGGTCCGCGACGCCCTGGGCGCGATCGGCGGAGTCCTCCACCGCGGCGCTCGGGTCCGCCGTGGGCTCGAGGCCGGAGCCGACGTCGTAGGTGAAGGTCCCCTCGATGGGGTGCCCGTCGCTGGAGACGACGCGCCAGACGACGCGGTAGGTCTCGTCGTCGGTCCCGGCCCCGGTCAGGGGCTGGACGATCCGGTTCCCCTCGGGCTCGAGCGGGCCGTCCGTCACGGAGCGCCCCTCGGAGTCGGTGACCAGGATCTGGTGGCCGATGTCCATGACCTCCCCGGAGAAGGTGAGCTCGATCTCTTCCGGCGCGGTGGTCAGGACGGAGTCGGGTTCGGGCGAGACGGCGGTGAGCTCGTCGTGCGCGGAGGCGGGCAGCAGGGGCAGGATCGTGAGAGCGCCCGCTGTCAGCAGCGCGGCGGTGCGTCGGAGGGTGGGCGTGGGCATGAGGTCTCCTCGTGGGCCGGGGCGGCGATGAACCGGACCGCCGGGCCGGGACGGCCGGGCGGCGTGCACGGGCCGTCGGACCTGCTGCCGGGGTCGCCGGGCCAGGACGGCGCCCCGCGACCGGCCGGCTCAGCGGGCGGGCAGCGTGGCGGGTCCGGGAAGGAGGGCCGGCAGCAGGGGTCGACGGCGGGTGCGCGGAGGGCCTCGATAGGAGCGCGCGGGACGCAGCAGCGTCTGGTCGGTCAGTGCGTGCGGGCGCCCGGCCCGCACGGGGCGCGGCCGGCCGACGACCACGGGAACCGGCAGGACCTGCCGTCGGCGGTGCACGCGCAACCGGAGCGCCCCCAGCAGGACCACGGCCGCGACATCGCCGTGGCGCATGAGCACGTAGGCGGCCAGCCCGGCCAGCACGTGGGAGACGAGCATGGCGGTCCCGCCGTGCACGGCGTGGGACTGGACCTCCAGCACGAGGGCGGGACCGGCCCCGGACGAGCTGCCGGCCGCACCGAGCTGCCCGACCTGGTGCAGGGAGGAGTGGGTGGCGTGGGCCACCGTCCCGGCACCACCTGAGGCCGCGAACAGAACGTGCAGGACGGACTGGCTGAGCAGCACGCCCAGCAGCAGGGACGACCGGGAGAGCACCCGGCCGGCCAGCGCCACGCACAGCGGCCCAGACACGGCCAGGGACAGGAGGACGAGCACTGCGGGCGGGGCCTGCCCGCCCACAGCGGCGTGGGAGACCACGGCGGCGGAGGTGGCGATGGACGCTCCGGCCCAGCCGCGGGCGAGGCGCCGTGCGCGTGGGCTCACGCCGCACCTCCCGTCTCGTCCCCGGCCGCTCGGCTCGGTGGTCCCATTATGTTATGCGTGCCGCTCCCGGCGCCGGACCGACTGCGGCTCCCGGCGGGCGCTGCCGGTCACGCCCGGGAGCGGTGCCTCCGGTGCGGGACCCGGGCGCGCAGAAGGGGCGGCCCCTGGGCGGGGCCGCCCCTTCGGACGAAGCCGTGGGACGGGGTCCGGAGCGGACCCGCGGGTGTCCTTACTTCTTGGACACGGCCGCCTTGAGCTTGGAACCAGCGGTCAGCTTGACGCCGTGGCCGGCCGGGATCTCGATGGTCTCACCGGTCTGGGGGTTGCGACCGGTGCGGGCGGCACGGTCGGTGCGCTCGACAGCCAGCCAGCCCGGGATGGTGATCTTCTCGCCGGCGGAGACGGATTCCTCGAAGACCTGGAACATCGCGTCCAGGACGCCGTTGACGGCGGCGTTGGTGGTGCCGGCCTTCTCGGCGACCTCTGCGACGAGTTCACTGCGGTTCTTAGCCATGTTCATGTCCTCCTGGACTTGGGGTCGTGGGGAAGCGCGGCACGGGGGACCGATCGCGCTCCTGCGTCAGAAATTACCAGCTGGACTTGGAGATGCCGGGCAGTTCGCCGCGGTGAGCCATGTCGCGGAACCGGACGCGGGAGATGCCGAACTTCTGGAGGGTGCCGCGGGGGCGGCCGTCGATCTGGTCCCGGTTGCGCAGCCGGACCGGGGAGGCGTCGCGGGGCAGCTTCTGCAGACCCAGCCGGGCCTCCTCGCGGGCCTCGTCGGTGGCGTTCTCGTCGACGAGGGTCTTCTTGAGCTCGGCACGCTTCGCGGCGTAGCGCTCGACGATGACCTTGCGCTGCTCGTTCTTGGCGATCTTGGACTTCTTGGCCATGGATTCAGCGCTCCTCGCGGAAATCGACGTGCTTGCGGACGACCGGGTCGTACTTCTTGAGCACCATGCGGTCCGGGTCGTTGCGGCGGTTCTTGCGGGTCACGTAGGTGAAACCGGTGCCGGCGGTGGACTTCAGCTTGATGATGGGACGAACGTCCTTGTCCTTGGCCATGCTAGATCTTCTCCCCACGTGCGATCATGTCGGTCACGACGGCGTCGATGCCACGGGCGTCGATGACCTTGATGCCCTTGGCGCTGAGGTTGAGCGTGACGTTGCGGCGCAACGACGGCACCCAGTACCGCTTCTTCTGGATGTTCGGGTCGAACCGGCGCTTGGTGCGGCGGTGCGAGTGCGAAATGCTGTGCCCAAAGCCCGGCTGAGCTCCGGTCACCTGGCAGTGCGCTGCCATAGTGTTCTCCTCCAATGTTGACGAAATGACGGCACGCAGTGGGTGCCGCAGATGATCACTCAGCTGCGGCAACGGGCGTCCCGCCACCTTCAGAATTGCCACCGTTCGCCAACCGGGCCCTCTCGTAAGGCCCGCGGCCGGAACCGGCGAAGGCCTCGCCACGATGAAGACGGTGAAGATCAAGGTGCCGGAAGGTGGACTCCACCACACGACAGCCTTGAAGTCTAGGCCCGGACGGACTTCCCCGCAACCTGACGTCAGGTGTGACCAGCTTCGGGTCAGTCTACCGGCTCCCCGGACCCCCGCAAACCGGGGGACTCCCCGATCAGCCGCACCGGGGCGGGCCTGGAGCCGGGTCCGTGGCCGGTCGGGTACCGGCAGTCGGTCGCCGTGCACGGGTGGTGGCGCCCGATCGGAACGATGAGCGGGGTGCGCGGGACAGGGTCCGTCACGATGCGGAGGCGTTGGCGCCCACGACCACGGTCACCTGCCCCTCGGGGATCTCCACGGTGACGTCCCGCAGGACGTGCTCCGCACCGTGGGCGAGGCTGAGGCCCACCGTGCGCAGCGAGCTCACGCGTGCACCTTCGGGGCGGGGGCCGCCGCCTCGTGGCGGGTCTCGGGACCGGCGGGGAGCACCGGGCGCGGCGGCAGGGTCGTGTACTCGGGGTGGCGGGCGGCGACCGTGTCCCCGGAGGAGGTCCCGCGCAGCCGCCGACCGATCCAGGGCAGCAGGTACTCGCGGGCCCAGTGGAGATCCCGCTTCAGCACCCCCGGGCTCGCCGTGACCGGCAGCCGGTCGGTGGGCGGCAGCTCCAGGGCGTGCTCCACGCCCAGCAGCTCCAGCACCCGGGCGGCCACGTGCGTGTGCCCGGCGGTCGACATGTGCAGCCGGTCCACCGCCCAGTAGCGCCAGTCCTGCAGGGTGCGCATCCGCCAGTAGTCGAGGGCGAGGCACCCGTGGCGGTCGGCGATCTCCCGGACGTGCTCGTTGTAGAGCGCCTGCCGGGGGCGGGTCCAGGACGTGGGGGAGTCCCGGCCGGGGTCGAAGGCCGTGAACAGCACCACCTGGGCGCCGGAGCCCCGCAGCCGGGCGACCGCCTGCTCGTAGACCTTCATGAGGGCGTCCACGTCGGCCCGGGGGCGCAGCATGTCGTTGCCGCCGGCGTAGAGGCTCACCAGGGTCGGCTCCAGGGCCAGGCACGCCTCCAGCTGCCCCTCGACGATCCCGCGGAGCAGCCGGCCCCGGACCGCGAGGTTCGCGTAGCGGGTGTCCGGGTGGACTGCGGTCAGCTGCTCGGCCACGAGGTCGGCCCAGCCGCGCACCCCGTTGGGGCGGGCGGGGTCGGGGTCGCCCACGCCCTCCGTCATGGAGTCGCCGAGGGCCACGTAGCGGACGGGCGGGGCGAGCGGCACAGCGGCCGGGCGGGGCGGGGTCGGTCCCGTCATGCGGTGTCCTCTCCGGTCAGGGCAGGGGGGGTGCTGCGGGCGGGGCGACCGCGTCCGGTCAGGGCGCCGTGCGGTCGGTGTGCTGGGGCTGCCCGGGCTCCCCCACGGACCGGAAGCGGGACCGGTTGCCGAGCGACTCGTTGACCGCGCGCACCAGGGAGTTCGCCCGGGCGTTGTCCGGCAGCTGCTCGATCAGCACCGGATAGCCCGCGTGGTCGGCGAGGGGCACGCGCCAGTTGGGGTACTCGTCCCCCGTGCCCGGCTGGTTCTGCATCCGGCGCTCGCCGACGGCGTCCACGAGAGAGACGTTGAACAGCAGCGCCGGGGACTGCGCGAGATAGCGGTGCAGCGCCTCGACCAGGCCCTGTTCGTCCGTGGCGTCCCCGTCGGGGAGGAGCCCGTCCGCGGCCACGGCCGCGAAGAACGTGTCGAGCTGCCGGCGGGCCTCGGCCCGCTCCTCCTCCACGGGCCGGGCCAGCAGGCCGAGCTCCTGGCGCACGTCCACCTGCACGCCCTCCAGGAAGCCCGCGGTGGGCGGGAAGTCGTGGGTGCTCACCGAGGCCATGCTCAGCTCCCGGTACTGCGCCGGCGGGAGGGGCTCGTCGCCGTCCACCTCGAACCACAGGATCGACGTCCCCAGCACGCCGCGCTCCGCGAGGTACTCCCGCACCCACGGCTCGAGGGTGCCCAGATCCTCCCCGACCACGACCGCCCCGGCGAGCTCCGCCTCGAGCGCCAGGATGCCGACCATCGCCTCGTGGTCGTAGTAGACGTAGGCGCCCTCCGAGGCCTCCTGGCCGTCCGGGATCCACCACAGCCGGAACAGGCCGAGGACGTGGTCCACCCGGATGCCGCCGGCGTGCCGGAAGATCGTGCGCAGCATGTCCCGCCAGGGCAGGTAGCCCGCCTCGGCCAGGCGCTCGGGGTGCCACGGGGGCTGGGACCAGTTCTGGCCCTTCTGGTTGTACATGTCCGCGGGCGCGCCCACGCTGACGCCCAGGGCCAGCACGTCCTGGAGCGTCCACGCGTCGGCGCCCTGCTTGTGCACGCCCACGGCGAGGTCGTGGATCACGCCGATGTCCATCCCGGCCAGGTGCGCCGCGCGCTGGGCGGCCTCGAGCTGCTCGTCCAGCAGCCACTGCATCCACACGTGGAAGTCGATCCGGTGGACCAGCCGGGTGCGCGCCTCCACCGCGTACGGGGAGTCGGGGCTCGCCGCGACGTCGTCCCACTTGGGGGCGTCCTCGCCGAGCTCCTCACGCAGCGCGCACCACAGGCCGAAGTCCTGCAGGCCCTGCCCGCCCTCGGCCACGAACCGGCGCAGCTGCTGCTGGCGGTGCGGGGAGCGGCGGACGGTGAACAGCAGCTCGAGGCTCTTGAGCTTGGCCGCATACGCCTTGTCCCGGTCGATGGTGCTGGTGTCGAGGTTGTCCTTGCGCTGGATCGCGGCCAGGGTGTTGACCACCTCGAGGTCGGCCGGGCGCAGGTAGGCGTACTCGGGGACCTCGGCGATGCGCAGGTAGAGAGGGTTGAAGAAGCGGCGGCTGGTCGGCAGGTACGGCGAGGGCTCCACCGGCGGGGCGGGCTCGGCGGCGTGCAGCGGGTTGACCAGCAGGTAGTCCGCCCCCTGCTCCCCCGAGATCGCGGCGAGGCTCGCGAGGTCCGAGGCGTCGCCCACGCCCCACGACCGCCCGGAGGTCACCGAGTAGATCTGCGCCATGTATCCCCAGCGGTGCCGGCCGTGCAGCCGGTCGGTGCTGGACAGGTGCCGCGGGGTCACGGCCAGCGGGGTCGTGACCGCGCGTCCGCCGTCGATCTCGGGGCACTCGGCGCGGACCTCGTACCAGCCCACGGCGAGGCTCTCCGGCACCTCGAAGGTGGCCTGGCCGGTGAGGGCGCCGTCCACGTCGCGCGGGGAGCGCCAGTTGTCGACCTGGGGGGCGGTGGCCCGTGCGCCGTCCTCCGCCACGAGGGTCACGCGGACCGCGGAGCCGTGCGGGACGTGCACCGCGAAGCGGGTGCGCTCCCCCGCGACGGCAACGACCACGGACGGCAGGACCCGCCGCCACGGCGCCAGCTCCCGCTGGGCGAGGCACGCCTCGATCGCGGCGTCGTCGCCGGCGTCCGCGCCCAGCGCGTCGAGCACGGCGCGCAGCGTCGGCTCCGGGACCTCCCGCTCCTGTCCGTCGAACCCGGAGTAGGTCGTGGAGACCCGGTAGGCCTCGGCGAGCCGGCGCAGGGCGCCGTCGGTGGTGGTGGTGTCGGCCATGGCCCCACTCTAACCATCAGCGCGGCCGGAGCCGCAGGCTGCTGACGGTCTGCGCGGCTACGCCAGGGTGCGGGCGACGTCGATGACGAAGCGGTACCGCACGTCCGAGGCCACCACCCGGTCGTAGGCGGAGTCGACGTCGTCGGCACCGATCAGCTCGATCTCGGACTCCACGCCGTGCTCCGCGCAGAAGTCGAGCATCTCCTGGGTCTGCGGGATCCCGCCCACCATCGAGCCCGTGAGCACCCGTTGGCGGGCGGCGAGAGCCATGGCCCGCACGCTGTAGGGCTCGGTGGGCAGCCCCACGGAGCACAGCACGCCGTCGACCCGCAGCAGGGACAGGTACTGCTCGATGGGCAGGTCCGCGGAGACGGTGTTGAGGATCAGGTCGAAGCGGCCCCTGTTGCGCTCGAAGGTCTCGGGGTCCTTCGTGGCCCAGTAGTCGGTCGCGCCGAACGCCAGGCCGTCCTCCTGCTTGGACAGGCTCTGGCTCAGGACGGTGACCTCGGCGCCCATGGCGGCCGCGATCTTCACGGCGACGTGGCCGAGCCCGCCCATGCCCAGGACGGCGACCCGCCGGCCCGGCCCGGCTCCCCAGCGCTTGAACGGGGCGTACGTGGTGATCCCGGCGCACAGCAGCGGGGCCGCCCTGGCGGGGTCGAGAGCCTCGGGGACGCGCAGGACGAAGCGCTCGTCGACCACGATCGCGCCGCTGTAGCCGCCCCTGGTGGCGACGCCGTCGGCCTGGGGCGTGTTGTAGGTGGCCGTCACGCCCTCGGTGCAGAACTGCTCCTGGCCGTCGGTGCAGTGCTCGCACCGGCCGCAGGAGTCGACGAAGCAGCCGACGCCCACCGTGTCGCCGGGCGCGAAGCCGGTCACGGCCTCCCCGACGGCGCTGACGCGGCCGACGATCTCGTGGCCCGGGGTGACGGGGTAGTGCGTGCCGCCCCACTCGTCGCGCGCGACGTGGATGTCGGAGTGGCAGATGCCGGCGAAGTGGATGTCGATCTCGACGTCGCTCGGACCCACGGGGCGGCGCTCGATCGTGGTGCGGCGGAAGCCGGAGTCGGCGGAGACGGCCTCGAGGGCGGGGACGGTGGTCATGGGGTGCTCCTGTCGTGGTGCGGATGCCGCCCGGCGGAGGTCGCGAGGCGGAGGTCGTGCAGTCGCTGGCAGTGCAGGCGGAGGTCGTGCAGTCGCTGGCAGTGCAGTCGGAGGTCGTGCAGTCGGAGGCGGTGCGGTCCGCGCTCGTGCGACCGGGACCCCCGGCGCCGGGTCGGTGCGCTCACCAGGCCTGGGCGACGAGCTCGTAGGACCGGGCGCGCACCTCGGGGTCGTGGGCGTAGCTGTTGAGCATCAGCTCGTCGGCCCGGGTGAGCTCGACGATCTGCTCGAGGTCGGCGACCACCCGCTCGGGCGTGCCGACCGCCGAGACGGCCAGGTGCTCCTGCACCATGGCCGCCTCCGCCGCGGTGAGCTCCACGCGCTCGGCGGGCGGCTGGAGCGGCCGGCGGTCGTTGCGGGCGATCCCGCGCACCAGCAGCTGGTGGGTGCTGAACTGGCGCCGCGCCTCGTCGTCGGTGTCGGCGGCGAGGACGTTCGCCGCGACCATCACGTGCGGGCGCTCGACCGTGGCGGTCGGGGCGTCGGGGTCGAAGCGCTGCCGGTACAGGGCGATGGCGTCCATGATCATGGCCGGGGCGAAGTGGGAGGCGAACGCGTAGGGCAGGCCGAGCCGGGCGGCGACCTCCGCGCCCCCCGTCGAGGAGCCGAGGATCCACAGGGGAACGTCCGTCCCCCGGGCCACGGACGCCCGGACGACCTCCTGCTCCTGGCCGCCGAACAGGCGCACCAGGCGGCGCACGTCGGACTCGAAGGTGTCGTGGCCGGCGTGGCCCCGGCGCAGCTCGAGGGCGGTGCGCCTGTCGGTGCCCGGGGCCCGGCCCAGGCCCAGCTCCACACGGTCGGGGTAGAGGTTGGCGAGCGTGCCGAAGGCCTCGGCCACGGTCAGCGGCACGTGGTTGGGCAGCATGATCCCGCCGGAGCCCACACGGAGGCGCTCCGTGGCGGCGAGCGCCTGCCCGATGAGCACCGCCGTGGCGGAGGACGCGAACGCCTCCGTGTTGTGGTGCTCGGCGTACCACAGGCGCCGGTAGCCGGACGCGTCGAGCCTGCGGGCGAGGTCCACCGCCTCGCGGAGGGCGTCCGCCGCGGAGCGGCCCTCGGACAGGGGCACGAGGTCGAGGGCGGACAGCGGGACGCGGGGCGTGGCGGGCAAGGGCTGGGCTTCTTCCGTCGGGGATGGCAACGATGGGGTCCGGTGGCGGCAACACCCCGGGCCGGGCTCCTTATTCCGAGGGTCCTCCCGGGCGTCGTCCTGCTCACACCCCTGCCCCGGGCGGACCCGGGTGGGGCACCATGGGAGCATGACGTCTTCCCCTGCCCCCACGCCGTCGCTGCCCACGCCCTCCCCCGAGCTCCCGGCGCCCGCCCCCGGGTGGACCCCGGCGTGCGTGGTGTTCGACTGCGACGGCATCCTCATGGACACGGAGGCGAACTGGGCCCAGGTCCAGCGGGCCGTCTCCGAGAGCTACGGGCTCGAGTTCACCGAGGCCATGCAGCGCCGGATGATGGGCTGGTCCGCGGCGGACGTCTCCACGGCGATCGCCGACGCCGCCCGGGCCGACCGCGCCTCGGTCTACGCCGACGTGCTGCGCACCGAGGAGGAGACTCTGACCGGGCACATCGTGCCCCTGCCCGGCGCGCTCGAGACGGTGCGCGCGTTCGCCGAGCGGCTGCCCGTGGCCGTGGCCAGCAACTCCACGAGCACGATCCTCGGCGTGAAGCTGGAGCAGGCCGGCTTCGCCCCCCACCTCAGCACGTGGGTCTCCTCCGAGGACGTGCCGCGCGGCAAGCCGGCCCCGGACATCTACGCCGAGGCCGTACGGCGGCTGGGCTTCGCGCCGGGCGAGGCCCTGGCCGTGGAGGACTCCGTGGTGGGCGGGACCTCGGCCGTGGCGGCGGGGCTGGTGGTCGTGGCCGTGCCGTCGGTCCCGGACGGGGACCCCGTGCCCGCCCACCACCGGGCGTCGGCGCTGACGGACCCCGCCTTCCGGGAGCTCATGGCCCGCTGGCTGGGCTGAGCGGGGTCCGGGGCGCTCAGCGGTTCCAGAGCCCGTAGGTCTGCGCCAGGTCGGAGACCTTGCGGGCCCGGGCCAGGCGCGGCAGGTAGCTGCCGTCGCCCACGACGTGCCCGGAGTCGTGCTGCGTGATGAGTTCGCGCGCCCAGGTGATCTCCTGCTCGCTCGGGGCGAGGTTGCGGTTGATCCCGTCGGTCTGCTGCGGGTCCAGGCACAGCTTGCCCGTCATGCCCATGGACTGCGTCACGGCGCACGCCTCGGCGAGCGCCTCCTCCGAGGCCCCCAGGGTCGGCCCGTCGATGGGACCGGGCAGCTCGCCCACCCGGGAGGCCACGACGAGGCTCGAGCGCGCGAACGCCAGAGCCATGGGGTCCGCGCTGACACCGGTGTCCCGCCGGAAGTCGCCGACCCCGAAGGCGAGCCGGAACACCCCGGGGGCGCGGGCGATGTCGTTGGCCTTCATGATCCCCACGGCCGACTCGATGAGTGCCACGACGGGGGTGCCCGCCGGAGCCATCATGGCCGTCTTGGTGATGTGGTCGGGGTGCTCCGTCTTGGCCAGCATGATCCCGCGCAGGTGGCCGACCCGGCTGAGGGCGGCCAGGTCCTCCTCCCAGTACGGGGTCGTGATGTCGTTGATCCGCACCCACGCGCTCGCCCCGGCCTCGAAGGCCTCGATGACGTTCTGCCGGGCCCGGTCCTTGCCCTCGGCGGGGATGGCGTCCTCGATGTCGAACACGACGGAGTCCGCCTCGGACGCGAGCGCCGTCGGGAAGACGGAGGGGTCGGCGGCCGAGGTGAGCAGCCACGAGCGCGACAGGCGGGCGGGCAGCGCGGCGGCGCGCTGGTTGCGGTAGGGGGCCATGTGGGGGTCCTTTCCGAGAGGAGGGCGGCGGGGACACGGGGGGCCCCTGGGCGCCCGGTCCCGCGAGCGGGCCCGGGCCGTAGGAGCTGTCCAGTCTAGGCGGCGCGCCGACCCGGCGGAACGCTCAGACGGTCAGAGGCGTGTGACGTCCGTCAACACGCTCCTCCGGCCGGACAGGATCCGGCGCGGTCCCCGCACCGAAGGGCGAGCCGCCGAGGGCCTCCCTGCCGTGCGCGGACACCCAGTTGCCCAGGTCGGGGCCCACGGGCACGATCTGGGACGGGTTGATGTCCTCGTGCACCACGAAGTAGTGCTGCTTGATCTGCTCGAAGTCCACGGTGTCGCCGAAGCCGGGCGTCTGGAAGAGGTCCCGGGCGTAGCCCCACAGGTGGGGCATCTCGGAGAGCTTGTTGCGCGAGCACTTGAAGTGCGAGTGGTAGACCGGGTCGAAGCGCACCAGGGTGGTGAACAGCCGCACGTCCGCCTCGGTGATGCGCTCGCCCATGAGGTAGCGGCGGGTCGCGAGGCGGTCCTCGAGCCAGTCCATGGCGGCCCACAACCGCTCGTAGGCCTTCTCGTGGGCCCGCTGGGAGCCGGCGAAGCCGCACCGGTAGACCCCGTTGTTGACCTCCGTGTAGACCCGCTGCATGACCTCGCGCATCTCGTCCTCGAGGTCGGCCGGCCAGAGATCGGGCGCGCCGTCGCGGTGGAAGGCGCCCCACTCCTTGGCGAGGTCCTCCGTGATCCGGGGGAAGTCGTTGGTCACGACCTGGCCGCTCGCGATCTCCACGACCGCCGGCACGGTGATCCCCCGCGGGTAGTCGGGGTAGCGGGCGAAGTACGCCTCCTGGAGCCGCTCGATGCCCAGCACCGGGTCCCTGCCGTCCGCGTCGAGGTCGAACGTCCACGAGCGGACGTCGTGGACGGGACCGGGCAGTCCCACCGACAGGGCGTCCTCGAGCCCCAGGAGCCGGCGCACGATGAGGGTGCGGTTGGCCCAGGGGCAGGCTCGCGCCGCGACGAGCTGGTAGCGGCCGGCCTCGACGGGCCAGGCCTGCGCTCCCTCGGGCACGTCCGCGCGCGACGGGTCACGGACGATCCGGTCCTCGATGTAAGCGGTGTCCCGGGTGAACTCCTCGCCGGGATGCACGTAGGCGCCGGCGGTGCTGTGCTCGGAACGCTCGGTGCTGCGCTGTGACATGGTGGCTCCTCGAGGTGCGGCGGGACAGGGCACCACCGGCCGGGACGACGGTCGACGGCGGGACGGCACACCATCCGCCCCTCTGTTTTGATGATATGTCAATCACAAGAGGGGCGCCAGGGGGACGCTCCGTCGGAGGCGAGGTCTACAGTAGAGCCGTCCAGCACCCTCCCACCAGGGAACAGCCCGCCATGAGCACCCACGGCAACGAGCCCGAGTACGGCCAGCGTCTTCCCCCGCAGCACATTACATCCGGGACCGCACCCCGGGCGGACCGCAGCCCTGCGGCCTCACCACAGGCCGCCCGGCGGATGGCGCGCGGGCTCTCCTTCACCCTCGTGCTGCTGGGCCTCCTGCTCGGGGGCGGGCTCACCGCCCTGGGCCACCCGTGGGGCTGGGCGGTCGGCGCGCTGCTCGCCCTGCCCGGGCTGGCCGGGTTCACCGTCGTCCAGGCCCAGCTGCACCCGGCTCTCCGCGACGCCTCGGCGCGCCCACTGCGGAGCCGCTCGAAGCTGTGGCTCATCCCCTCCGTCCTGCTGCTGCTGGGCCTGGTGCCCCTCGCCGGGGTGTTCGCGGTCCAGCCGCTGCTGGTGGGCACGGCCGGCGCGCACCTGGCCGACGAGTACGTCAGCGTCCTGGTCGTCTCGGGAATGACCCTGGTGGTCGCCGCGGCCCTGGGCTTCGGCCTCGTGGCCATGGCCTCGTTCACACCGGTCGACGACGACGACTCTCCCCTGCGCCCCACCGGCTACGCCGAGCGGCTTCGGGAGCCCCTGCGAGGACCCGGGGACCACTACGACTCGGAGTGGGTCCACCGCCGCCCGGTGCGGTACGGCCGCGACGCCGGCGCTCGCCCCGACCCGTGGAACACCCCTCCGGAAGACGTGCCGGGCGGTTGACATTTGTTGACATGTCAATTTAAAGTGAGGGCTTTCCCGGCCCACGAGAGGACCGCCGCATGAGCCACCCGGAGACCGACCAGGTCGACTGGCTGTCGGACGAGGAGCAGCGCGTCTGGCGCAGCTTCCTGGCCCTGAGCCGAGGAATGCAGACCGCGATGGACCGCCAGCTGTCCCGGGACAGCGCGCTGTCCGGCTCCGAGTACGAGGTCCTCGTCCAGCTGTCGGAGAGCAGCACGGGCCTGATCCGCTCCCGCGACCTCCTGAACCAGCTCGGCTGGGAGCGCAGCCGCCTCTCCCACCTGCTCTCCCGCATGGCCCGGCGCGGACTGCTCGAGCGGCTGCCGTGCGACAGCGACGCGCGCGGTCTGGACGTGCGGATCACCCCGGAGGGGCGACGGGCCATCGAGGCCTCGGCCCCCGGCCACCTCGAGCTGGTGCGGGCGGCGCTCATCGACCATCTGACCCGGGAGGAGATGGACGCGCTGCTCTCCGTCTCCGGCAAGGTGCTCCCCCGGCTCGAGGAACTGGGGCTGTACTGACGCCGGGCCCCCGAGCCACCCACCGCACGAGGGCCGCCCCTGCTCCGGGACCGACCCCGGACAGGGGACAGGCCCTGCCGCATGGGGGGATCGGCAGGGCCTGTCAGGCATCCCGATCGGGGGAATGGGACGCCAGACGTCGGCAGGAACCATCCGGAGGCAGATGGGGGGATCACCTCCGGGCCATCGCCGACGACAAATTCACCTTAGACCCAGTCATCTGCATGAGCAAGCCGACTGTGCGTTTTTTGACCCCGGGTGTTCCGGCGGCCCGAGAGGTGGCATTGGGAGTGCTCGGCACCGCGCTCGATCGGCCGGCTCCGCGCACGGGAACGCCCCTGCTGACCTCGGTCGGCGGGGGCGTTCCCGTGCGCCGCGGGCGCCGCGTCCGCAGGTGGGGTACTGCTTCGCCTGGCCCTCCTCGGGGAGGGCGTAGTCGTGGACGACCTCTTCGTGCTCGCCGCCGTCGGTGCGCGGTTCCGGGTCGAGCATCAGCTCGGGCCTGACCGCCGAGGCGATGTCGTCCTCGTCGTGCGGATCGCCGGGGACGTACAGCTGCTGGGTGACCAGCTGGTGCCCCGGGGCGGAGACCTTGAGCTGGATGTGCGCCGGACGCCGTGCGTGCCGGCCGGCCGCGGCGATCAGCTGCCCGCAGGTCGCGTCGGCGGGGATCCGGCACGGGGCCGGGCGCTTGGTGTCGATCTCGAGGAAGCCGCTCTCGTCGGACTTCACGGCGCCGCGGAACAGCCACTCGGGCAGCTCGAGCGCGTTGCCGCGCGGGGCACCGTCATGGGACTCTCCGCATTCCTCGTTGCGCGGTGTCCGGGGATGCCCCTCGTGCCTGTCGCTCCCGATCCAGCTCGGAGCAGCCCGCCCGGACATCCCGACCAGTCGACTCGCGCAGAAGGAGCACGTCATGACCGAGAGCCTGGCCCACGTCCGCGAGAGGCTCTTCGACGCCGTGGTGGACGACCGCGGGAACGGCCTCGTCCGTGCCGAGCGGGAGATCCGCACCGACGAGGAGATCGTCGAGCTGGAGACGCAGTACATCGTCGAGGGCGGCTGGGTGTACCTGGCCCATCCCGGCGGCCGGGCCTCTGTCGGCCACCCCCTCCCGGGGCGGGCCCGTCCTGCGCCACGCCGCTACTTCACGTCGGAGGGATGCTTGGCCAGCGGCACCACCGTGATGTCCATGTAGGGGAACAGCGGCAGGTTCTGCAGGATGTCGTGCAGCTCGTCGTGGGACTCGACGTCGAAGACCGAGTAGTTGGCGTACTCGCCCACCACGCGCCAGATCTCCGGCCACTTCCCGGAGCGCTGCAGCTCCTGGGAGTAGGCCTTCTCCGTGGCCTTGATCTCCGCGGCCTCCTCGGCGGGCATGTCGGTGGGGAGGTCGATGTCCATGTGGACCAGGTACTTCACGGTGCGTCCTTCCGTCGGTGTGGGTTCTCGGGCTGGGTCTGGGGCCGGCTCGTGGCTCCGCGCCCTCGGGCGGGGTGCGCAGGGGTGTCCGGGCCGGGTCCACCGGTCGGTGCGGCAGGAGGTGAGCTCGTCCTCGTCCACGGCGGTGCCCGCCCCGGGCACGTCGGGCACCCTGATCCGGCCGTCGGCGATGACCACGGGCTCGGCGAGGAGGTCGTCGGACATGTCCAGGACGTGGGACAGCGCCCCGGACCGCTTCGAGGTGTGGGCCAGGACCTGGCCGATGACGTCCCATCGGGCGATGTCCACCGCGCCCTTGGCGGTCCGGTGGTGGACGGTGCGGGCCGGCACGGCCTGGGCCTTCTCGCGGTCGAGGACGTCCAGGCCCACCGGCTGCGGGGTGAAGAGGTCCTCGACGACGGCCACGACGGACTTCTGGGTCTCGCCGTAGGTGTAGGGCCGCGGAAGGGTGTCGGCAGTGCCCACGATCCCGCCGTCGGTGGTGATCCGCACCAGGACGTGGTCCGCCTCGTGCACGGCGCCCGCGGCGACGTGCAGCAGGTGGACGCAGGGGATCGGCTCGATGGTGGCGGTCTTCATGGACGGGCGCGCCGTTCCGGGGCGGGCGGGACGGGCACACCGCCGGGGACCCCGGAGGCGGCCTGGGCGTCGACGACGAGGTCGATGAAGTGGTGCAGCAGGACGGAACGGTCCTCGCGCCGCCACGCGACGGCGAGCTCGATCTGCGGCGAGTGCTCGACGTCGCGGTAGACGACGCCCTCGAGCTGGAAGGCCCGCACCCCGGCGGGCACCACGGCCACCCCGCCGCCGGCCGCCACGAAGGACAGCAGCGTGGACGTCGCCCCCGCCACCTGGGCGACCCGGGGCTGGAAGCCGGCCTGGCGGCAGAGGTCCGCGGCCGTGCGGTAGAGCACGGAGTCGGGCGGATAGGTGATGAACTCCTGGTCCTGGAGCTCGTGCACCGCCACGGGCAGGTCCACGGCGAGGGCGCTGCAGGAGGGCAGCGCCACCACGAGCGGCTCCCGCGCGACGACCCGGTACTCGACGTCCGGGGAGGCCACGGGCGGGCGCAGGAGGGCGACGTCGAGGGTGTGGCCCCGCAGCCCCTCCTCCATGGCGGGGGTCAGCATCTCGCCGTGCAGCGCCAGGGACAGCCCCGGCATCGACTCCTTCGCGCGCCGCACCAGCTGCGGCATCACCCCGTAGGTGGCCGAGCCGGAGAAGCCGACGCGCAGCACGCCGGTGGCGCCCTGGCCGACCTGGTAGACGTCGGCCTTGAGGGCCTCGATCTCGTTGATGATCAGCCGCCCGCGGTCCAGGAGCACCTGACCGGCGGCGGTGAGATCCACCCGCCGGGTGGTCCGGTCCAGCAGGCGCGCGCCGAGCTGCTCCTCGAGCTGGCGGATCTGCTGGGACAGCGGCGGCTGGGCCATGTGCAGGCGCTTGGCGGCGCGGCCGAAGTGGCGCTCCTCGGCCACGGCGATGAAGTAGTTGAGCTGCCGGATCTCCATCGTGGACCCTGGTCCTTCCGCTCGGTCGGAGGCGTCGTCGTCGACCGCCACACCTAGGATTGATCCACAGAGTACACTGAAAAGTCTTTATTAGGACATCGTGGTGGTTCAATCAGGGAGACTGCCCCCGGCACTCGGTGGCCGTGCCCTGCAACCAGGGCTCGCCGAGGTGGTGCAATGGGCGCATGCGCACCGACATCACCGCCGACCGGCACGGTTCCTTCGCCCGGACGGTCAAGTCCCTCGTGGTCCCCCGCCCCATCGCGTGGGTCAGCTCCCTCTCGGCCGCGGGGATCGACAACCTGGCTCCGCACTCGTTCTTCACGGTGGCGTCGGAGCACCCCACGATCGTCCAGTTCGTCTCGGTCGGGGAGAAGGACAGCCTCCGCAACATCCGGCAGACCCGGGAGTTCGTGGTCAACTTCGCACCCGCGGGGCTGTTCGAGCAGATCAACGCGACCGGCACCGACTATCCTCCCGGGCTCAGCGAGTTCGACGCCGTGGGGCTGACCCGTGAGCCCTCGCTCACCGTGTCCGCCCCCCGCGTGGCCGAGTCCCCCGCCGCCATCGAGTGCCGGCTGCACGCAGACCCCATCCCCGTGGGCGACAGCTTCCTGGTCCTCGGCGCCGTCACCCACGTCGCGGTGGACGAGCGGGCCATGGACGAGCGGGGCCCCGTGGTGGGGTCGCTGCGGCCGATCGCACGGCTCGGGCGCGACGAGTGGGGCGAGCTCGGGCGGATCCGCTCCGTCCGGCGGGTCCCCTACCGGGAGGTGGCCCCGGAGGCGGACCTGCCCTGAGGTCCCGCCCTCAGGGCCCTGCTCCCGCCCGCCGCAGCTGCTCACGGACCTTGTTGCGCTGAACCTCGCCGAGCATGGTGCGCGGGAGCTCCTCGACGGCCACGATCCGCCGGGGACCTTGCAGCGGGCGAGGCCCGCGCAGCAGTGCTCCCGCAGGGCGGGCTCGTCCAGATCGGCGCCCGGCACGAAGGTCACTGCGGCGACGACCACCTCGCCGCCGCGGGGGTCGGCGAGCCCCACCACCGCGGCGTCCTGCACGGCGTCGTGCCGGCGCAGCGTGGTCCCGACCTCGCTGGGGGCCACGCTGAACCCGCCGGTGATCACGACCTGCTCAAGCCGGTCGACCACCCGCAGGAACCCGGCGTCGTCCACCGTGACGATGTCGCCGGTGCCCAGCCACCCGTCCTGCGCCAGCGTCCGGGCGGTCTCGTCGGGGCGCTCCCTGTACCCCTGGAAGACCTACGGACCCCGCACCCACAGCTCCCCGGGTCGGTCCCGGGCGACGTCCTCGAGGGTGTCCGGGTCGACCAGCCGGATCCCGGTGGACCCCGCCCGCGGGGGCCGTTGAGGGGATTGCAGGCCACCAGCGGGGAGCACTCGGTCAGCACGTAGCCCTCGATCAGAAGACCCCCGGTGGCCCGTTCCCACCGCTCCACGAGCGGGACCGGCAGGCTCATGGCCCCGGAGACGGCCACCGGGATGCCGCGCAGGTCGAGGCCCTGCCCCGGCGCGGCATCCAGGAGCTTCTGGTACACGCGCGGCACGGCGGGCAGGACCGTGGGCCGCGCCCGCTTCATGGCCCCGAGGACGGAATCCGCGCGCCCGGTCGGGAAAAACCCGAGCCTCGCCCCCAGCGACATCGCGAACGTCACACCGAGGGTCAGACCGAAGGCGTGGAAGAGGGACAGCACGCCGTGCACCACCTCGTGCTCGCCGGAGCGGAGCCAGAACCGGCCGATGAGGGCGTTGGACTCGAGGATGCGGTGCGTGAGCATCCCCCCTCGGGCAGGCCGGTGGTGCCGGAGGCGTACTGCAGCAGCGCGAGGTCGTGGGTCGTGGGTGCTCCACGGTCATCGGATCGGCGGCCAGCAGCTCCTGCCAGGGGATCGTGCCCGGGGGCGGGGCCGGTGAGCTGGGCGCGTGCGTCCCGTGCGCGCGGCAGCGGCAGGCGCAGTGCCCACCGCTTCGCGCGCGGCATCGCGGCGGTGATGTCCACGGACACGACCGCGTCGACCGGCAGGTCCGCGGGCAGCGAGCGCACCCGGTCGGCCGGCCGGTCCCAGACGATCGCCACGCGCGCCCTGTGGTCCTCGAACTGGTGGCGCAGCTCCGGGGCCGTGCAGAGCGGATGGTGCTCGACGACGACAGCACCCAGGCGCAGCACCGCGCAGAACGCCACCACGTGCTGCGAGCAGTTGGGCAGGACGATCGCGACCCGGTCGCCACGGCGCGCCCCCAGCCGGCGCAGGCCCTCGGCCGCGCGGTCGACCTGCCGGCCCAGGGCGGCGTGGGAGGTCGTGGCCCCGAAGAACTCGAGCGCGGTGCTCGCGCGGTGGCGGCGACCGAGCGCTCGAGCACGCGCACCAACGACGTCTCCGGCAGCTCCGGGTCCGCGGGGACCCCCGGGTCGCAGCTGGCGGTCCGGGGACGGGCGCCCAGGAGTTCGCGCGCCGTGTCGACAGGCATGGCCCCGACCGGCTCGGCGGAATCCGTCCGCCACTTCGCTCGACGACACCACGCGCCGACGGGGACGGCCCACCAGGCCCGGTCCGGGGACCGGCCGTAGACTCCGGTGCCATGACGCCCTCCTCGACACCCGGCTCGCCCTCCCCCGACGACCCGATGCCCTGGTCGGACACCGGTCCGCACGGCTCCTCGGACGCCACCCGGCCGCTGCCCCCGGTCGGCCGGTCCGCCGCCCCGGGCGGCGGCTCGCCGCACGGTGTCCCCGACAGGGGTGGCTCGCCGCACGACGCCCCCGACGGGGGCACCGGGAGCGGCGGGACCGAGGACTGGTCCTGGTACGACGACGAGGACGACCAGCACACCCGGCCGCTGCCGGCGGTGACCGCCCAGCGCCCGGTGCACGAGGATCCAGGGCCGCGCACGGACCCGACTCCCGTGGTCGGGGCCTACGGCACCGCGCCCGCAGCCGGGTACGGTGCCGCGCCGGGCACCGGAGGCAGCCACGATCCGGGGCCCGTCGTCCCGGCCGGCGCCCCGGCCGACGCCGCGACCCGTCTCGCCCGGCAGCGGGAGGAGTTCGGAGGCCTCCAGCTGATCCCCGGCTTCTTCGGCTGGCTCAGCGCCATGGCCCTGACCTGGCTGCTGCTCGCGCTGGCGGGCCTGGTCGTGGCCGCGCTGGGGCTGCGGCTCGTGGACGGGGTGGGCGGCGTGGTCGACGAGCTCGCCGCCGGGTCCGCGACGGCCTGGACGGGCGCGGCGGCCCTCGGTCTGGTCGAGTTCCTCGCGTTCCTGGGCGGCGGATACGCCGCCGGCCGGATGGCGCGCTTCTCCGGGGCCCGGCAGGGCGTGTCCGTGTGGCTGTGGTCCCTGTTCGGCCGCTCCGTGGCCACTGTCGCAGGACTGGTGTGGGCCGACACCGTCGGTCTGGCGCCCGTGGGCGTCTCGGCCCAGGCGCTGATCGGCGACCTGCTGGTCCCGGGGCTGCTCGCGGTCCTGGCCGTGCTCGTCGTCGATCTGCTCGCGGCGGTGCTCGGCGGGCTGTGGGGCGTCCGCTACCACCGCCGGGTCGACCGCTGGGGGGACGGCTGGGGGGACCAGACCCGGTAACGTTGCGTCCCGGCACCGTGTCGGGTTCGCATCGCACCACAAAAGGGGGGACAATCGGAGCACCTCGGTGAGATCCGGCACCCCCACGCGGAAATCTGCGGACCGGCCCACCGAGCAGCACCCGGAGGAAATACCCATGCCGTCCACCCTTGTCGCCGTCGTCGATGACCACGAGGTCGTCCGGGAGGGCGTCCGCCTCGTCTCCATGACCTCGCAGGCGGACGTGAAGCTCGTCGGATCGGCCTCCAGCGTCCCCGGCCTCCTCGACCAGCTCGGCCGGGACCCCGAGAACCCGGCCCTCACCGCCCACGGCGCCAAGCGGATCGAGTGCGAGGTCGTGCTCCTGGACCTGTCCCTCGACGACATGTCCCGTCCCGCCACCAACGTGGAGCTGCTGCGCGCCGCCGGCATGAAGGTGCTCATCTTCAGCATCGGGGAGAACGCCACGCTGATCCGCGAGGCGCTGCGGGCCGGCGCGCTGGGCCTGGTGCGCAAGTCGGACCCGCTCGAGCACGCGATCGAGGAGGCCCGCAACATCGCCGAGGGCAAGCCCGTGATCACGAAGGAGCTCGCCGCCGCGATCGACGGGGACGTGGAGTTCTCCCGGGCCAGCCTCTCCCCGCGCGAGCAGGAGACCCTGCGGCTCTACGCCTCGGGCTTCGCCCAGGTCCAGGTGGCCCGCCGGATGGGGATCAAGCAGAGCGCGGTCAAGACCAACATCGACCGGATCCGCGAGAAGTACGCGCGCGTGGGGCGCCCGGCACCCACCAAGATCGACCTGCGCATCCGGGCGATCGAGGACGGCCTCGTGGAGCCCACGGCGGACATCACCACGGCGGAGAAGCATCTGTGATCCGCCCCTCGCCCCGGTGAGGACCACCGCTCCGTGAGTCACGCCGCCCGGCCCCCGCTCGCCTACCGAAAGGTCCCCGCCCGGCGGCGCCGCAGCAGCCTCCTGGTGCCGACCTCGCCGCAGGAGCTGGGGATGAACTCCTACCGCATCCACCTGCTCGCGAACATCTGTCACGGGCTGGTCGTCATCGCGCTGTTCCTGGAGTCCCTCACCATCGTGGGGGACCAGCTGCGTGCCTTCGAGCGGTGGCACCTGGTGTTCCTGCTGGGGCTCCTGGTCAACGGCGGCGCCATGCTCTTCCAGGGCGCCAGGCGGCAGGTGCGGATGTGGCCCGTGCTCGCGGCCCCGGTGCTCGTGGCGCTCGCCGTCCTGACCCTGCCGCTCGCCTGGACGGGCGCCCCTCTGCCGCAGGACCCGTGGGTGGAGCCGTTCATCCTGCTCGCGGCCGCCGCCACCGTGGTCGCGTGGAGCATCGAGCTGGCCGTGGCGTACCTGGCGTCCGTCACGGTCTTCTACGTCCTGGTCATGGTGCGCACCACGGAGTCGGGGGACGTGATGGGCGTGCTGTTCGACGCCACGAGCCGGATCGCCTTCGGCGTGGTCCTCGTGGTGCTGATCAGCCTGGTCTACAAGGGCGGGCAGAACGCGGACCAGGTCTACGCGGCCGCGATCGCGCAGGAGCTGCAGCTCAACCGCTCCCGCTCGCAGGCCGAGGAGCAGGAGCGGCTCGACCGTCTGATCCACGACAACGTCATGGCCGCGCTGCTCGACGCCGGACGGGCTCCGGGGCCCGTCCAGCGGCGCACCCGGGAACTGGCCCAGCGGGCCCTCGAGGTCCTCGCCTTCGAGGAGCGCCGCGCCGAGGGCAAGGGCACCACCATGGTGCACACCCTGCTGGACGACCTGCTCGAGTCCCTGTCCCCGTGGCGCAACCGGGTGCGCTTCAACAGCATCACCCCCTACATCAGGCCGCCCGGCCAGCCGCGCCCCCTGATTCCCGTGGAGACGGCGCAGGCCCTCGTGCAGGCGGTCACCGAGGCGGTCTCCAACAGCGCCCGCCACTCCGGCACGGAGGTCACCTTCGTGACCATGGACGGCGACGTGTGCCCGCCCACCCCCCTCAATCCCGAGGGCTTCTTCCTGCGCTTCCAGGTCGTGGACCGCGGCCGCGGCTTCCAGGTCCGCAGCGTCGACTCCCGGCGGCTCGGGGTGCGCGTGTCCATCCTGGGCAACGTGCGCCACGTGGGCGGCGCGGTGGACGTCGACAGCGCACCGGGCCGGGGCACCCGCGTGACGATCCTCTGGCCCCGGGACGCGCAGCCATGATCTCCCGCACGATCTTCCACCCCATGAGCCTGGTGGCCGCCGCGGTGTTCTTCCTGATCCCCGTGGTGCTCGGGATCCTGCAGACGCCCAGCATGGACAAGCCGGACCTCATGCAGGCCGCGCTCGCGACCTATGTGATCGCGGTGGCGCTCGTCGTGTACCCGTACGGGCAGCGCCGGCTCCCCGACCTGCCCGCGGTCCTCGGCGTGCTCCTCATGCTGGTGTCGATCCAGCGCTCCTACGACGCGCTGAACCCCCAGGCCGAGCTGTTCGGCGGCCAGTGGTTCACCCTGGGCTTCGACGGATTCCTCGTGGTCCTCGGCATCCGGCGCCGCGCCGGGTGGGGCTGGGCCACGCTCGTCATCGCGGTCGCCATGTCCATGACGTGGGGCGCCCGCTCCGCCCTGGGCCTGTGGGACGCGGCGCTGACGAACGCGGCGGCGGCGGCCCTGCTGCTCGCGAGCCAGCTCATCGCCCGGGAGTACGACCGCGCCTCGGCGGCGTTCGCCGAGGCCAGGGACATGGTGATCTCGGCGCGCACCCACGACGAGGCCGAGCAGGACACGGTCAATGCCTCCGTGCAGCGCGTGCACGAGGTGCGCCGACTCGCGGGCGGGCTCCTCGAGCGGATCGCGCACGACCCCTCGCCGGTCTCCGAGTACGAGATCGGGCAGTTCCGGCTGACCGAGGCGCAGTTGCGGGACTCGATCCGGGGACGCTCGGTCGCCACCCCCTACCTGCTCGAGGTCACGCGGGCGGCGCGGGCCCGGGGCGTGCTCGTGGACATCCTGGACGAACGCGGCAAGCCGCTGCCCACGGCGGTGCTGCGCGCGGCCACCCGCCAGGCCATGGAGGTGCTCAACGCCGCGACCTCGGGGTCGGTCACGATCCGCGCCTTCCCGGAGGGAGAGCCCGCCGCGGTGTTCATCGTCCACGACGGCAACGCCGGGGACGAGGAGCCCGTGGCCATCGAGATCGCCGACGGCACCGGTGAGGTCTCCCGGTTCTGACCGGCTCCGCCGTCCCCTGGTGCGGGGCGCCCGCACTGCACCCAGGGGCCGGCGCCCCGGGCACGGGCGGCACCGTCCACAGGGGGCCGCGCGCGCCCCGGCCCGCCTCCCGGCGTTCCTACCGTGGTCGCATGGACACCGCTTCCGCCGGGCACGACCCGCACCCCGCCCACGACCGCTCTTCCCCCGAGGACGATCGCTCTCCCGGCGCCCGTCCCCGTGGCGACGACCGCTTCCCCGAGACCATCGACCGCTCCCCCGACACCCGCCGCTCCCCCGACGACGCCTTCCGCGCCGTGCTCTGCGGGGACGGCCGGCGCCGCTGCCCCTGGGCTCCCACGGGCCCGGCAGCGCTCGAGGAGCACGACCGGCGCTGGGGCGCACTGCCCACGGAGTCCTCCGGCTGGTTCGAGGCCCTCAGCCTGGAGATCTTCCAGGCAGGCCTGGCCCGCTGGAGCATCGCACAGCGTCGTGAGGGCCTGCGCCGGGCGCTGCGGGACTTCGTCCCCGAGGAGATCGCCCGGATGACGGAGGACGACGTCGACGAGCTGCTCCTGGATCCCGCGGTCATCCGCAACCGGGCCAAGATCGAGGCCGTGGTGCACAACGCCCGCGCCTGCCGCGGGCTCGGGCCCGAGGACTGGGCGGAGCATGTCGGGGACCTCCGACCGGCCGCCGCCGAGCCGCCGCTGACCGTGCTGGAGGAGTCCCGCCGCTCCCCCGAGGGGGAACGCCTGGCCGCCCGGCTCAAGAAAGTGGGGCTCGTGTTCGTGGGGCGCACCACCGCGCACCGGTTCCTGCTCCGCACCGGGGTGCTCCCCGGCCACCTGGCCGGGTGCTTCAGGGCCGGGACTGGAACCGGAGGATCCGGGTGACGGCCTCTTCCACCAGGTCGGGCCCCGCGGCGAAGGAGAGCCGGACCGCGCGGTGGCCGCGCGCGGCGTCGAAGTCCAGACCGGGCACGACCGCGACGGCCTCCGCCTCCAGCAGCCGCCGGCACCACTCCAGGGAGCTGCCGTACCGCTCGAGCTGCTCCCCGAGGTCGGCGTAGAGGTAGAACGCCCCGTCCGCCGGCGCGACCTCTCCCCACCGGAGCGCGGGGAGCGCGTCCAGCAGCAGGCTCCGGGAGCGGGCGAACTGCTCGACGGCCCGGTCCGCCTCGGCGTAGGCGTCCGGGGAGAAGGCCTCCACGGCGGCGTGCTGGGCGGCGGCGGGCGGGCAGAGGCTGAGGTTGCCGGCCAGCGCGTCGACCGCGGCCGCGAGGTCCCGGGGCAGCAGGGCCCAGCCCAGCCGCCACCCGGTCATCCCCCAGTACTTGGAGAAGGAGGAGATCACCACGGCGTCGCGGCCGTGCTCCCACGCGCTGGTGCCCCGGTACGGCCCGCCGTCGCGGGGAGCACTGTCCTCCGGGGCGGTGTGCACGATCCCGTGGTAGATCTCGTCGCTGATCAGGCGCGTCCCGTGCTCGGCGCACCACCGTCCCAGTGCCGCCAGCTCCGCGGGCTCCAGCACGGTGCCGGTCGGGTTCGCCGGACCCGCCACCACCAGGCCCTGCAGCGGTCCGTGCGCGGCGACCGCGGCGTCGAGCATCCCGGGCGTGGGCCGGAAGCGGGTCGCCGCCCCGCAGTCGAGCTCCACCACGTCGGCGCCGAGGGCGGCCAGGGTGTTGCGGTAGGCGGGGTAGCCGGGCCGGCACACCGCCACCCGGTCCCCCACGTCGAACGCCGCCAGGAAGGTGAGCACGAGCGCCCCGGAGGCCCCCGTGGTGATCGCGACGTCCTCGGGACGGACGTCGAGTCCGTACCACCGGGCGTAGTGGCCGGCCACCGCCCGGCGCAACGGCTCGATCCCGAGGGCGGGGGTGTAGCCCAGCCCCTCGTTGCGGGCGTGCACCCGGGCGGCCGCCCGGGCCACGGGGCCCGGGGCACCGTCGGAGGGCTCTCCCGCACAGAGCGAGACGACGTCCCGGCCGACGGCCCGCAGGCGCTCGACGTCGGCGAGGATCTCCATCACCCGGAACGGCGGCACCGCCGAGCGTGCCGAGGGACGGGGAGGCAGGTGCGCGGGCATGCGCCCAGCCTACGGCCGCCCTCGCCCGAGTGGCCGCCGTCACGCCTCGTCATGCGCACTTCGGGGGACAGACTTTTGTCCAGACCTCCGCAATACTGGTCCCAGTCCTGGACGTCAGGAGGTCGCGCTGAGGCGGCCCTCCGGGCGTGGGGGGACAGGTTCCCGGCAGCAGTGCCGGGGGCCGACGGGCAGGTTGCCACCGCAGCCGGCGTCGCACGAGTGATCCATCGTGAATGAGATGTGTGATTGTGTCTGGGGGGATTTCAATCGCGGGTCCACGGAGATGGGACGCCGGGCACGGCGAGCAACCGCCCTGTTCCACGTCGGTGCGGCGCCGGGCCATGGCCCGGCGGGGAGAGCGCGAGACGTGGCGGCACGCGCGTCGACGACGCAGCACACGGCCCCGCACCGATCGGTGCGGGGCCGTTGCCGTGCCGCACCGGCCGGGGCTCAGTCCAGCAGCAGTGCCGGCTCCTCGAGGATCCGGGCGACGTCCGCGGTGAAGCGGGCCGCGAGATCCCCGTCGACCACGCGGTGGTCGAAGGACCCGCCCAGCGTGGTCACCCAGCGGGGCACCACGGCGCCGTCCACGACCCACGGCTTCTGCTTGATGCTCCCGAACGCGACGATCGCCACCTCGCCGGGATTGATGATCGGCGTGCCGGTGTCGAGGCCGAGGGCCCCGATGTTGGTGACGGTCAGGGTGCCGCCCTGCATGTCCGCCGGCTGGGTCCGTCCCGCCCGGGCGGTCTTCGAGAGCTCGTCGAGGGCCACGGCCAGCTCCCGCAGCGAGAGGTCCTGGGCGTCCTTGACGTTCGGGACCATGAGCCCGCGCGGCGTGGCCGCCGCGATGCCCAGGTTGACGAAGTGCTTGACGAGGATCTCCTCGTCCGTCCACGTCGCGTTGACCATCGGATTGCGGGCCGCGGCCCACAGGACGGCCTTCGCGAGCACCAGCAGGGGCGTGATCTTGACGCCCTCGTAGTCCGGGGCGGCCTTGAGCCGCTGGACGAACTCCATGGTGCGCGTGGCGTCGACCTCGACGAAGACCGAGGCGTGCGGGGCGCTGAACGCGCTGCGCACCATGTTCTGCGCCGTGGCCTTCCGCACACCCTTGACGGGGATCCGCTCGATCCGCTCCTCCGGGGCCGCGGGGCGGCGCCGGTCCCCTGCCTCGCCGAGCCGCGCGACGTGGGCCAGCAGGTCGCGCTTGGTGATCTGCCCGGCGGCGCCCGTGGCGGGGACGTCGGCGAGATCGACGCCCAGGTCCCGTGCGGCCTTCCGGACGGGAGGCTTCGCCAGCGCGGGGCGGCGCGGAACGCTCTCGACGGCCGTGGGCCCCTCCCCGCGACCGGGCCGGCGCCAGACGCCGCTGTCCTCGGCCAGCCGGGCGGCGCGCCCGGCGATGCCCTGGGCCGCCGTGCCGATCCCCCCGCCGAGCCCGGTCCCCAATGGGCCCCGGGACAGCTTCTCCGTCCAGCCCGCGGGACGGGCCGCCTCTGCTCCGGCCTCGGGTGCCGGCGGCTCGGCCACCCGGCGGCGCCGGCGCACGGGGTCGGCCTTGGGCCCGGAGCCGACCAGCGGGCGGTCCGCACCGGTGCTGGGCTCCCCGCCCTCGCCCAGCACCCCGGGGACGCCGGAGACCGGGGCGGGTTCCGGCGACTCGCCCGGGGAGACCACGGCGATGATGGGGGTGCCGACCTCGACCGTGCTGCCTTCGGCGGCCAGCAGGTCCAGGACGGTGCCGGCGTACGGGGACGGCAGCTCGACCACGGACTTCGCGGTCTCGATCTCGACGAGCACCTGGTTGACCGTGACGGTCTCCCCCGGTGCGACCCTCCACGCGAGGATCTCCGCCTCGGTCAGGCCCTCGCCGACGTCGGGCAGGTTGAAGATCTGGGGCATGTCAGTACTTCCTCTCTCGCGCGGTTCCCCGACCGGCGGCGGTGCCGCCGGCCCGCGAACCCGGCGACCGGGTCGGCAGGTCAGTAGGCGAAGGACCGGTCCAGGGCCTCGAGGATCCGGTCGAGGTCCGGCACGTACCGGTCCTCGACGGCGGCCACGGGGTACGGCAGGTGGAAGGCGCCCACCCGCAGCACCGGTGCCTCGAGGGAGTAGAACGCCCGCTCGGTCAGGCGGGCCGCGATCTCCCCGCCGAGGCCGCCGAAGGTCGGGGCCTCGTGGGCGACGACGAGGCGGCCGGTCCGGCGCACGGAGTCCTCGAGGGTGTCGAAGTCGATCGGCGACAGCGAGCGCAGGTCGATCACCTCGACGCTGCGCCCGTCCTCCTCCGCGGCCTGCGCCGCGGCCAGCGCGACGGGCACGAGGGGACCCCAGGCGACCACGGTGGCGTCCTCGCCCGGGCGGACGACCTGCGCGGAGAACGGGTCGGCGGTCGGCCGCTCGACGTCCACCGCGCCCTTGAGCCAGTACCGCCGCTTGGGCTCGAAGACGATGACGGGGTCCTCGCACGCGATCGCCTGCTGGGTCATCCAGTAGGCGTCCTGGGCGTTGGACGGCGTGACGATGCGCAGCCCCGCGGTGTGCGCGAACAGCGCCTCGGGAGACTCCGAGTGGTGCTCCACCGAGCCGATGACCCCGCCGTACGGGATGCGGATCGTCACGGGGACGGTGACGTCCCCGTTGGTGCGGTTGCGCATCTTCGCCAGCTGCGTGGTGATCTGGTTGAACGCCGGGAAGGCGAAGCCGTCGAACTGGATCTCGCACACGGGCCGGTAGCCGCGCAGGGCGAGTCCGACGGCGGTGCCCACGATCCCGGCCTCCCCCAGCGGCGTGTCCATCACCCGGTGGGCGCCGAAGTCCGCCATGAGCCCCTCGGTGACGCGGTAGACGCCGCCCAGGGAGCCGATGTCCTCGCCCATGAGCAGCACCCGGGGATTCTCCTCCATGGCCCGGCGCAGGCCCGCGTTGACCGCTTTCGCGATCGTCAGGTCGGGAGCGGTGCTCATGCGAGGTCCTCCTGGGTGCCAGCAGTCCGTGCGTCGGGGACCCCGGTCACGGGGTCGGCGGCCACGGTCAAGCCCGAGGCCTGCGTGCCGCGGTCCGGTCCCGCGGGGCCCGCACCGGGTGCGCTGCCCGGCCCGGCGTCGTCGTCGGTGTCGGTGTCGGTGTCTTCGAAGCCGGCCTGGTAGGCCGCGTACCAGGCGCGCTCCTCCTCCACGAGGGAGTGGGGCTCGGCGTAGGGCCGGTCGAAGAAGTCCTCGAACACGGGCGGGTCCATGGCCAGCACGAGAGCGCGGGCCTGGTCGGCGAACGCCTGGGCATCGGCGGCGACGTCGGCGAAGAAGTCGTCGCCGGTGCCGTGGGCCTCGCGCAGGTGCGCCTCGAGTCGGAGCAGCGGGTCGAGCTCGCTCCAGTGGTGCTCGTCCTCCCGCCGGCGGTACTTGGTGGGGTCGTCCGCGGTGGTGTGGGCACCGAGTCGGTAGGTCTCAGCCTCCACGAGCACGGGGCCCTGGCCGGCGCGGGCCTTCTCGAGCGCGTACCGCGAGGCCGCCAGGACCGCGAGGACGTCGTTGCCGTCCACGCGGATCCCCTCGAAGCCGTACCCCGCGGCGCGCTCGGCCAGGGGCACGCGTGACTGGGTGCTGAACGGCACCGAGATGGCCCACTGGTTGTTCTGCACGAAGAAGACCACCGGGGCGTCGTAGGACGCCGCGAAGACCATGCCCTCGTGGACCTCGCCCTGGGTGGAGGTGCCGTCCCCGAAGTAGACGACCGCGGCCGCCGGCTCCGCCTCCCTGCCCTCCGCCTCGGCCGTCCGCCGGTCCAGGTCGATGCCCATGGCATAGCCCACGGCGTGCGGGACCTGGCAGCCGAGCACGATCGAGTAGACGTTCATGTGGTGCCGGCTCGGCCTCCACCCCCCGGCGCTGTGCCCGCGGAACACGGTGAGCAGCTCGGCGGGCTCGACGCCCCGCTCGATGGCCACGGCGTGCTCGCGGTACGTCGGGAACACGTGGTCGGCCGGGCGCAGCGCGCGGGCGGAGCCCACCTGGGCGGCCTCCTGCCCGCGCATCGGCGCCCACAGCACCAGCTGTCCCTGCCGCTGGAGGTGAGTCGCCTCCTCGTCGAAGCGGCGGGCCAGCGCCATCGAGCGGTACAGCTCGCGCAGCTGCTCGGCGTCGACGTCGCGCACGTACGGGGACAGGACCGGGTCCTCGCTCAGACGGCCGTCCCGGTCGAGGAGCCGCACCAGGCGCGTGCGCACCTCCGGTGTCGGCACGGTGCGGTCCGGCACGGTGCGGTCCGGCACAGGGGCGGCCGGAGACGATGGAGCGGCATCCATGGGCAGGACGTCCTTTCGGGTTGCTCGGGAAGGAGCCGGGCCGGCGCGGCCGCGGGTCAGAGCACGGGCGGGTGGGGGAACTGTGCGCACAGCTCCAGGAACCGGGTGTTGGCCTCCGGCTCCCCGATGGTCACGCGCACGCCCTCGGCGCCGAAACGGCGCACGGACAGTGCGTGGGCGTCGCACAGCTCGGCGAATCCCCCGCTGTGCTCCCCCAGGTTCAGCCACACGAAGTTGGCCTGCGTCTCCGGGTACGGCCAGCCGAGGTCGTCGAGCCCGGCGAGGACCCGATCCCGCTCGTCGACGACCCGCTGGACGCGCTCGGCCACCTGGTCGTAGTGGCGCACGGACGCGATGGCCGCGTGCTGGGCGAGGTCGGTCACGGAGAAGGTGGGGGAGGCCTGGCGCAGGTACTGGGTGATTTCCTGACCGGCCACGGAGTAGCCGATCCGGAGGCCTGCCAGACCGTGCGCCTTGGAGAACGTCCGCAGCACGACGACGTTGGGGTGCTGGCGGTACAGGTCGACGCCGTTGACGAGGTCGTCCCGGCGCTGGAACTCCTGGTACGCCTCGTCGATCACCACGAGGACGTCGCGGGGCACGGCGGCGAGGAACTGCTCGACCTGCGCGGTGGTGAGGCTGGGACCCGTCGGGTTGTTCGGCGTGCACAGCAGCACGACCTTGGTCCTCCCGGTGACGGCGGCGGCCATGGCCTCCAGGTCGTGGGAGCCGTCCCGGCGGTTCGGGACCGGGACGCCCAGTCCACCGGAGAGCCCGATGCTGATCGGGTAGGCCTCGAAGGAGCGCCAGGCGTGCACCACCTCGTCCGGGGTGCCGTCCTCGTCGGCGCCCACGAAGGCGCCCAGCAGCTGGTTGAGTGCGCCGAGGCTGCCGGCGCCGGTGACGATGTCCTCGGCGGGCACGCCGAGGAACTCGCCGAGCACCTCCCGCAGCTCCGCGGAGGTCGGCTCGGGATAGCGGTGCACCGCGTCCCAGTCGGCGAGGACCTCCTTGACGGCGGGCACGGGCCCGAACGGGTTCTCGTTGGAGGACAGCTTGTAGGAGTCGAGCCCCTCCACCACGACCGGAGGCTTGCCGGCCGCGTAGCGGGGAAGTCGGGACAGAGCCGGGCGCGGCCGGACCGCCGGGGTGGTGGCGGTGGCCGGGCCCGAGGCCGGGGCGGTGCCGGCCAGGGTGCGGGTAGCGTCGCTGGTACTCATGGAGGTCATGCTATCCCCGCACCCTCGGGGTTCCCCGGTGGATGACGCCCCTCCGGACGACCCGGCGCTTTTCCGGGCGAAAGCTACAACCGGGTTCCGCGAAAGTTGGCGGCGGACGACAATCCGTCCGCCCGGGAGCGCACGGGCGCCGTGGGAGAATGTGCCCATGCCCAACACCGATCGCATCCTGTCCTCGGGGCGTGCGGCGCTCGCCGCCGCCGTCCCGCCCATCGCGCTCGGGCCCCTCGACGGCCGTTACCAGCCCGTGGTCGCGCCGCTGGTCGACCACCTGTCCGAGGCCGCCCTCAACCGCAACCGCGTGCACGTGGAGGTCGAGTGGTTCGTGCACCTCGCCGAGCGTTCGGTGCTGCCCGGCCTGGCGCCTTTGACCGCGGAGCAGACCGCCGGGCTGCGCCGGATCGTCACGGACTTCGACACCGACTCGGTCGCGGAGCTCGCGGAGATCGAGGCCGTGACGGTCCACGACGTCAAGGCCGTGGAGTACTACATCGGCCGCCGGCTGCCCGCCCTGGGGCTGGAGCACCTCGTCCCCCTCGTGCACTTCGGCTGCACCTCCGAGGACATCAACAACCTGGCCTGGGCCCTGGGCGTCAAGGACGCCACGATCGACGTGTGGCTGCCCGCGGCCCGGGCGCTCGTGGCCGACGTCGCGGCGCTGGCCGAGTCCGCGGCGGGGACCCCCATGCTCTCCCGCACCCACGGCCAGCCCGCCACGCCCACCACCCTGGGCAAGGAGATGGCGGTGGTCGCCCACCGCCTGGGCCGCCAGCTGGCCCGGATCGAGCGCACGGAGTACCTGGGGAAGATCAACGGCGCCACGGGGACCTACGCCGCCCACTACGCCTCCGTCCCGGACGCGGACTGGACGGAGGTCTCGCGCGGATTCGTGGAGGGCCTGGGCCTGTCCTGGAACCCGCTGACCACTCAGATCGAGTCCCACGACTGGCAGGCCGAGCTCTACGCCGACCTCGCCCGGTTCAACCGGATCCTGCACAACTTCTGCACCGACGTCTGGTCCTACATCTCGATCGGCTACTTCCAGCAGATTCCGGTGGAGGGCGCCACCGGCTCCTCCACCATGCCTCACAAGGTCAACCCCATCCGCTTCGAGAACGCCGAGGCGAACCTCGAGCTCTCCAACGCCGTGCTGGACGCCCTGGGCGCCACGCTCGTGACGTCCCGGTGGCAGCGCGACCTCACGGACTCCTCGTCCCAGCGCAACATCGGGGTCGCCTTCGGGCACTCCCTGCTCGCGGTCACCAACGTGAGCAAGGGGCTGGCCCGCCTGGATGTGGCGGAAGCGGTCCTGGCCGCCGATCTCGACACGAACTGGGAGGTCCTCGCGGAGGCGGTCCAGATGGTCATGCGCGCCGAGGCGATCGCCGGTGTCGAGGGCATGGACAACCCGTACGAGCGGCTCAAGGACCTCACCCGCGGCCGCCGGGTGGACGCGGCGCGGCTCCAGGAGTTCGTGGCGGGCCTGGGTCTGTCCCCGGCCGCGGAGCGGCGACTGTCCGGTCTCACCCCGGCCACCTACACGGGCATCGCGGCCGAGCTCGTGCGCTTCCTCTGAGCCCGCGCCCCGCACGACGTCGGAGCGCCCGGGCACGGGGCGCACTCGTGCCCGGGCACCCCGTGCCGCACCGGTCCGTGCCGCACCGGTCCGCGCCGAACGGCACGGATCCGCGCGGATCAGACGGACGGGAGGTCGTGCAGGTTGTTGCAGACGGTGTCCTCCGGGGCGGCCCACAGCCGCTTCTCGCACCCGGCGGACACCACGCGGACCCGCAGCTGCCCCGACGATCCCGGGACGTAGTAGAGGTGGACACCGCTCTCGATGTCCCGGATGATCCGGGTGGTCGACCGCGGGGACCACACCTCGGCGGGATTGCACAGCGCGACGATGTTCCCGAGGGGGTCCGTGCGGACGCCCGTGACGGGTCGCTGGTCGGTCATCGGTAGAACTCCTGAACTCGTGCCCCCGGCCGGCGCCGCCGGCCCGGGGATCGGTCGTGTACCACGGTGTGGGGCTGGGCGCCACCCTCCCCGGGGTCGGGCGCCGGCCACCTGGCTTTTTGTTTGCTTTTGACACGCCCGGGGCGTTCGCTTTTGACTCATGGCCCGTCTCCCGGGATCATCGGTGCCTGAAGCCTCTCTCGCGGCGGACCTGGATCCTGGTCCGCGGGACCGGAGAGGACGGTGCTCGGACCACGGCCTTCGGGGGAAGGCCGGCTCCGGGCGCACCGGGGAACAGTGATCATGACAGTGGGGGATCATGACAATGGATGGGGAACACTCGATCGGGCTGCGGCTTCTCGGCAACGTGGAGGTCGAGCTCGACGGCACCGTGCTGGCCCTGGGCCACCGACAGCAGCGCCTGCTGGCCGCGCTCGCCGTCCTCGGTCCCAAGCCGCGCCGCTTCCTCGGCGAGCTGCTGTGGCCCGACCGGACCGCGGAGCGCGCGATGGGCAGTCTGCGCACCACCGTCTTCAACATCTCGCGCCAGGTGCCCGGGGCCGTCGGGGCCCGGGGCAACAACATCGCCCTTGCGGAGCAGGTCACCGTGGACCTGTACGAGCTGCGCGAGTCGCTGCACCGGGCGGCGTCCACCACGGCGCCCGTGGCAGAGGACCCTTGGTTCCTGTCCCCCGACGGCGCCCAGCTGCTGCCCGGCTGGTACGACGGCTGGGTCATGGCCGAGCAGGACCGGCTCCGGACCCTGTACGTGAACGCCGTGGAGCACCTCGCCCGGCTCTCCCTGGAGAACGGGGACTTCTACCGTGCCCACGTGCTCGCCGACAACGTCCGGGCCCTCGACCCCCTGCGGGAGAGCGCGGTCCGCGTGTCGATCGAGGCGGATCTGGGCCTGGGCAACAACGCTCCGGCCCTGCAGACCTTCCGCAGCTTCTGCAGCACGATGGCCGACGAGCTCGGAGCGCCGCCGTCCCCCCAGATCACCCAGCTGATGGGCCACATGCGCAGCGCCTGACGCGCTGCTCCCGCCCGGAGCGGTCCTGCCCGGAGCGGTCCCGTGGTTGGAGGGACGGTGCCCCCGCGACCCCGGAACGGGTTGCGGGGGCACCGGCTCGGCGTTCATGACCTGGTCATCGTCCCGAGGTCACTGCGGCCGCGGCCGACCGCACCGGGATGCCGCGCCAGGTGGTGTGGGGCAGCAGCTGCTCGCCCTTCATCACCAGCGACAGTGCGTCCACCGAGGCGCCCGCGCCGACCGTCGTGTCGTAGAGCACAATCGAGCGCGCGCCGACGCTCGCGCCGGGCAGGATCTCCACGTGGGACATCTTCATCACGCGGTCCTCGAAGAGGTGCGTCTGCAGCGACACGTCCGTCGAGACGGCGGCGTCGTCACCGATGTGGACGAGGTCGAACTCGGTCAGATAGGTGGTGCCGATGTAGGTCCGCCGCCCGATCTGCGCGCCGAACAGGCGCAGGACCGGACCGATCAGGGGCGTGCCCACGAGGCCGCCGACGAGAGCGGGAACCGCCGCGGACTCGTACACGCCGGTGACGAACTCGCTGCGCCGGACGAAGTTGTCCCACAGCGGCTCGACGCGCTGGCGGTACCTGCCCACGATCGCCCACTTCAGGACGACCACGGCGAGGACCACGGTCAGACCGGTGGCCAGCGCGATCAGCGGCAGCACGGCGACGAAGCCCAGCAGCGTCAGCTCGGGCACCAGGGCCACGGACGCGAGCAGGCCCAGGTAGCCGATCAGCCCGATCAGCGCCGGCGGGACCGTGATGCGCAGCGCCTCGATGATGAGACGGGCTGCCACCTTGCTGCGCGTGGGCCGGAAGGTGAGGCTCTCGTCGTAGTTGCCGCTGTCCTGGCGGCGCGGCAGGAACATGGCCGGTGAGCCCAGCCAGGACGTGCCGTCCGGCACGTCAGCAGGCGGCACCGAGGCGACGCCCACCAGGGAGCCCTCGCCCATCCGGGTGCCCGAGGGCACGAACGCGGCGTTGCCCACGAACGAGCGGTCGCCCACCACGGTGCGCTCCATGTACAGGTGGCCGTGGTGGTAGACGGCGCTGCCCACGCTGGCCATGTCCGCGACGAAGCTCCCCTCGCCGAGGGTGAGGAGATCCGGGTCGATGTGGCCGACCGTGGAGACCTCGGAGCGCGGGCCAACCTTGGCGCCCAGGGCGCGCAGCCAGGGCACGGTGTACATCGTGGCGTACAGGGCGTTCGTGCTCTCCAGGCTGGTGGAGAGCAGCTGATCGGCCATCCACTTGCGCACGCCCAGCCCGCTGCGCACGGGGTGGATGCCGGTGGGCGTGCGGCGCAGGACCATCGCCCGGCCGCCCGCGACCACGGCGCAGACCGTGAGCACGTAGACGATGCCGACCGCCGGGGTGAGAGCGAGCCCCACGGGGACGCCGAACTCCAGGGCCGCGACCCAGATCATCAGGAAGGACGGGAGCACCAGGACGAAGGGCATCAGCTCGAGGACCATCCAGCCCAGGAGCAGCCCGGCCGCGAGCGGAGCGGGCCAGCGGCCGCTGGGCAGCGGGCGCCGCTCCATCCGCTCGAGCAGCTCGTCGTCGCCGTCACCGGGCCGGGCCGGGGAGCCCAGCCAGTGCTCGCCGGCGGGGATCGTCTGGTTGCGGGAGGCCAGCGACTGCTCCGCCAGGCGGGCACCGTCCTCGATCCGGGTACCCGGCTGCAGGAGGGCGTTGGCCCCCACGAACGCGTCGTCGCCGATGTGCACCGGGGCGATGGTCACCCACCCCTCCTCGACCTGGGCGGTCTGTACGGAGGAGTTGTAGCCGATGCTGGCGCGGGAACCGATGGTGACCAGCGAGGGCAGACCGATGGCGGCGGTGCCCACGTGGGCGTCCGGACCGATCCTGGCGCCCAGCAGGCGCAGGTAGACGGCGGCCATCGGGGTGCCGGTCAGGAGGTTGAGCGGCGAGAGGCGGGTCAGCCCGTCGATGCACCACAGCAGGTAGTACTGCCGGCCCCAGAGGGCGTGGTGCCCGGGTCTGACGAGGCGGCCCAGCACGCGCGAGCCGAGGAACGGCAGGAAGAAGCGAGCGAGCACCGAGACCAGGACGCCCACGAGGAGCATGTCCCACATCAGGGAGTAGCTGAACTGCCCCCCGTAGGAGTACAGGACCGCGGCGAGCGGGGAGCCGACGAGCATGGCCGCCAGGACCATGGTCGTCACCTGCGCGAGGCCGCACAGCGCCACGCGCCCGCTGGTGTGGTGCAGCGGCGCGGGGCGGTCGTCCGGAGCGGCCAGGGCGGGGACGGCCGCCGGGGCGGTGTCCAGGTGGCGTGCCAGGTCCCGGACGGTCGGGTAGGTGTAGATGTCCGCGATCGAGATGTCCTGGTCGGGGTGCGCCCGGCGCAGCTCGGACGTGGCGGTCGCGGCGAGCAGCGAGTGCCCGCCGAGCTCCATGAAGAAGTCCGCCTCCGCGGAGAGCTGGTCCTCGGGGATGCGGAAAACCGTTGACCACACCTCCGTGATCCCCCACTCGGTGTCCGTCTCCGGCGGGACCAGGCCCATCGTCGTCACGAAGCGGGGCGTGCTGGGGTCCGGCAGGTTCTTCCGGTCCACCTTGCCGCTGACCATCATCGGCATCGCGGGCAGGATCTCGTAGAAGGACGGCACCATGTACGGGGGCAGCGCCGCGACCACGGAGTCGTGGAGCAGCTCGAAGAGGGCGCGCTCGTCGCGCACCGGGGCGCGCAGGGTGAGGAACGCCGCGACGTCGTCGCCGCCGGAGACGAGCCTCACCGCGGCGTCCGCCACCGCGTCCTCTCGGCGCAGCACGTTCTCGATCTCCTGCAGGTCCGCACGGTGACCGCGGATCTTCACCTCGCTGTCGGCGCGGCCGAGGTACTCGATCTCGCCGTCGGGCAGGAAGCGGCCCAGGTCGCCGGTGCGGTAGATCCGCCCGGCCCGGGGTCCGTCCGGGTGCGGGCGGAAGCGCTCCTCGGTGACGTGCGGCAGGTTGACGTAGCCGCGGGCCACACCCGGGCCGGCGATGCAGATCTCGCCCGGCTCGCCCGCGCCGACCTCGTTCATGTCCTCGTCGAGGATCCGCACTTCGTAGGTGGGCAGGGGCTTGCCGATGGTCACGGGCCGCCCGGGGGCCAGCTCGCCCCACGTCGCCGTCACGGTGCCCTCGGTGGGGCCGTAGGTGTTGAGCATCCGGCGCTCGGGGGTGGACCACCGCTCGACGAGGTCGGCGGGGCACGCCTCACCGCCCACCAGGATGCTGCGGATGCGGGGCAGGTCGTGCTCCAGGGTGGCCAGGACGGTCGGCACGCAGTAGAGCACCGAGATCTCCATGCGCTGCAGGAACTCGGCGAGTCCTTGTCCCAGGCGGGCGTCGTCGGTGGGACCGGCCACCACGGAGGCGCCAACGGCCCAGGTCGGCCAGATCTCCTCGATGGAGAAGTCGAACGCGATGGTCATGCCCTGGTAGACGCGGTCCTCGGCGCGGACGTCGTAGACCTGGGGCACGATCTCGATGAAGTTGCAGATGCTCGAGTGCGCGATCTCGACGCCCTTGGGGCGGCCGGTCGAGCCCGAGGTGTAGATGATGTAGCACGTGGGGTCGCCCTCGTGGCGGAGCGCCGGGCGGTGCGCGGACGCCTCCTGGAGCCGCTCGCCGATCCGGCCGACGTCGACGACGTCGGCGGGCGCGTCCTCGACCACGGCCACGAACTCGGCGGAGGTCAGCATGAGCGACAGGTCCGAGTCCTCGGCGATGAACTGCACGCGGTCCGCGGGCAGGTTCGGGTCGATCGGGACGAAGGTGGCGCCCGTCTTGAGGATCCCCAGGAGGGACGCGTAGAGCATGGTCGAGCGCTGGAGCAGGATCCCGACGCGGTCGCCCGCACCCAGCCCGTAGCCGGCGATCAGGTGGGCCAGGCGGTTGGCGAGCTCGTCGAGCTCCGCGTAGGTGTAGAACCGGCCGTCGGCGTACAGCGCCTGGGCGTCGGGGGTGAGATCGCAGCTGCGCTCGAAGAAGTGGTGCAGCCGGGTGGGCTTGGTCTCCGTGCTCCGGACGCCTCGGGTCGAGGGCTCCGTCCACGGAAGCGCTCCCGTGGGGGCCTCCTTCGCTGCAGCCTCGTCCCACAGCACGCGCTCTGCCGCCGCAGCCTTGTCGCGGCGGTGAGAGCGATGTGGCACTGAGGTCATGTCCAACTCCTTTCGATGCACGGACACCGGTGTTACCGGCAAGTCCGTTCTACGGAGCGGGGTGTTATGGCCTCCTCACGGATCCGTCACGGTGGCGTTATTCTTGCGTTATCGATGCGTTCGTCTCCGGAGTTGCCGGGGGCGATGCCGGCCTCCGATCGGTTTCCAGTGGTGAACATCACAGCTCTCATCTCGCCCATCGAGACGTTTCCGACTGCAATTCCGCGGTTCCCGAACCGGGAGCCGCCGGCCGCGGGACCTCCGTCCGGACACGCCGTTCGCCGGGGTCGGGTGGCAGGCCGGTCGGCCCGTCCACAGCTCCGGGGACAGGCGAATTCCCCGTGTTACCTTTCGTGAACGCTCGCCGGGGTGCGGACGTCCTCCGGGTCCACGAGCAGCTTCCGGGTCTTCCGCTCCGCCGCACCGTGATCTCGGCGTCCTCCAGCAGTCGGCGCAGACGGGTCACCGCGGACGCTCCTCCGGCGACGACCCCCAAGGGCGGCGCTTCTCAGGCGGTCGTGCCAGGGGCGCTTCTCAGGCGGTCGTGCCAGGGGCGCTTCTCAGGCGGTCGTGCCGGCGGCGCCTCTCAGGCCGCCGCGCGGCCCGTCCGCCCCGGCCAGCCCGGTGTCCTGAGCCGGCGGCGGAAGGTGCTTCCGGGCCGTGACCCGGTGAACTCGCCGTCGGCGCCGCACGCCTCGACCCAGCCGGGGGCGTCCTGCCCCAGCACGTGCACGGCGCGGGCGTAGGCCTGGGCCTCCACCGCGCTCTGCGCGGCGACCACGACCCGGTCCCACGGGCTGGTCGCGGCGGCGCCGGTCACCGGGTTGACCAGGACGATCCCGGAGCTCTCCACCACGGCGAGACCCCGCCGTCCCCGCTCGACGAGGGCAGCACGGACGCCGGGCTCCACGCCGCTCCGGGGGCCCGCGGCCGGTGCCGTCGGCGCGGCGCCGACGAGGGCTGCGGCCCCGGCGGGCGGCCCGCCCACGGCGCACGCTCCGCCGACCTCGGCGACCAGCGCGTGGCCGGGGTGCGCCTCCGTGAAGACCTGGACCGTGCGGTCCGCCGCCCACGCGTCGGCGACAGGCGCGAGGTCCAGGACCGTGCCGCGGCCCATGCGCAGCCGCCGGGTGGGCACGTCCAGCTCGAGGCGACCGATGCCGGGCGCCGGGTGCGGGGCGAGCCCGTCCAGGGCCCGCCAGGCCGCCGCGCCGGTGGTGGGGTCGGCGAGCCCGCTCGTGAGGCGGGCGGCGAGCAGGGCGGCAGCGATGATCTCGGCCAGGACGGGTCCCACGACGACGTCGATGTCCTCGTGCTCGGCGAACCGGTTCAGCAGGGACAGCTCCGAGTCGATGCGCCCGGGTGCGACGGCCCGGGCGACCTCGCGGCGCACGCGCTCGGCGAGCCGGAGCGCCTCGGCCTGGAGGTCCGGGGCGGGGGCGAGCACGGCGCCGGCGTCCGGGGCGCGGGGCGGAACGGGGGCGGGCATGACCGTCTCCTGGTGGTGGGGGAGAGGCGAGCATCGATAGTGTGCGGGGGACACGGGCAGGTGCTGACGAGCATACGCGCCGGGTCCCGCCGGGCGGTGACGTGACCGCCCGTTACCCGACCGTCATCGTCGCGCACCGGGACCAGCCCGCGACGGTCTCCGGTGCCGGCGCGCCGGCCGGGACGCCGAGCCGGACCCCGGTCGGCGGACCCGTCGGGACGCCGAGCGGAAGTCCGAGCGGCACTCCGGCCGGCGCACCCGCCCAGCGCAGCACGTCGGCCGGCCGGTTCGTTGTGAGCTGCTGGACGCCGAGCGCGCGGCACAGGTCCACGTCCCGTGCGGTGTCGACCGTCCAGACCCGCAGCACGCGCCCCTCGGCCCGCCACTGCCGCACCAGGTCAGGGCGGGCCCGGACGAAGTCCAGCCCCGGACCCACCAGGTCCACCAGGCCCGCCGAGATCACGGGCAGCGCCGGAGGCACCACGAACCGCATGCCGGCGTGGAGCACCGCCGCGGCCGTGCGGCCCACGCGCAGGCCGTCCCCGACGGTGCGGCGGGTGGTCGTCTCCACCAGCTGGCACACGTGCCGGGCGGGCACCGTCTCCAGGAGGTGCCGGACGGCGTCGGGGTGGAAGCTCATGAGCGAGACCGTGACGTCGTCCAGCCGCCCGGTCTCGGGGTCCCAGCCCTCCCGCATCAGCAGTCCCAGGACCTCCTCCTCGAGCCGATGGCCGAACGGGCTGGGGTGCTTCGTCTCCACGGCCAGGCCCACGGGCCGGCCCGCTCCCCGCAGCAGGTCCAGCAGCTCGGGCAGGGTGAGCAGCTGACGGTCCGGCGCACCGTGGCCCGGCGGGATGCGGACGCCCTTCCAGGAGGTCCAGTCGAGGCGGCGCAGCTCGGCCAGCGTGCGGGCGGAGACGGGGCCGCGGCCGTCGCTCGTGCGGCCCAGCTGGGCGTCGTGGTGCAGGACGAGGTGGCCGTCGCGGCTGAGGTGGACGTCGCACTCCACGCCGTCGGCGCCGTCCAGCAGCGCCTGCACGTAGGCGGCCCGGGTGTGCTCCGGGTAGGCCGCGCTGGCTCCCCGGTGCGCGTAGACGATCGGCCGCACGGCGCTCCCTCGGCTGTCGGGCGGGGCGCGGTCGGCCCCGCTCACGCACCACGCTAGGGAGACGCGGTGAACGCGGGGCCACGCCCGGGCGGACCTGCCGTGAACGACGACGACGCCCCGCGGGGCGCGGGGCGTCGTCGTGCTGCGGATGGTGCGGGAGCGCGGCGCGGGGCCTACTGGTCGCCGGCGATCTCGCCGCGGGCCTCGGCGACCGTGTCGGCCGTCTGGTCCCGCTTGCCCTTCCGGGACTTCCGGTCGTCGAACCGGGGGGCCCGCTCCTCGGGGGCGAGCTCCGCGGGGAACGTCGTGGGCAGCGGCCCGAAGGCCTCGTGGGTCGCGGAGATGACCTGCTTGGACATGGCCAGGTTCGCTCCCCCGCCGACGATCGCGCCCACGCCGAACGGCAGGGCGCGGCCGAACACGGCTCCGGTCTGCTTGAGCAGGAAGCGCTTGACGAACATGTTGCGGATGATCCGGCTGACGTCGAAGGTCTTGGAGTCGTCCTTGCCCAGCATCAGGCCCCAGGACGACATCATGCCCCTGCCCTTGGTGCCGCTGGCCAGGATCTGGTTCATGACCTGGCGGCCGTCCTCGCCGAGCATGAGGGCCATGACCATGGTGCGGGTCTTCTCGGGGTCCTCGGTGTGCACCCCGTGCAGCTCGGCGATCGCCTGGGCGTACAGGGCGGTGGCCTCGAGGTAGCCGATCACCGCGAAGGAGGACAGGCCGAGGGACGCGACGGTGCCGATGCCGGGGACCACGGCGGTGGCGCCGACGGCCCCGCCGCCCATCGTCACGGACCGGACGTAGATCTTCTCGAGCCGCTTGGCGATCTGCTCGGGCGTCTCGTCGGGGTGGTCGGCGCGCTCCTTCCGGACGAAGCCCAGGACCACGGGCCGCTGCACGCGCAGCACGGTGTCGAGGAGCTTGTTCATGGCGGGCTTGGGCTTGCCCTCGTCGTCGAACGCGTTGTTCAGGGGATTCAGGTCCATGGCGTGCTCTCCTTGTGCGGTGCCGGGACGGTGGGTCTCGGCCCACTATATGCACAGCGCACTGACCGGGTCCCGGGATTCGCCGACGGCGGAGGACAGGGTCCGGTCAGCTCCCGGGCAGCCGGGAGACGGAGGGGTCGACCCGCTGGAAGGAGTCCGGGAACTCGGCGCGCAGCCGGACCAGCTCCCGGGCGAACGCGTCCAGGTCCCGGTCCTCCTGGCTCACCGGCTGCCACTGCCGGGCCGGCAGGGCGTGCCCTTCGTCGTCGAGGGCGACCATGACCATGAGGCAGTTGGTCGTCAGCGCGAGCTCACCGGTCGCGGGGTCCCCCGACCAGCAGTTGACGGAGATGTGCAGGCCGCGGGCCGCGGTGTGGATGAGCCGCGCCCGGACCTCCACGAGGTGGCCGATGTGCATGGGCCGGTAGAACCGCACGCCCCCGGCGTAGACGGCGATGACCGGGCGGCCCGCCCACCGGGCCCCGCACACGTACGCGGCCTCGTCGATCCAGCGCATGGCCGTGCCGCCGTGCACCTTCCCGCCCCAGTTGATGTCCGCGGGGGCGGCGAGGAAGCGCAGCACGGTCTCGTCGGCCGTGCCCTCGTCCGTGTACCGCTGCTCGGCCATCAGCGACTCGATGCTGTTGCGCAGCTCGATCCGCTGCTGCGTGATGGCCGACTGCTGCCGTTCGTGCTCCGTCTCGGCCGTCCACTGCGGGACGGGGGTGGGCCGGCCGTCCCCGTCCACGGCCACCATGATGATCAGGCACGTGTCCTTGAGCGTCACCCCGTGCTCGCGGGGGTCCGCGGAGGCCACCTCCACCCGGATGTGCATCGAGGACCGGCCGGTGTGCACGATCTTGGCGGAGACCTCGACCATGTCCCCCACGCACACCGGGCGGTCGAAGTGGATGTTGCCCACGTACGCCGTGACGCAGTACGCCCGGGACCAGCCCACGGCGCATGCGTACGCGGCCTTGTCGATCCACTCGAGGACGCGCCCACCGTCCACGGTGCCGGTGCGCCCCGCGTCGGTCGGGGCGGCGAGGAAGCGGAGAACAGCGGTGTCGCGTGCGGCCATGCCCCCCAGTGTGGCACGGGTCACGGCATCGCCGGCGCCACGGCTCACTCGGCGAGCGGCGCCCACGCGTTGAGCCGGCGGAGCATGTCCGACTTCTTGCGGGTGTGCCCCTCCATCCGCACGAGGATGTCGTCGAGGGCCTCGATCGCGTCCACCACGAACGGACCCTTGTTGAGCATGACGCACTCGGCGCGCTGGCCCATCGCCGCGTCCGTGACCTCGGCCCGGGAGGGCAGGCCCTTCTTGGCCAGGGACTCGAGGACCTGGGTGGCCCAGACGACCGGCACGTGCCCCGCCTCGCACAGCCACAGGATCTCCTCCTGCACCTCGGCCATCCGCTCGAACCCGGCCTCGACCGCCAGGTCCCCGCGGGCGATCATGACGCCCACGTCCTGCCACCGCATGGCCTCCAGGAGCATGGGGGGCAAGGACTCGAAACCACCCACGGTCTCGATCTTGAGGGTGACGTCCAGGGCGGTGCTGCCGATACGCTCGAGCTCCCGCAGCAGGTCGGTCACGTCCTCCCGCGAGCGCACGAAGGACATGTTCACGATGTCGGCGTGCTCGGCCACGAACGGCAGGTGCGAGCGGTCCTCGTCGGTGAGCGCGGAGAGGCGCAGGTCCGTCTCGGGCAGGTTGATGCCCTTTTCGGCCTTGAGCCGGGTGCCGTCGGGGCCGGTCTGGAGCACCTCCAGCGCGATCTCGTCGGGCTCCACGGAGGTGATCCGGCATCGGATCTTCCCGTCGTCGATCCACACGGGCTGCCCGTCCCGGGCGTCCGTGAACACCTCGGGCAGGGAGCAGCCGATCCGGAAGGGGCCCTCGGCTGGGGCCGGGGAGGGCGTGAGGTCCCGGGTCAGCACCACGGTGTCCCCCGCGCGCACGCGCAGGGACTGCTCGACGGCGGGCAGCTCGCCGAGCACGCCCTCCGTTCCGTCCTCGGCCCGCACGGACAGCCCCGTGGCGAAGTACACCGTCTTGGAGCACTCGACGAGCACACCGGGCCCGGTGGCCTCGAGCACCCGCAGCGTCCGGCCGGAGCCGCGCGCGTCCTTGAGCCGCAGCCTCTCCCCCGGGATGCGGGCCGCGGTCCAGGCGGCGCCGGCCACGGGCACGGCCGGGGCGTCGTCGTCGACCGCCGGATCCGCCTCGCCCAGCCAGAGACGGGCCGGGGCGGTCACCCGGCCGCTGCTGTCCCGGGTGGGCTTGATCTTCTCGACCTGCGGTCCCGGCTCGATCGGCCCGGTGCGCAGCTTGGGCCCCGCGAGGTCCATGGCCACGCGGACCTCGCGGCCGAGGGACTGCTCGGCCGCGCGGACGTGGCCGATCATCGCCGCCCACTGCTCGGGGCCGTCGTGGGCGCAGTTGATCCGGGCCACGTCCATCCCGGCACGGACCATGTCCTGGACGAGCCGGGGGTCCTGGGCGGCCTCAGACGGGAAGGTGACCATGATCCGGGTGCTGCGCCCCTCCCGGCCGGGGCCGAGCAGGGCCGCGGTGTTCCGGCGCAGCACCTCCGCACCGGACACACCGGGCTCGTCGGGCTCGTCGAACTCGGGACCAGGGGTCCTGACCCCCTCGTCCGCCCGGCCGGCGAGCACGCGGAGGGTCTCCAGCACGGCGCCCAGGTGGCTCATCACCCCGGCCTCCATCCGTCCCAGGGAGGACACGCCCAGGCCGCTGAGGTCCCGCTGCAGCTCCCGCACGTCCTGGCTGCGCACGGCCACGTAGTCCACGAGGTTCAGTGCGGACCGGCGGTGGCGGGCATTCACGCGCTCGAGCTGCGGCACGGCTGCCCGGCGGGCCCGGAGCACCACCTCGACGAGGTCCGCGACCCGGTCGTGCAGCTGCGCGGCGCACTCCTGCCGTGCGGTCACCGCCATGCCGTCCTCCCTCCCGCCGCCGCGGCCGGGTGCTGCCCGGCCGCGACCGCCGTCGATCTGCTGACTCCCCATGATCCTCCTCGTCCGCCCTGCTGTCAGCGCCGACCGTAGTCGGTCCGGGCGAACGGCGGCTGAACGCGAGGGAACAGGGGCATCAGGCGGCGCGAGCGGACGGGGACAGGCGCAGGCGGTAGCCGTGGACGGGGATCAGCCGGCGGGAGCCCGTGCCGGCCTCCAGGATCCAGAGCAGTCTCAGATGGGGCGCGCACTGGCCCACGGTGCCGACGTGGCGGAGGTGGTCCTGCTCCCACACCTCGATCCGGTCGCCGGGCCGGATCCGGGCGGGGTCGTGGACCCACGTGTCATCAGGGATCGTGTCGACGGTCGTCGCTTCGAGGGTCGTCATGGCGGCGCTTCCTCTCGGGGTCGGGTCCGGGGAGGTGCCCTCGGACTGCTCCAGGGTCGTCCGCCGATGTGGCCGGCACGTTTCCGGGCGATGGCCGGACTGTGCCATCGTCCCGCCGCGGCTGTGAGACTCATCACGGGGAGCGGCGGAGGGCTAGGCTCGTGCGGACGACACCGCCTGCGCCCGCCCCCGCGGCGGCCGCAGGTCCCGCCACCGGAAGGAAACGCTGTGATCAGCTCGGAGAACGTCAGTGCCTACGTGGAGCGCATGGCCTCGGGCGAGCCTGCCCCCGGCGGCGGCGCCGCGGGGGCCCTGCAGGCGGCGCTGGGCGCGGCCCTGCTCGCGATGTCCGCCCGCTACTCCACGGGGTCCGAGCACGCGGACCGGGCCGAGCACACGGCCGACCGCGCCGAGGAGCTGATCCCACGCGCGCTGGGTCTGGCGGACGCCGACGCCGAGGCCTTCGGCGCGCTCTCGGCCGCCTACGCCCTGCCGAAGGGCACCGACGAGGAGAAGGCGGAACGCTCGCGGGCGGTCCAGGAGGCCACGGCCGGCGCCGCGCAGCCCCCGCGGGAGCTGATCGGAGTGGGCGCCGAGGTCGTGGGACTCGCCCGCGAGCTGACCGGCTGGTGCAACCCCAACGTCCTCAGTGACGTGGCGGCGGCCTCCGAGGCGGCCCGGGCCGCCGTGGCCACGGCCATGGTCACCCTCGAGATCAACGTCCGCTCCCTCAAGGACGCCACGACCCGGGAGGAGCTGCGCTCGGGGCTGGCCCAGGGCGAGCAGGCCGTCGAGGACGCCACGGACCTCACGCGACGGATCCGCGAGCGCGTCCAGGGCTGAGGACCGGGCCCGCGGCCTGTCAGCCGCCCGCGGCGGCCGGCCGGCGCACCCAGAAGGATCCGACGACGGCGAGCAGGGAGATGACCGCGCCGCACAGGAAGGCGCTCCGCACGCCTGCCTCGGTGGCCTCGAGAGCCGAGGCCCCGGAGGCCGTGGCGCCGGCGGCGCCGAGGGTCAGCACCGTCACGAACAAGGCCGTGCCCGCGGCCCCCGCCACCTGCTGCAGGGTGCCCACCATGGCGGAGCCGTGCGAGTACAGGCGTGTCGGCAGGGAGCCCAGGCCGGCGGTGAACAGCGGGGTGAACATCAGGGCCAGGCCCGTGCTGAGCACCACGTGGGCGAGCAGGACCATCGGGACGGGCGTGGCCCCCGAGGTGGAGGCGAGGTACCACAGGGACGCGCTCAGCAGGACGGAGCCCGGCACGAGCAGCACGGTGGGTCCCGCACGGTCGTAGACCCGCCCGACGACGGGCGCGAGCAGGCCCATGACGAGCCCGCCGGGCAGCAGCAGCAGGCCCGTGCCCAGGGGGTCGAGGCCGTGCACGGTCTGCAGGTAGATGGGCAGCACGATCAGCGTGCCGAAGAGGGCCATCATGCTGACGGCGAGCACCGCCGTGGACATCGTGAACACCCGGGACCGGAAGGTCCGCAGGTCCAGCAGGGCCCGGTCCGCGCGCTGCAGCCGCGTCTGGCGCCGCACGAACACGACCAGCGCCGCCACGCCCAGCGCGAGCGGCACCCCGGCCGGGACGGCGGCGTCCCCGCCCTCCCCGAACGTGCTCAGGCCGTAGACGAGGCCGCCGAAGCCCAGGGCCGAGATCACCACCGAGACCACGTCCAGCGGCGCCGGACGCGGCTCGGTGACGTTCTGCATCCGCCAGGCACCCAGCAGTAGGGAGCCCACCGCGATCGGCAGCACCAGGATGAACATCCACCGCCACTCGAGCACACTGAGGATGACGCCCGAGATGGTGGGTCCCACGGCGGGGGCGACCGAGATGACGATGGAGATGTTGCCCATGACCCGCCCGCGCGCGGCCGGCGGCACCAGGGTCAGGACCGTGGTCATCAGCAGCGGCATCATGATGGCGGTGCCGCCGGCCTGCACCACCCGCCCCGCGAGCAGAGTCCCGAACCCGGGCGCGGCCGCGCAGACGAGGGTGCCGAGGCTGAACAGGGTCATGGCGGTCAGGAACACGGGCCGGGTGTGCAGACGCTGGAGCAGAAACCCCGTCACCGGGATGACCACGGCCATGGTGAGCATGTAGGCGGTGGTGAGCCACTGGCCGGCGACTGCCGTGACGGAGAGGTCGGACATGAGACGGGGCAGCGCCACGCCCATGATCGTCTCGTTGAGGATCACCACGAACGTGGAGACGAGCAGCAGCCCGATGACCAGTCGGTTGCGGGCGGAGTGGTCGGTGTCCGCGACGACGCCGGGGTCCGGGACACCGGCGGAGGGGGCGGGGGCGGGGGCCGGCGTGGTCTCGGACACGGGGACGTCGGGGGTCATGGGCGGGGATCCTTCGGGACGCAACAGTGATACACCGGTGCAGCCGCCCCGCGCCCCGGTTCATTCCCGTCCGGGAAGTGACAATGGGCTCATGCGCAGATACCTCAAGGACGCCGGCGTGCACGCCGAGATCACCCCGGACGGCTTCACCGAGGGCGGGTTCGTGCTGTCCATCGGCGGGGCCGAGCAGTCCCACGTCGACCTCGCCCGCCCCGGGGAGATCTTCTACGAGTACCTGCGGCGGATCGGCAACGTCGTCGACGTCGTGGCGGCGCCGGGGGCGCCGGTCACCGCGGTCCACCTGGGCGCCGGGGCCCTGACGCTCGCCCGGTACGTGGCCGCGACCCGGCCCGGCTCCGCGCAGATCGCCGTGGAGCTCGAGCGGGAGCTGCCCGCGTTCGTGCTCGAGGCGCTGCCCCTGCCCGTGGGCGCGGACGTGCGGGTCGTGATCGACGACGCCCGGGCGGCCCTGCCGGACGTCGTCGCCCCTGGGACCGCCGATCTCGTGGTCCTCGACGTCTTCTCGGGCCGGGACGCCCCCGGCCACCTCACGGAGGCGTCCTTCTACGCCGAGGCCGCCGGGCTGCTGGCGCCCGGCGGGGTGCTGGTCGTCAACGTGGGCGACGACCCCGGGCTGGCGTTCTTCGCCGACCAGGCGCGGGCCGTGCGGGCGGCCCTGGCCGACGTGTGGTGCCTGGCCGAGGAGCGGCTGCTCGCGGGCCGCCATCCGGGCAACCTGGTCCTCGTGGGCGGGCGCCGGGCCCTGCCCCGGCAGTGGGCGGACGCCTTCGCCGCGGCCGGACCGCACCCGGCGGGCGTTCTGGACGGCCTCGGCCTGGAGGAACTGCTCGCCCGGCTGTAGCGTGGATCACACCGCCGAGCCGAGGAGCGCGCCGTGAGCACCACCGAGAGCACCACCGGGAGCACCACCGTCCTGGAGTCCGTCCCCGCCGTCCAGGGGGAGAGGTTCTCCCGTGTGGCCCTGACGCCGGCCGCCGTGGATCTGCTCGGGAAGCTGCGGGGCCTCCACGGGCGGCTGATGTTCCACCAGTCCGGCGGGTGCTGCGACGGCTCCGCGCCCATGTGCTACCCGGCCGGGGACTTCCTCACCGGCCCGGCGGACGTGCTGCTGGGCGTGTTCACGCTGCCCGGGGACCCGGCCACGGCCGAGCTCGAGTTCTGGATGTCCCGCGAGCAGTTCGCGTACTGGAATCACACCCTGCTCACGGTGGACGTGGTAGAGGGCCGTGGCTCCGGGTTCTCGGTGGAGGCGCCGGAGGGCAAGCGGTTCCTGATCCGCTCGGTGCTCAGGCAGGATCCGGCCGGCTCCTGAGCCGGCCCTGCTCGTCGAAGGACGGGCCCCGGTCGTGGACCGGGAAGGTGCTGAAGGCCGGGACCTCGTAGGGGTGGGCCCGGGCCATCGCCCGCAGCACGCGCTCGCGCTCGGCCGCCGGGTACAGCGTCTCGATGCGGACCTCGTCGACCTCCTGGGGCGTCCCGGCCTCCCCGATCGCGGGGTGCGCCCCGGGCAGCGGCGTGAACCGTCCCGTTCCGCGGCTGACGAACGCGGTGTGGGTGTAGTGGCCGGATCGTCCGGCCCCGGCGTCGCCCAAGGCCTGCAGGACCTGTTCGGCGTGGGTGGCGGGGACGAACACGACCAGGCAGTGGTGCTCGCTGCTCCGGGGGTCAGTGCTCATGGGGTGCGCAGACCTCCGGTTCGTCGTGGTCGGCGGGCTCCAGCTGGATCGTGGAGTGCTGGACGGACACCGGGAAGTGCTCGGCGACGCAGCGCTGGATCCGGCCCAGCGCCTCGGCCGAGCCGCCGGAGTAGAAGTACTCCTCCTCGAGCACCACGTGGGCGGTGAGCACGGGCAGGTCCGAGGAGATCCGGGTCGCGTGCAGGTCGTGGACCTCCACCACGTGCGGCAGCTCGAGGAGGTGCCCTCGGACCTCGTCCATGTCGAGCCCGGGGGGCACGCTCTCCATGAGCACGGACAGGGACTCCACGAGCAGCCGGATGGTGCGGGGCACGATGAGCGCGCCGATGAGCAGCGCCACGACGGCGTCCGCCTGCATCCACCCGGTGAGGGTGATGACCACGGCCGCGACGATCACGGCGACCGAGCCCAGCGCGTCGTTGAGCACCTCGAGCATCGCCGCGCGCAGGTTCAGGTTGGAGCGGCGCCCCCCGAAGAGCACAACCATCGCCACGAGGTTTCCGGCCAGGCCCAGGACGCCGAAGACGAGCATCTCGGCCGAGGCGACCGGGTGCGGCTCGAGGAACCGGCGCACACCCTCCACCAGCACGAACAGCCCCACGGCCAGCAGCACCCCGGCCTGCATGGCCGCGGCCACGATCTCCGCGCGCCGCCAGCCCCACGTGCGCCGGGCGCTGGGCGGGCGCAGGGTCAGCTGCGCGGCGATCAGCGCGAGCAGCAGCCCGCCCGCGTCGGTCAGCACGTGGGCCGTGTCGATGAGCAGCGCCAGGGAGCCCGTCCACAGGGCGCCGACCAGCTGGACGACGAACAGGCCCGCAGTGATCCCGAAGGCGGTGGCGATCCGCCACCGGTCGGTCCCGGGGCCGGCGTGCGAGTGCCCGGGCCCGTGGTCGTGCCCGTGCTCCGCGCGCCCGCGGTCCCCGGCGTGGTCGTGAGCCATGGCTCCATCGTAGAGCGGGGGCGCGGGCCCGGTGTCGTGGATCAGCCGGTGACGAACCCGCGGAACTCCCCGGTGGCGGGGCCGTAGTGGGAGTCCACCTTCATGACGACGCCGGGCGTGCCGCCGCCGTTGAGAGCCCTGAGCAGGTCCCGTACGGCGTGCCGGGGACCCTCGGCGATCACCCCCACGGTGCCGTCGGCGTTGTTGACCGCCGAGCCGCGCAGGCCCAGCTGATCGGCGTGGCGCGCGGTCCACCAGCGGAACCCGACACCCTGCACGGAGCCGTGCACGATCGCGGTCAGCCGCAGGTCCTCCCCGAGGTCCAGCCCCTGGGGGTCCCGGTCGGCGGAGGCTCCCTGGTGGATCGGAGGCAGGCTCACAGGTCCACCACCTTGGACTGGCCGGGGTCGATCTGCTCGCCGGTGGCGCGGGCCTTCGCCCAGCGCAGCGCGGTGGCCACCGTCCCGGGGCTGCGCCAGTGCTCGGCGGTCTCCGTGCGCACGCGCAGCACCACGAGTCCGGGGGTGGCGGTCCCCTCCGGGTAGTACGCCTTCAGCGCGTCGGACCACAGCCCCTCGATCACCTGCCGGTCCTCGACCACTTCGGCGGCGCCGGAGATGGAGACCCACTCGTGGTCCCCCACGAACGCGACGTTGACGGCGTCGTTGGCCGCCACGTCCCGGACCGAGGAGGTGTCCCGGCTGGTGAAGAAGTTGAGGTCCTCCCCCGGGGCGACGTCGACCACGGTCATCGGGCGGCTGACGAGCTTGCCGGTGGCCTCGCGGGTGCTGAGCATGCCGACGCGGGTGCGGTTCACGAACTCGACGATGTGCTGGATGTCATCCTGGTGCGTGTTCATGTGGTCAGATTAGGGAACGACCGGGCCCCATGGCACGGCCGGGCCCGGGAATTCATCATGGGCGGAACCGCGCATCCGCCGGGCGGGCCGGAACGGCCCGCCCGGCCGGCCCAGGAAAGGACCGGAGCAGGCAGATGGACGACGCGCGGGCTTCGGAGCAGACCGCTGGGAACACCAGCGGGGAGACCACCGAGCAGTCTTCCGGGAGCGGTCCCGGGACGATCAGCGCCCAGGACCGGTTCGAGAGCAACGAGATCCTCAGCTTCTCCTCGCACCTGCTGGACAACGGCCAGTGGGACATGTTCGGGGAGGTGTTCGTGCCGGAGGGCGGCCTGCGGTGACGACATCGACACGTTCCGCCGCACCGCCGCCGGGTGGCGGATCGAGCGGCGCACCGTGGCGCCCCGCAACGACTCCGCCTGCGTGGCGCTCGCCGAGGGCGGATACGCGCCGGACCCGTACGCCTCGGCGATGTTCGACGGCGCCGTGCTCGCGGCCGCCGGCCGGACCCGCCCATGAGCCCCGCCGCGGGCGGCGGGTGGGACCGGGTGCCCGCCGCCGACGCCCTACAGATCGGCACCGTCCTGAGCCGGTCAGGCCTGCACCTCGAGCGCGTCGGGAATGGGCGTATGGCCGTCGGAGAACTCGATGGTCTTCCCGATGGTGGAGGGGTCGTCCAGCACGGCTGAGACCACGAGCGCCACGTTGGCCCGGGAGGTCCGGTGCTCGCCGTCCCGCTCGCCCGTGGACACGTCGATCCTGCCGGTCGCCTCGTCCTCGGTGAGGGCGCCGGGGCCCACGATCGTCCAGTCCAGCGACGAGGCGCGCAGGTGGTCGTCGGCGTCGGCCTTGGCCTGGGCGTAGGCGTGGAAGGGGTCGTCCTCGGGGACGCCGTGGTCCTGGCCGGCCCCGAAGTAGGAGACCATGACGAAGCGCTTGGCGCCGGCCATCACTGCCGCGTCCATCGCGCGGATCGCCGCGTCCCGGTCCACCGCGTAGGTGCGCTCGGGGCTGCCGCCGCCGGCGCCGGCGCTCCACACCACGGCGTCGTGGCCCTCGAGCAGGTCGGCGAGCTGCGCGACGGACAGCTGCTCCACGTCGGCCACCGCGGGCGTCGCGCCGGTGTTCTCGACGTCCTGGGTGTGGTCGGGATTGCGGAAGATGCTCGTGACGTTGTGACCGCCGGTCGTGAGCAGCTGGGCGAGGACGAGGGCGACCTTGCCGTGGCCGCCGATGATGGCTGTGCGGGACATGATTGTGCTCCTTGGGGTGCAGAGGGGACGTGGCGCTCTTCCCCGACGCTAGACCCCTTTCGCCCGCAGGGACACGGCTCACGCGGAGGGCGAAACCGGGAATGCGCCCGGCTCCGCCGTCCGGGACCGTCCCGGCCTCGGGTAGCCTCGACGGGACCCCTGTACCCGACCGAAGGCTGCCCCGTGCTGATCTTCCAGCTCCTGCTGTCCGCGATCGCCCTCGTCCTGCTGGTCGTCGCGCTGATCGACGGCGCGTGGACGCTCGCGCTCATCGCCACGATGATGCTGATGATCGCGGTGTCCGGCGTGTTCATCGCCTATCGCCGGGAGAAGCACCTGGGCCGGCGCTGAGCCCCTCCGCTCCTCCCCCGGACCGCTCCGGGGCTACTCCGCGGCGTCCTCGATGCCGGTCACCGCGGTGAGGATGAACACCGAGTCCTCCAGGGCCTCCACGGAGTGGCGCTCCACCGGGATCACGTGCAGGTGCCCGGCCTCGAGCACCAGGTCCTCGCCCGAGGAGACCCGGATACGACCGTGCAGCACCTGCAGGCTCCCGGCGTACGGGGCGTTGTGCTCGGCGAGCACCGCGCCTGCCTTCAGGGCCAGGAGGGTCTGGCGGAGCACCTTCTGGTGCAGCAGGCGCTCGGAGCTGCGGCCGTGGCCGTTGTGCCGGGCCTCGTTGAGGTGCTGCAGGGCGATCTCGTTCAAGTGCTGCATGGTTCTCCTCCTGGGTAGGTGATCCGGTCTCCGTCGACCACGGCGAAGTCCCGCAGCGTCGCGGGGGTCAGCTTGCCGGGGCCCATGATGTGCTGCACGTCGTGCCCGCGCACCAGCAGGGCCTCGGCCACGAGCGAGCGGTGGCACCGCCACCAGACCGCCTCCGCGCACATGAGCGCGACGACGCGGTCCTCGGCCAGCTGCTCGAGCTCGGCCAGCGCGGTCCGGAACTCGTCGGTCTGCATGTGGTCGGCGTAGCCGCGGAAGGACTCGTTGCGCCAGGCAGTGTTGACCGAGTCCGTCGACGTGGGGCGCAGTCCGCCCAGTCCCTTGCAGCAGCTGTGCTCGATGCCGGCCTCCGCGAGCGTGCCCGGCAGCGCGTCCGGGTCGAACTGCGGGTTCGTCCGCGAGCGCGGCACCGTGCGGATGTCGACGAGCTGCCGCACACCGGACTCCCGGAGCAGCTCCACGAACTCCTCGGCGGAGCGCGTGGAGTGGCCCACGGTGTAGACGGTGTGCGCGGTCATGACCCCCACCCTACTGACCGGGCACGGCAGCCTTCCCGGCCCGACACGGCCGGCTCCGCGGATGCCGGGCCCGGGGCGTCACGAGCCGCCGGGGCCGGCCGCGGTCCAGCGGGCGGATCCTCCGGGGGTCCGGCGGCCGACGGCCGCCGGGGAGTTCCACGCCTCGTGGTCGGCCATCGTGAAGCGGCGGCCCGTCACCGTCGTGGGGACGACGCGGACGAACTGGTCCTTCATCCCCTCCTGCCACGGGAACAACGGCAGCTGCAGCGCGTCCATCAGGGCGTGGCCGGGCCGGACGCTCTCGGCACCGCCCTTGACGATCACGCTCCACGCCGTGGCGGTCGCCCGGTCGTGCCCGTCGATCTCGAGGGCCACCGCCCGGCCCTCGAGCGCGCCGCTCACCTTCGTGCCCAGGCCCGAGCGGAAGACGATCGTCCCGCGGTCGACCACGTAGTTGATCGGGAAGATCTCCGGCGTCCCGTCCACCACGACAGCCAGCCGAGCGACGCCGTCTGTCCGCAGCCGGTCCCAGCAGGCCTCGGGCGCGAGCTCCTCCACGTCCTTGCGGTACCAGTTCACCGTCGTCCCCTTCCCGTGCTCCTCGGCTGCCCGGAGGTGCCCGGTCACCACTCCCAACCTACGGTGCCGCGGACGCCGGTGGAACAGGGCCTGCGGCGCCGCCACGGTGCGCGGAGCGGGCCGTGGGAGAATCGGGGCATGAGCGTGGTGATCGCGGGATGCGGGGACGTGGGCACGGAGATCGGGCTGCGGCTGGCCGAGCAGGGGCACGAGGTGCTGGGCCTGCGCCGCCGGGCGGAGCTGGTGCCGCCGCCCCTGATCGGGCTCGGGGTGGACCTGAGCACGGAGGTGCCCGAGCTGCCGGGGGACGTCGAGCTGCTGGTCGTGGCCACCGCCGCGGACGGGCGGACGCCCGAGGCCTATCGCGCGGCCTACCTCGACGGGCTGCGCCACGTGGCCGACGGGCTGCGCGCCGCCGGGACCCTCCCCCGGCGTGCCCTGCTGATCTCCTCGACCGCCGTGTGCGGGGACGCCGACGGCGGGGTGGTCACCGAGGACACCCCGCCGGACCCCTCGACCCCCACCGCACAAATCCTGCTGGAGGCCGAGGAGCTGTTCCACGAGCAGTTCCCGCACGGCACGGTCCTGCGGCTGTCCGGGATCTACGGACCGGGGCGGACCCGGCTGATCGACAAGGTGCGATCCGGGGACGTCGCGGCCGGGGCGGCCTGGACGAACCGGATCCACCGGGACGACGCCGCGGCGGCAGCCGTGCACCTGCTGACCATGGACGCCCAGCCGCTCACGCTGTACCTCGGCACGGACGACGAGCCCGTGCCCGAGCTCGAGGTCCTCGAGTTCCTGGCGCAGGAGCTCGGCGTCCCCCGGCCCGAGGACGTCCCGGAGGCGGACACGCCGCACCGGGGCTCGAAGCGGCTGTCCAACCGGCGGCTGCGGGAGTCCGGCGTCGAGCTCCGCCACCCCACGTACCGGGAGGGCTACCGGGCGGTGCTCGCCGGCGAGGGCGTGCGCCACCCCTGACCGGCACCCACCCGCAGGACGACGTCGCGCACCTCGTAGGCGGCGATCAGCTCGACCCACGAGACCCGCGGCGGGTGCGCGAACCCCAGGGGCAGACGCAGCAGGCGCTGCAGGAAGATGTCGGTCTCCTGGATCGCGAGGAATCCGCCCGGGCACCGGTGGGCGCCGTCGCCGAAGGACATCGCCTCGGGCCGGACCCCCCGCGGCCGGGACCGTTCCGGGCACAGCCGCCGGGCGTCCTCTCCCAGTGCCTGCTCGTCGGCGTTCGCCTGGCGGACGTAGAGGTCGAGCAGGGCGCCGGCGGGCACCTCGTGGCGCTCGCCGTCGTCCTCCAGGACCAGCTCCCGGGTGGTCCGGCGGTAGAGGTGGCCCACCACCGGCTCCAGGCGCAGGATCTCGTGCAGGATCCCGTGCCGGGCCGGTTCGTCGGCCGCGAGGTACTGCTCCCGCAGCAGGTCGTCCTCCAGCAGGTGCCAGGCGGCCACCGCGATGAACTCGCGGGTGGTGGCCATGCCTGCGGCGGCGTAGGTGAGGCACTCGACGAGGATCTCCCGGTCCGTGTAGCCCTCCGCGAGCAGGTGGGACACGACGTCCTCCTGCGGCTGCCGGCGCCGCGCCCGGACGGCCGGGCGCACGTCCCGGAGCCGGAAGGCGTTCATCGCCCACAGCGGACGCAGGGACCCGACGACGGCCCCAAGCCGGCCCGGGAGCGGGTGCCGCGGGGAGACTGTGGCGGGCCCGCTGAAGAAGCGCTCCAGGCGCCGGGACATCCCGTCGATGTCCGAGTTCGTCAGCCCCACCACCTGGGCGGCGACCTCCACGGAGTAGCGCAGGGTGATCGCGGACAGCTCGGCCCCACCGTCCTGCCGGATCCGCTCGACCAGCTCATCGGCCCGCTCCTCCATCAGGGCCCGGTAGCGGCGGCTCACCGAGGCCGGGGTGAAGAACCTCGCGGTGGCCGTGCGCTGGCGCCGGTGCTCGGGGCCGTCCGCGTAGAGCACGGGCGGGTGGTCACCGGTCAGGCCCTGCCGGGCGGTCTCCGCGCTGAAGCCGGCCTGCACCGTGCCGTCCGCCTCTCTCAGCACCTGGCGGACCATCGGCAGGGACCGGACGTGCCAGACGCCGTCGGCCACCTCCACCCGCGGCGCGCTGCGCTCGCCGGGTGGGGCGGTCCTGCGCCGGTCGCCGTGCGGAACGGGGCAGCGGGTCTCGGGACGGGCGTCGTCGCTCATGGGGTCATGCTAGTCGCGGGGTGCGACGGCGGGCAGGCGCCTTCCCCCGAGGGCCGGGCCGGCACCCCGGGCCGGCTCAGCGCACCGCTTCCGCCACGAGACCCGCGACGTCTAGCCGGTCCCCGGTGATGCCGTGCCACTGCATCAGGTCCGCGGTCCGCTGCAGCTTCACGAGATCCAGCTCGCCCTGGAACACGGGCATCTCCACCTGCTCGGGGAGCTCGGCGCTCACCTGGGTGCAGGTCGGCACCAGCTCCACCAGCCGTTCCCGGTCGTCCTGCAGCTGCCGGGGGCCGTGGGCGTGGAGTCCGTGAACGCCTCGTGCGGACCGGCGAGCACCTCCTCCTGGAACGCGGCGTCGCTGTGCGCCAGGAGCACGAGCCCCGACGAGGAGGCGCGCAGGGACAGACGTCCGGCGATGTAGGTGACGTCCACCACCGCGTCCGGCGCGCTGAGCCGCTTCAGAAACAGCACCTCGGCGCCGTCCAGGACGCCGATCTGGGCGTACTGGCGGCCCCGGGCGTGCAGGTCCTCGAGCGCCGCCATCGCCGCCTCGCGCAGCGACGGGGCGGGCGAGTCCGAGGGCGCCAGGGGCAGACACGGCCCGGTCCGGCGTCTAGTCTGAACCGCACACGACGAAGAGCCCACTCATGTCCGACCCGCGGGGCGCGTCCACCGCTCCGCCCATCGGATCGACTTCTCGGAACGCCCCGGAAGGACAACGTCATGAGCACCGGACCCGAAGACAACATCAAGCACCCTGACTCCCTCACGGGCACGTCGGAGGCGGACGCCTCCGACGTGCGCGACGATCCGACCCTCCGGGGCCAGGACGAGGTGGACCCCGACGACAACGATGCCAGCGGCGAGTCCACCGGAGTCGGCGAGACCGACCTCGATCCCGACGACGAGGTGAGCTGACGACACCCGGGCACGTTGGACGCCCCCGCATCGTGGCCCGTCCCCGACCGGCGACGTGATGCAGGGGCTCAACGACGTCTTCGGCTTCAACCGGACCGGCCGTGAGATCCGGGAGCGCTACCAGCAGGTGCTCGACCTGCTGGAGCGCGACGGCCGGCTCGTGCGCCAGGACGAGGTCCTGGCGCGCCCCGAGGCATGGACCGGGTGCGCGGAAAGTCTTAGATGCGGTCCGCCCGGTCGTTCTCGATCTGCGCCGTGGCGGGAAGGATCAGGGATGACGAGGGGCCGTCCAGCACGACCAGCAGCACGCGCAGATCCGCCTCGGAGAGATAGGCCCCCACGAGGCGGTGGTTGGAGTCGAGCACCACGAGGGACCCCTCGGTCCGGTAGGCCGGAACGGTCAGCTGGACCGGCCCCGACTCCTCTGCGAACTCCTGCCGCATGTGCCCGATCTTTTCCTGCCGGCCCTCCGGCCACTGCTTCGCCGCCGCCTGGGCGAGGGTCTGCGGCCGCAGCGGCGGCCGGGCGTCAGGAGCCCTCGACTCCCCGTCCGGCCGCGCGCGGCGCCGTCCCGGTCCGGACGTTGAACGCCGAGGCGGAGCGGTCGGCGGGCACGGTCGGGAACACCGTGTGCCCCTCCTCCCACTTGTGCCGCGCGTAGGCGTGCAGCCGGGCGGCGAAGGGCCCGTCCCGCCACTCCAGGTAGGGCATGTCCTGGCTCGCGTCGAGCAGGAAGTAACTGCTGAACGCCCGGAGCACCTCCGGTGCGCCCGGGTCCGCCGCGGGGTCCTCCCCCGCGGCGGGACTGCCCAGCACCAGGTAGATCGGGGCTCCGGGCAGGCCGTCGTAGACCCGCACCTCCAGGCGTTCGGCCACCACGGGGTCGAGCTCTCCCAGGGCCCGGAGCTGGTGGACCAGCGTGTCGAAGCTGCGCCGCAGGTCCATGGGCGAGAGTCCGTAGTGGTGGCGGATCTCGCGGAGCCGGGACGCGAGCGCGGGGGACTTGGGGTCGAGGACCAGCAGCCGGACACGGACCCCGGCGCCCAGCGCCTTGTGGATCGCGTCCAGGTCACCGGCCAGCGTCAGCGGGAAGGTGTCCATCCACCACAGCTCCTGACCGGCCCGCACGCTCCGGAGCACGTCGACCGCGTCGAGCTCCTCGCGGACCCCCACGAGACCCAGCTGGTCGTCGCGGGGCGGCGCGGGGACCGGAGGACGCTGGACCTCGACCGGCCAGGAGCCCCGCCACCGCGCCAGTCCGGCGTCCAGGAGCAGCCCCACGCCGCCCACGGTGAGCAGGACGGCCCCGGCGTCGAGCAGCACCTCCGACCACGCCCGTCCGGCCACCAGCGCGACGACGACGAGCGCCGCACCGAGGCCGAGCAGCACGCCCGGCGCCGTGACGCGGCGCCGGACCGGCACGGCCCGTGCGGCGTCGTGCCACCCGTCGCCCACGGCCCGGTCCTGGGCGGCACTGCGGATCTCCAGCACGGGACTCCCCCTTCGTCGGGCGGATCTGATGCCAGCCTGGCACGGCTCCTGACCAGGGCGTTAGCACCGCGGACACCGGGGCAATTTGTGACACCCGGCGCGCCGCGTCCGCCCCGGCAGCCGTCCACACTTCGGCGGCACAGTGGTCGGAACATGCGTTTGCATAACTAAACTCGTGCTAGGACGTTCGGCGGCACGGCGTCGCGCCCGCTCCCGCTCCGGGGGCCGACCCACGTCCAGCAGCAGACCGCACCGGCCGCGCTGCCCCCTCCCGCGGAAGGCACATCCCTTGGCCACGACTCTCCGGCAACGCCTGGGCGACCGCCACAACCGCCTCAACGCCGTCCGCCTGGTGCTGGCGTCCCTGGTCGTCCTCGGCCACGCCTGGCCGCTGACCGGCGCGGACGGGCCGGGTCTCGAGGTCCTGTCCGACGTGGCCGTCAACGGCTTCTTCGTCCTCAGCGGCTACCTCATCGCCGAGAGCCGGGCGCGGACCACCATGGTGCCGTACATCTGGCGGCGGTTCCTGCGCATCTACCCGGCCTTCCTGGTGAGTCTGTTCGTGGTGGCGGTCGTCTTCGCACCGCTCGCGGCCGCGCTCGAGGGCTCGTCGCTCGACCTGGCCTCCGCCGCCGGGTTCGTGCTGAGCAACGGCGACCTGAGGATCTCGCAGTGGGGCATCGACGGAACCCTGACCCGGGTCCCGACTCCCGACTCCTGGAACGGGTCGCTCTGGACGCTGTTCTACGAGGCCGCCGCCTACCTGATGATCGGTCTGGTCCTCAGCCTCGCGGTCGCGGCACGGCACGCCCGGTGGGTGCTCCCGGCGCTGTTCCTCGTCGTGCTCGTCCTCCGCCCCCTGGCCGAAGGACCGCTGGACGTCACGACCCACCTCTATCTCAACGGCGCCCGGCTGGTGGGCTACTTCCTGGCGGGCGCGGCGGTCTGGGCCTGGGCCGGCACGTGGCGCCCCGCCTGGTGGCACATGGCGGGGGCCGCCGTCGTCTACGCCGTTCTGACCGACCTCGGCTGGGCGGACCTGTACGGGCAGCTGCCGCTCGCCGTGCTGCTGCTCGGTCTCGGCGCCGCCCCGTCCCGGAACTGGACCACGCGCACGGACCTCTCCTACGGGGTCTACATCTACGCGTACCCCGTGCAGCAGCTCCTCGTGCTGCTCGGCACGGCGTCGTGGGGTGTCGCCGTCAACTCCCTGCTCGTCGTCCTGCTGACGCTGCCCCTGGCGCTGCTGTCGTGGACGCTCGTGGAGAAGCCTGCCCTGAGGGCCAAGGCGTGGCTCGATCCCCGCGACCGGCCCGACCGGCGCGTCCCCTCCACCGGCGCCGAGGACCCGTCCGCCACGGCCGTGGAGGGGCGCCGGCCGGGCTGACCCGTGCGGCTCCCGCTCCGCGGCCCGGACGGCGCGCCCGGCGTCCGGGCCTCCTTGTCCGGCGCCCGGGCGGTGCCTACCGTGAGGAGCAGGCGGGCGTGACGCCGCCGGCCCCGACCTGTCAGGAGCACCCATGGACACTCCGGTGATCGAGGCCCGTGGGCTCGTCAAGACCTTCGGGCCCACCGCGGCTCTGGACGGCTTCGACCTCACCGTGGCGCCGGGGCAGGTGGCGGGCTTCCTGGGCCCCAATGGCTCGGGGAAGTCCACGGCGATCCGGGTGCTGCTGGGCCTGCTCCGGGCGGATGCGGGGACGGCCACGGTCCTGGGCCGGGACGCCTGGCAGGACTCCGTGGAGATCCACCGCCGCACCGCCTACGTCCCCGGGGACACGAACCTGTGGCCGAACCTGACCGGGGGCGAGATCGTGGACCTGCTCACCGGCATCCGCGGAGGACGACGACGGCGCCGGCGCCGCGACGAGCTCATCGAGCGCTTCGAGCTCGACCCCACGAAGAAGGCCCGCAGCTACTCCAAGGGCAACCGGCAGAAGGTGGCGCTGGTGGCCGCCCTGAGCGCCGAGGCGGAGCTGTACGTCCTGGACGAGCCGACCTCCGGACTGGACCCGCTCATGGAGGCCGTGTTCACGGACGAGGTGCGCCGGCTGAGCGGGCAGGGCAGCACGGTCCTGCTCTCCAGCCACATCCTGGCCGAGGTCGAGAAGCTGTGCAACACCGTGACCATCATCCGCACCGGCCGGGACGTGGAGAGCGGCTCCCTCGCCCAGCTGCGCCACCTGACCCGCTCCGCCGTCACGGCCACGACTCCCGCCGGTCCCGGCCGCCTGGGCGGGCTGCCGGGCGTGCACCACCTCGTGCACGAGGACGGGCGGCTGAGCTTCGACGTGGACGACGCCCGCGTCGCCGAGGTCCTCCGGGCGCTCGCCGACCTGGGCGTGCGGAACCTGACCGTCACCCCGCCCTCGCTCGAGGAGCTCTTCCTGCGCCACTACGGCGACCGCCCGGCCGAGCCCGCCGCCCCGGACGGGGCCGGGCGCGGCGCCGTCCGGGACGCAGGGACGCCCCGATGAGGACCGCCGAGCCGTGGGCGGCGACCGGCCGCCTGTTCCGGCTGAACCTGCGCCTGGACCGGGTGCGGATCCTCGTGTGGGTACTCGCGATCACCGGCACCGTGTACGCGACGGTGCTGGCCCTGGAGGAGACGTTCCCGGACGGCGAGGCCCGCCAGGCCCGGGCCGCCCTGCTGGACAACCCGTCCGCCGTGATGATGACCGGACCGGCCTTCGGCGCGGACGACTACACGCTGGGCGCCATGACGGTCAACGAGCTGAGCCTGTCGGTGCTCGTGGCGACCGCGATCATGAGCATCCTGCTCGCGAGCCGGCACGTGCGCGCCGAGGAGGAGTCCGGGCGGCTCGAGGTCGTCCGCGCGCTGCCGGTGGGCCGCTTCGCCCCGGCGGCGGCCGCCCTCGGGGCGGTCGCCGTGGCGGACGCAGCGGTGGGCGCCGGGATCACCGCGGGGCTCTTCGCGGCGGGCCTGGGCGGGGTCGACGCCGTGGCGTGGGGACTGGCCACGGCGCTCACGGGCCTGGTGTTCGGGGCCGTCGCGGCCGTGACGGCCCAGCTCACCGAGCACGCGCGGGCCGCCTCCGGCACGGCGATGGCCGTGCTCGGCGCAGCCTTCCTGGTGCGCGGGATCGGGGACGTCATCGAGCCCACCGGCTCGTGGCTGTCCTGGTTCTCGCCGATCGCGTGGGCCCAGCAGACCCGGCTCTTCGTGGACCTGCGGTGGTGGCCGCTGGCGCTCTCGGGGGCGGCGACCGCGGTGCTGCTGGTGGCAGCCGTGCTCCTGGCCCAGCGGCGGGACCTGGGCGCGGGGTTGCGGCAGGCGCGCCCCGGGCCCGCGGCGGCCGGGGCGTCCCTGCTCTCCGCGACCGGGCTGGCGCGGCGGCTGCTGCGCGGCACGTTCCTCGGGTGGACCGCGGGACTCGTCCTCTTCGGCCTGGCCTTCGGCTCATTGGCGGACTCGCTGGAGGACAGCATCGCGGACATCCCGTCGATCACCGAGTGGCTCGTGATGGACCTCGACGCCCTCACCGAGTCCTTCGCCGCCGCGACGCTGTCCTACCTCGCGCTCGGGGTGGTCGCGTTCGCCGTCTCGGGCGTGCTGCGGCTGCGCACGGAGGAGGAGGCCGGCCGCACGGCCCTCCTCCTCTCGACGGGTCTCGACCGGGTGCGCTGGGTGCTCGGCTGGCTCGCCGTCGTCGTCGTGGAGGCCCTCCTGGCCCTGCTGCTGGCGGGGGCGGCGCTCGGCGCCGGGGTCACCGCCACCACCGGGGACCTGCGCTGGACCGGCGAGCTCGCCCTGGCCGCCCTGGCCTACGTCCCCGCCGTGCTCGTCGTGGCCGGCGTCGCCGCCGCGCTGGTGGGACTCGCCCCGCGGTTCGCCGCGCTGAGCTGGGCCGTGGTCGCGTACGTGGTCTTCGTCTCGTGGTTCGGCCTGCTGCTCGACCTGCCCGAGGCGGCGATGAACCTCTCCCCGGTGCAGCTGACGCCGCTCGTGCCCTCCGAGGACTGGGCGGCCGCACCCCTGCTGGCTCTGGGCGCACTGGCGCTCGCGCTCCTCGCCGCGGCCGCCGCCGGGTTCCGCCGCCGGGACCTGCTGGCCTGAGCCTGCGGGCCGGCACGGCCGAGGAGGCGCTCCCGGACGGCACCGGGGACGACGGCCGTCCTGGGGCGCCCCCTCGGCACGCGCGGAGCCGAACGGCTCTGCGGCGGAGCCGCGGAGCCGGTCAGCCCGCGACGAGCTTCAGCGTCTCCCGGTTGAAGGCCTCGAGGTCACCGGGGTTGCGGGAGGTGACGAGCCGGCCGTCGACGACGACCTCCTCGTCCACCCAGTCCGCCCCGGCGTTCCTCAGGTCCGTGGCGAGGGAGGCGTAGGACGTGAGCCGCCGGCCCTGCGCGAGTCCGGCCTCGATGAGGATCCACGGGGCGTGGCAGATGGCCGCGATCGGCTTGCCCGCGGCGTCGAACTCCTTCACCAGGCGCAGGGCGTCCTGGTCCACGCGCACGCTGTCCGCGTTGAGGGTTCCACCGGGCAGGACCAGCGCGTCGAAGTCCTCGGCCTTCGCCGCGGCGAGGGTGCCGTCGACGTCGTAGCTGCCGGCGTGGTCCCAGTCCCCCTGCATCGCGGTGATGCTGCCCTGCTCCGAGGACAGGAGCACGGGGGTGCCGCCGGCCTCCTGGACGGCCTTCCAGGGCTCGGTGAGCTCGGGCTCCTCGACGCCGTTCGTAGCGATGAACGCGATCTTCTTGCCGGTGATGTCGGTGGTCATGCGGAACCTCCTGGGTCGGTGGGTCGGCACCGTGGCGCCGTGACACCTCACCACTGTGGCCCCGGCGGGCGGCGAAAGGGAAGCGCCGCACGGCTCCGTTCTCGCTGGGCGATACCCGGGACCGCGCCGCTCCCCGTCACCCCGCGCCGGAACACGTCGGAAACACGGCGCCGCTAGCGTGAGCGCAGCCCTGTGACCACCCACCGGATCGGAGAGAGGACCCCCGTGAGCCCCTGCCGCACCGATTCCCCGCCCGTCACCGCGATCGGCGCCGCGGTCGTCCTCCTGCACCTCGTGGGCTGGGGCTCGCTGCTCGCCCTGGTCGTGGGCACCGACACCCCTGAGGCGGGCACGGGACTGTTCGCGGGGCTCGCGCTCAGCGCCTACGCCCTGGGCATCCGGCACGCCTTCGACGCCGACCACATCGCCGCGATCGACAACGCCACGCGCTCACTGATGGCGCGCGGCCGGGAGTCCGCGGCCACCGGCTTCTGGTTCGCCCTGGGCCACTCCTCGGTGGTCCTCGTCTCCGTTCTGCTGCTGACCCTCGGCCTGGAGGCCTTCGCGGGCGGTCTCGCGGACGAGGGCTCCGAGCTGCGGCAGGCCGCGGGGGTCTGGGGCGGCACCGTCTCCGGGCTGTTCCTCGTCACCGCCGGAGTGCTCAACCTCGCCGTGCTGCTCCGGCTGCGCCGGGCCCGCCGCACCGGGCGCACCGGCACCCTGGACGCCGGCGAGCTGGACGCCCACCTCGCCGCCCGGGGGGTGCTGCACCGCGTGCTGCACCCCGTGACCCGCGTGGTGGACCGTCCGGCCAGGATGTACCCCGTCGGCTTCCTGTTCGGCCTCGGTCTCGACACGGCGGCCTCGATCGGGCTGTTCGTCATGGCCGGCGGTCTCGCCCCCGAGCTTCCCTGGTACGCGGTGCTCGTGCTGCCCGTGCTCTTCACCGCAGGCATGACGGCGTTCGACAGCGCCGACGGCATCCTGATGAACCGGGTCTACGGCTGGGCCTCGGTGGACGCCGACCGCACGCTGGACTACAACGTCACGGTGACCACCGCCTCCGTCGTCATCGCCTTCGTCATCGGCGGGACGAGCCTGCTGTCCGTGCTCGCCGACATCCTGCAGCCGACCGGCGGCGCGCTCGCTCTCGTGGCCGCGGTCGACCTCAACTTCCTCGGCATGGCCGTGATCGTCCTGTTCGGCGCCGTCTGGCTGGGCTCGCGGGTCCTGGACAGGATCCGCCGCGACGGCCGGCCGGTACCTGTGCGAGGCTGAGCGCCATGGTCCGACTCCTCCTGCTCGCCGACACGCACGTCCCCAAGCGCGCCCGCGACCTGCCCGCCGCGGTGTGGCAGGCGGTCGACGACGCCGAGGTGGTGCTGCACGCGGGCGACTGGGTCGACCTCGCGACCCTCGACCGGCTCGAGGAGCGGGCCGCGCGCCTCGTGGGCGTCTGGGGGAACAACGACGGGCCGGAGCTGCGCGAGCGGCTGCCCGAGGTGGCCCGCGAGACGCTCGGGGGCGTGCGCTTCGGCATGGTCCACGAGACCGGTGCCGCCGCCGGGCGGGAGGCCCGCATGGACCGGGCGTTCTCCGACCTCGACGTCCTGGTCTTCGGCCACAGCCACATCCCGTGGGACAGCACCACCCCGGCGGGTCTGCGGCTGCTCAACCCCGGCTCTCCCACGGACCGTCGGCGCCAGCCGCACTGCACCTACCTGACGGCGGTCGCCGACGGCGGGCGGCTCACCGACGTGGAGCGCGTCCGTCTGCCGCGACGCTGACGCCCCGACGCAGGCCCCGATCGAGCGGCCACGCCGAACCGGCGTCGCAGGCCCGTCCGCCGCGGGCCCGTCGGCTCAGAGCAGGCCCCGCAGCTTGTAGTAGCGCCGGCCCACCACGGTCCCGTTGACCCGGACCACGGCCCACACCAGCACGAGCAGCAGCGCCACCAGCACGGCCGGGACGGGGACGAAGATCGCCCACACCACCAGCGCCATGCCGGGGACGGTGAGCAGGATCGGCCAGGCGTACTGCACCATCTCCACGGCCATGTAGTCCTGCATCTCCCGCAGGACCGGGTCCCGCGGGACGGCACCGCGGCGCACCGAGGTCCGCAGCCCCTTGCTCGCCCGGGCGCGGGCGTCCATGAGGTCGTTGCGGGGCGCATCGTCCGCGCGGGTGAGCGAGAGGACGATGCCGCTGAGCAGCAGGGCCGCCCCGCCGATCACGAGCCCCCACTGGGCGGGGCTCAGCAGTCCGCCCTCGCCCAGCAGGAGCGCGGCCGCGATGCCGCCGAGCAGCCCGACCACCAGGCTCGCCACGACGGCGAGCACGATCCGCCGGGCCCACACCGCGTCGAGCTCCCCGAGTCGTGGGATCGGCACGTGCGGATGGTCCGCCCCGCTGAGCCGGATCTCCTCGTCCATGGCGTACCGTCCTCTCGTCGCTCCGTGCGCCTGCGCGTGCCCCTCCACTGTCCAGCTCCATTGTCCCGCGCCCCGGGCGCCGTGGCACGTCCGCTCCCAGGCCACGCGGAGACCCCGGCCCCGGGGCGCAGGCGCCCCGGGGCCGGGGACGGGGCCGCCGGCGGGCGTCAGGCGGCCTGGTACGTCAGGCAGTCGGCCTCGTCGGCGCCCGCGCCGATCTTCACGTCGTGGGCCGTGCACATCAGGCGCGAGTTGTGCACGCACTCGCCGCGCTGGCAGGCGCCCACCTCCGCGTGCACGGTGGGCAGGCCGCCGTCGGGGCCCAGCGCGATGAAGGTGCCGCAGTGCGCGTGGCCGGAACTGCCGGTCACGGTGATCGCATGGGCCGTGCACTCGTGGTCGTGGTTGAACGAGCACTGCCCCACGGTGCAGTCGGAGACGGGAACGAACTCGGTGGTGGCCATGACTTCTCCTCCGGGAGGATCTCCTGGCCGGAGCCTGCTGCCCCGACCTGAACGGGCTCTTCCAGGATGCGCCTCACCGGGGGCGATGGATAGCACATTTTTTCGTGCCCCAATGTCCCCGGGCCGGCCGACGAGCACGGCGGTCCCGCCCTTGACGGGGCACCGCCGGGGGTATTCGCTGGGAGCAGGGCGGGGCCGCCCAGCGGAGCCGCGACGACCACGAGGAGACGCCATGACCGCCAGCGACCACTTCTACCTCGACAAGGCGGATCCGCGCAGCTGGCGGGCGCTCAACGGCCTCTCACGGAAGGTCGCCGACGCAGCCGAGGACTCCGGGCTGTCCCGGGCGCTGGTGGAGCTGCTCAGCGTCAGGGTCTCCCAGCTCAACGGGTGCGCCTACTGCCTCGACCTGCACACCGGCTACGCCGTGGAGGCCGGGGTGAGCGCGCAGAAGCTGGCCGTCCTCGCCGCCTGGCGCGAGACGGAGCTGTTCGACGACCTGGAGCGGGCCGCGCTGGCCATCGGCGAGGCCGTGGCCCTGCTGCCCGACGAGGAGACCCGGCTGGCGGAGCTGGCAGTGGCTCGGGCCGAGCTGACCGACGAGCAGTACTCCGCGCTGCAGTGGACGGCGGTGGCGATCAGCGCCTTCAACCGGGTCTCGGTCCTCTCCCGCCACCGGGTCCGCCCCCGCGCGGCCGCCCCGAAGAAGCAGGCCCCGGGAGAACAGGCGCCGAAGAGACAGACCCCGGAGAAACCGGCTCCGAAGCAACAGGCCCCGGAGGAACAGTCCTCGAAGGAGCACGCGGCCAGGAGCCAGGCGCGGGGGAAACAAGCCCCGGAGGCGCAGGCGCCGGGTCCCTCGCGCACCCCGTCGACCGTCGCGGGAGGCACGGCGTGACCAATCTGGACGTGAATCCGCAGGAGCTCCTGTGCACCGAGGCCGTCGGGGCCGGCGCGCAGCTGCTGGCCCCGCGCGAGGTGCCCCTGGGCGGGCCCCGGGCGATGACCGTGCGACGTACCCTGCCCCAGCGGCAGCGCAGCCTCATCGGGGCGTGGTGCTTCGTCGACCACTACGGCCCCGACCTCGTCTCGGAGTCCGGGGGCATGCGGGTGGCCCGGCACCCGCACACCGGCCTGGCCACCGTGAGCCTGCTGTTCACGGGCGGAATAGCCCACCGGGACTCGGCGGGCTACGACGCGGTCGTCCGTCCCGGTGAGGTCAACCTGATGATCGCCGGGCGGGGGATCTCCCACCAGGAGTTCTCCACTCCCGGCACCACGCTCCTGCACGGGGTCCAGCTGTGGTACGCCCTGCCGGAGGCGACCCGGCACATGGCCCCGGCCTTCGAGCACCACGCCCCCGAGCCGGTGGTCGGGGAGGACACGGAGCTGCGCGTGTTCCTGGGCTCCCTGGCCGGCAGCACGTCCCCGGTGGACACGTTCACCCCGCCGCTGCTGGCCGCCGAGGCCACCCTGCGGCCCGGTGCCCGGCTGGAGCTGGAGCTGGACCCGGTCCTCGAGCACGGCGTGCTGCTCGACACCGGCGACCTGGCGCTCAACGGCGCACCCGTGCCGGTGGACCACCTCGCCTACCTCCCGGTCGGGCAGGGGTCCGTGGTGCTGGAGGCCGGCCTGAGCCCGGTCCGGCTGCTGCTCATCGGCGGGGAGCCGCTGGGTGAGCAGATCGTGATGTGGTGGAACTTCGTCGGCCGCACCCACGAGGAGGTCGTCGCCTACCGCGCCGCCTGGCAGGCGGAGATCGACGCCGAACCGGCTTCCGCGCCGGCCGGCGGCAGCTACGACGACGGCGCCCCGTACCCGCGCTTCGGGCCCTACCCAGCCGGCCAGCCCGCCCCGCTGCCGGCCCCACCCCTGCCCGCCGTCCAGCTGCGGCCCCGCGGCTGAGCCCGTCCACAGGAGACCACCATGGACACCTCCACCGTCTCGGTCCGGAACGACCCCGACCGGCAGCGCTACGAGCTCCTCGACGGGGAGACCGTCATCGGCGCGGCCTCCTGGGTGCCCTTCGAGGGCGCGGACGGGCCGCAGCGGATCTTCTACCACACCACCGTGGACGACGCCTACGGCGGGCAGGGACTGGCCTCCGTGCTGGCCCGCCACGCCCTCGACGACACCGTCGAGGCGGGGCTGGCGGTCGTCCCGGTGTGCCCCTACATCAAGAAGTGGCTGCACAAGCACCCCGACCACCAGCAGCACACCGTGCCCGTGCGCCCCGAGCACCTCGCGGCCGTCCCGCGGCAGCAGCAGTGACCCCGCCCGCCGGGGCAGGCCGGCCCCCGGTGAGCACCGGAGCCCCGGGGCTTCCGGGACCAGGGCTCGCGCTCAGCCCTGCTGGGCCGCGACGAGGTCGAGGAAGTGGGCGCGCATCCGGGCCCGCTCGGGCTCCACGCCGGTGATGAGACGGAAGGCGTCCACCGCTTGGCCGACGGCCATGTGGCCGCCGTCGAGCACCTGGCACCCCCGGGCCCGGGCCGCGGCGATGAGCTCGGTCTCCACCGGGAGGTAGACGACGTCGGCCACCCACTGCCGGGCCTCCAGCAGATCGGGGTCCACGGGCGTGCCGGGGTGGTGGTGCATGCCCACCGGGGTGGCGTTGACCAGCCCGTCGGCCGCGTGCACCAGCTCCGGCAGCGTCCGGGCGGTGGCGGCCGCGACCTGCTGCCCGGGGAAGAGCTCGGCCATGGCGGCGGACCGCTCGGCCGCCCGGTCGGGGTCCACGTCGAACAGGTGGAGGGTCTGCACGCCGGCGCTCAGCAGGGCGGAGGCCACGGCGGAGCCGGCGCCGCCGGTGCCGACCTGGACCACGCGGTCCTTGGCCGCGCCGGGGAGCTCGGCCCGGAGCCCCGCGGCGAAGCCTGACACGTCGGTGTTGTGGCCGATGAACCGGCCGTCACGGATCACCACCGTGTTGACGGCCTTCAGCGCGGCCGCCTCCGGGGCGACCTCGTCGAGGTGGGCCAGCACCAGTTGCTTGCACGGGTGCGTGATGTTGAAGGCGTTGAACCCGAGGTCGCGCCCGGCCCGCAGCAGCTCCCCCACGTCCTCGCCCGGGCGGCCGATCACCTCGAGGTCCACCGGGCGGTACAGGTAGTGGAGGCCGTGGTTCCGGGCCTCGGTCTCGTGCATCGGCGGGGTGAGGCTTCGGGTGATGCCGTCGCCGATCAGGCCCACGAGGTAGGACTCGGAGGTGGTGCTCATGGAGGGCTCCTTGCGGGTGCGGGCTGGGCGCGGCTGCGCCGACCGCCCTCGGTGCAGAGTCGGTGCCGGTTGCGGGGAGGGCATCGCGAGCCGATGGGACGCCCATCACAGTACACCGGGGAGAGACTCTGCACCCCCTCTTTACTCACTATGTGAACAGGAGTGCCACAGAGTGGAAGCGGCTTGAGATTGACCGGGAGCACACCTTCCTCCCGGATCACCTCGCAGTGCGGGGCGTGCGGACGAACGACATCCTCCGTGCCGGCGACGCTTCCCCGCATCGCCGGGACGCCGAGCCCGCTCGGGGGACAATGGGCGACGAAGTGTGTGCCGGGGCCCTGCTGACGGGGCCGACGAACTGCGGAGGGTGACGTCATGAGCGTGCTGGGCGAACTGGGGGCGGCACTGGCCGCCGGAACCGTGGAGGTCGTGGACCTGACCACCCCCCTGGACCGGGACACCCCGATCCTGCGGCTGCCGGAACCGTTCGCCAACACGGTGGGCCTGTCCATGACCCCGGTGAGCGCCTTCGACGAGGCCGGGCCCGGCTGGGCGTGGAACGACCTGACGGTGGGTGAGCACGCCGGTACGCACCTGGACGCGCCCGTGCACTGGATCACCGGCCGGGACGGGAGGTCGGTGGACCGGATCGAGCCGGCGAGGCTCGTGGGCCCGGCCGCCGTCCTGGACCTTACCGCCGAGGCGGAGGCGGACGCCGACGCCCTGCTGGAGCCCGCCCACCTCGAACGGTGGGAGGCCGAGCACGGGCGCTTCCCCGAGAACTGCTGGGTCCTCCTGCGCACCGGCTGGTCCGACCGCGGGGACGATCCCGAGCTCTTCCTGAACGCCGACGAGCACGGCCTGCACGCCCCGGGGCCGTCGGTGGCGGCCGCCGAGTGGCTCGCCGCCCACCCGCACATCAGCGGTTTCGGCGTGGAGACCGTGGGCATCGACGCGGGCGTCGCCGGCGGCTTCGACCCGCCCTTCCCCGCCCACCACCACCTGCTGGGCCACGACAAGTACGGGCTGACCTCCTTGCGCCGCCTCGACCGGCTGCCGGTCCTCGGGGCGCAGCTCGTGGTCGCGCCCCTGCCGGTCGTGGGCGGCACGGGCAGCCCCGCCCGGGTGCTCGCCCTCGTCGAGAGGTCCGGGGCGTGACCGGTACGGTCGCCCAGCTCGTGGGCCGTGCGCTCGCGGACCTGGGCGTCGGGCACGCTTTCGGCGTGGTGGGCAGCGGCAACTTCCACCTCACCAACGCGCTGATCGCGGCGGGGGTGCCCTACACGGCCGCCCGGCACGAGAACGGCGCCGCGATCATGGCCGACGCCTGGGCCCGCACGAGCGGGCGCGTCGCCGTGCTCACCACGCACCAGGGCTGCGGCCTGACCAACGCGACCACCGGCATCGGCGAGGCCGCGAAGTCCCGCACCCCGCTGATCGTGCTCACCGCCGACACCCAGGCCGCGGCCGTGCACTCCAACTTCCGGATCGACCAGGACGCCCTCGCCCGGGCGGTGGGAGCGGTGGCCGAGCGGGTGCACTCCCCCGCGAGCGCGGCGGCCGACGTCGCCCGGGCCGTCCGCCGGGCCCGCAACGACCGCCGCACCGTGGTGCTCAGCGTCCCGCTCGACGTCCAGGCCGCACCCGCCCCGGAGGGCGCCGTGGTGCCCGCGCTCCCGCCCGTCCCGCGCGTGCGCCCGGACGACGAGGCCGCCGCGCGCCTGGCGGGGATGCTGGCCGCCGCGCGCCGGCCGGTGTTCGTGGCGGGACGCGGCGCCCGGGGAGCCCGCGCCGAGCTGACCGCCCTCGCCGAGCGGTCGGGGGCGTTGCTCGCGACGTCGGCGGTGGCCAAGGGCCTGTTCGCCGGCGAGGACTTCGACCTCGGCATCTCCGGGGGATTCTCCTCCCCGACGACCGCGGAGCTGATCGGGGACGCCGACCTCGTGGTGGGGTGGGGCTGCGCCCTCACCATGTGGACCACGCGGCACGGACGCCTCCTCGGCCCGGGGGCCTCGGTGGTGCAGGTGGACCTGGAGGAGTCCGCCCTGGGCGCGCACCGGCCGGTGGGCCGGCCGCTGGACCTGGGGATCGTGGGCGACTGCGCGCTCACCGCGCGGGACGTCCTCGCCGCCCTGGAGCACGACACCGCGCAGAAGGGTGCTGCCGGGCCGGAAGCCCCCGCCCCGGCGTCGTCGTCGTGGCGCACACCCGAGCTGGCCGCGCGGATCGCCCGGGAGGGCGGATGGCGGGACATCCCGTTCGAGGACCTCTCCACGGCGGAGCGGATCGACCCGCGGGTGCTGTCCCGCGAGCTGGACGCGATGCTGCCGGCCGAGCGCGTCGTCGCCGTCGACAGCGGCAACTTCATGGGCTACCCCAGCCAGTACCTCTCCGTCCCGGACGAGCGCGGCTTCTGCTTCACCCAGGCCTTCCAGTCCGTCGGCCTGGGCCTGGCCACGGCCATCGGCGCCGCCCTGGCGCAGCCGCACCGGCTCCCCGTGCTCGGCGCCGGGGACGGCGGCTTCCTCATGGGGATCGCCGAGCTCGAGACCGCGGTCCGGCTGGGCCTGCCGCTGGTGTGCGTGGTCTACGACGACGCCGCATACGGCGCGGAGGTGCACCACTTCGCCGGCGACGGTGACGTGCCGCTGGACACCGTGGTCTTCCCGGACGTCGACATCGCCGCCATCGGCAGGGGCTTCGGCGCCGACGGCGTGGCCGTGCGCTCCGTCGAGGACCTGGCCGCCGTGCGGGAACGGCTGTCCGGGTCGCTGGACCGGCCCCTGGTGATCGACGCCAAGATCGCCTCCGACGGCGGGGCGTGGTGGCTGGCCGAGGCCTTCCGGGGGCACTGACGCCGCGCCCGCGCCGCGGTCCTCGTCGGTGGCCGCGGGCCGAGCCCCGGAGGACCTGGTCAGGAGCTGGGCCGTTCCTCCTCCGCGTCCTGCCGAGCAGGGGTGATCCGCACCCGCTCCACCCGGCTGCCGTCCACGGCCAGGACCTCGAGCCGGTGGCCGTCCACGTCGACGACGTCCCCCGGGCGCGCCACCCGTCCCAGCCGGTCCATCACGAACCCGCCCACGGTCTCGTAGTGGCCCTCGGGGATTACGGGCCCGGCCTCCGCCGACACCTCCTGGATGATCAGCCCGCCGTCCACGAGCACGGCCCCGCCCTGGCGCAGCACCGTGTCCTCGTACTCCCGCGCTCCGGCGTCGAACTCGTCGTAGATCTCCCCCACGAGCTCCTCCACCAGGTCCTCGAGGGTCACGATGCCCGCCGTCCCGCCGTACTCGTCGACCACCAGCGCGATGTGGTGCCCGTCCTTGCGCATGGCGTGCAGGGTGCGCAGCACGTGGTTGGTCTCCGGCAGGAAGGGGATGGGCCGCACCACGTCACGCAGGGTCCGGGGCGGGGCCTCGATGACCCCGTCGCCGTCCTGGTCCGCCACCACGAGGTCGCGGATGTGCACGAAGCCCAGGACGTCGTCCACGCTCGTGCCGAGCACGGGGTAGCGGGAGTGCGGCCGGGCCAGGGCCTGGTGATAGGCCTCTGTGACGGGCAGGGTGCCGTCCAGGAAGTGGACGTCGGGGCGGGGGCGCATGACCTCGACCAGGCGGCGCTCGCCCGCCTCGAAGACGTCCGTGAGGATCGAGCGCGAGACGGGCCCGATGCCCTGGGTGTCCACGACCATCTCCCGGATCTCCTCCGCCGAGACCTCCTCGGTGACGGCGTGCGGATCCCCGCCCAGGAGCCGGACCACGAGGTTCGTGGACACGGACAACAGCCAGATGACGGGACGCATGAGCACGGCGAAGACGCTGAGCGGAGGAGCGAGGAGCATCGTGAAGCCCACGGAGCGCTGCATGGCCAGACGCTTGGGTGCGAGCTCCCCCAGGACGAGGGAGAGGTAGGCGATCACCAGGGTCATCCCGATCAGCGCCGAGGTCTCCGCGGCCGCGGTGGACAGACCGGCCCGCTCGAACACGGGGGCCACGTCCGGGGCGAGCGTCGAGGCGCCGTAGGCCGAGGAGAAGAACCCGGCCACCGTCACGCCGATCTGCACCGCCGAGAGGAAGAGATTGGGATCGCGGACGAGGGCGGCGGTCCGGACGCCCTTCCGTCCCGAGCGCTCGATCCGCTTGACCTGACTCTCCCGGAGGCTGACGATCGCCATCTCGGTCCCCGCGAAGACGCCCCCGACGGCCACGAACAGCAGGACCAGGAGGATGTTCACGATCGTGCTGTCGTCCATGGTGACCACGGTACCGGCCGGCCCGTGGCACCGGAGGGTCAGGGCGATGCGCCCTCGCGGTCCGGTTTCGCACCCTCCGGTCCGTCGCCTACGCGGACCGGGTCGCGTTCCTGGACCGCGCCGGCGCGCACCGGACCCGACGGGCGGGGCAAGCGGTCCCGGGGCCGACCGGGCTCACCAGAGGTGGCGGCACTGCCTGTTCTGGCAAGAGAACTCGGGGGCGCGCCCGTCGGGCAGCATCATCGACGGAGAGGCCAGCTCGACGTCGCGCGCCTGGTCCCAGTCGTCGGGCATGATCTGCACGTACACCAGCTCGAATCCGGTGGCGCCGCAGCGCGGGCACGGCGCGGTGGTGCCGCGCAGACCGTCGGACGGGGTGGTGCTCATGGCGGGCCTCCCGGAAGGCGGCGCCGGGCACTCCGGAGCCGGTGGGCCCAGTGTAGTGGGCGCACCGGCTCCGGACTCGGCCCGTCCCGGGTGGAGCGGCCGGCTCAGGCCCGCGTGCCCGCCTCCCGCTTGGCGCGCTGGATCTCCTCGTAGACGTGCCCGCGCAGCTCGGTGAACCGCGGCAGGCCGCGGGTGGTGAGCTGGTCGCGGTCGTCGGGCAGGTCGATCGGGAGGTCCTCCTGGACCACCGTGGGCGAGCTCGACAGGATGATGACGCGCTCGCCGAGGTAGACGGACTCGTCGATGTCGTGGGTCACGAACAGCACGGTCACGCCCATCCGGTGCCACACGTCCCGGATGAGGTCTTCGAGGTCGGCGCGGGTCTGGGCGTCCACCGCGGCGAAGGGCTCGTCCATCAGCAGGATCTTCGGTTGGTAGGCGACCGCGCGGGCGATCGCGACGCGCTGCTGCATCCCGCCGGAGAGCTGCCAGGGGTACTTCTTGTCCGCGCCGCGCAGGTCGACGGCGGCGATCGCCTCCTCGACGAGCCGGTTCCGCTCGTCCCGGGCCAGCTTGGCGTTCTTCAGCGGCAGCTCCACGTTCTCGCGGACCGTCATCCAGGGGAAGAGGCTGCGCCCGTACTCCTGGAAGACCACGGCCATGTCCTTGGGCGGACCGGTCACCTGCTCGCCGCCCAGCAGCACCTCGCCGGACGTGGGCGCCATGAGCCCCGAGATGCACTTGAGCAGCGTGGTCTTGCCGGAGCCCGAGGGCCCCACGAGGCACGCCAGCTCGCCGCGGCCGAGGTCGAACGTGAGGTTGCGGACGGCTTCTACGTCACCGTGGTCGCTCTGGTAGATCTTCTGCAGCCCGCGCACGGACAGCAGCACGTCCTTCCCGCCGGTGCGTCCCGCGCCGGCACCCGAGACCCCGGTGCCGGTCTCGAGCGTGCCGGCCTCGTGCGTGGCGCCCCCGCCCGCCTCGGTCCGGGGAGCGGGCCCGCCGCCGTCCACAGCCGAGCTTCCTGATTCAGCTTGCATTCTCCACCTCTTTCAGGCCCCGGTACCAGGCGAGGACCTTGCGTTCAACACGTTGGAAGACGAACGCCAGCACCACTCCGATGAGACCCAGGACGGCGATGCCGCTCCACATCTCGGGGATGGCGAACGATCGTTGGAACTGCACGATGGTGAAGCCGAGCCCCGAGGACGAGGCGAACATCTCCGAGATCACCATCAGGATCAGCCCGATCGACAGGGCCTGCCGGATGCCGGCCATCATCTGGGGGCTGGCGGCGGGAATCACCAGGTGGATGATCCGCGACCACCCGTGGATCCCGTACGAGCGGGCCGTCTCGTTCATGACGGAGTCGACCGAGCGCACGCCCTCGATGGTGTTCAGCAGGACGGGCCACACGGACCCGAGCACGATCACCACGACCTTCATCTGGTCGTTGACGCCGATGAGCAGCATCAGCACGGGCACCAGCACCGGCGGCGGGATCGCCCGGAAGAACTCGAGCACGGGCTCCAGCAGGTTGCGCAGCCAGCGCACCGAGCCGATGACGAGCCCGGCGACGACGCCGAGCAGGATGGACAGCGCCAGTCCCACCAGGAGCCGGCCGATGCTCGGGAGCACGTCGTCGAAGAACCGGTCCCCGATCCAGACGTCCACGAACGTCGTGGCGAACTCGCCCGGCTCCGGGACGTAGAAGTTGGTCTCCACCAGGGTGTAGACCCACCACAGGAGGATCAGCAGGACGGGCAGGGCAAGGGCGTAGACCAGGGTCTTGACGATTCTCACACCGCCACCTCTCCGCGGACGGACGAGTGCCAGGCCAGCGCCCGGCGCTCCAGCGCCCGCATCCCCAGGTTGATGAGCACGCCGAGCAGCCCGGCCGTGACGATGAACGCGTACATGGCCGTGACGGCGCCGCCGGACTGGGCCAGGGAGATCTCCCGGCCCAGTCCGGGCGTGCCGATCACGAGCTGGGCGGTGACCGCCAGGATCAGGGCCACGGCCGCTCCGAGCCGCAGCCCGGTGATCACGTAGGGCAGGGACGTGGGCCAGGTGACGTACCGGACGCGGGCCAGCGTTCCGAGCCCGTAGCTCTTGGCCGTGTCCTGCGCCACGGTGTCCACGTCGCCGACCCCGTAGAGGACCTGGATGAGGATCTGCCAGAAGGACGCGTACACCACCAGCAGCAGGGTGGACTCCAGCTGCACGCCGAACAGCAGCACGGCCAGCGGGATGAGCGCGACCGACGGGATGGGCCGGAGGAACTCGATCGTGCTGTGGGTGGCCCGGCGCAGGAACGTGCTGCTGCCGATGACCAGCCCCAGGACGACCGCGGCGACCGCGGCGATGAGCAGCCCGAGGAACCAGGCCCGGACGGTCTGCCAGACCGCCAGCCAGAAGCCCGCCGAGCCGAGCTGCTCCCCGAGCTCCAGCAGGACCTCGCTGGCCGGGGGCAGGTACCGCGGGTCGACGATCCCGGTCAGGGGCAGCAGCTCCCAGGTGAGCAGGAATCCGAGGATCCCCAGCACCCCGAGGGCGCCGGGCGCCCAGGCCCGCACCGTGCGCTTTCGTGCCATGTCGTGCTTCCTCCCTGGTGTGCCGTGTCCGCAGACGGGCTACGGCAGCAGCGCGTCGAGGTCGGGGGCTTCCTCGAGGGTCCCGTACTCGACGGCGGCGTCGCCCAGCTTCTGCAGCGCCTCGCGGTCGAACTCGGTGCGGAAGCGCGGCAGGGCCATCTCGGCGCGCAGCTCGTCGCTGATCTCCGTGTAGGTCCCGACGACCTCCCGGACCGCGTCCGGGTTCTCGTTCGCGTACTCGAGCGAGCGGTTCATCGCGGCCTGGAACCGCTCCACCAGTTCGGGGTCCTCCTCGAGCTTCAGGGCGGTCGTGAAGTAGCCGGCGATGTCGAGCTCCGGGTCGAACTCCACATAGTTGTAGGACACCGCGCGGGCGCCTTCGTCGAGGACCTGGGTGAGGAACGGGTCGAGGATCCAGGCCGCGTCCACCTGGCCGCGGTCGAGCGCGGCCGGGGCGTCCGGGAAGCCGACCTCCACGAAGTCGATGGCCTGCGGATCCCCGCCGGCCTGCTCGACGACGTAGCGGATCGTGGTGTCGCCGATGTTGTTGAGGTTGTTCACCGACACGGTCTTGCCGGCCAGGTCCTCAGGGCCCTGGACGTCCGAATCGGCGGGCACCACCACGGCGCCGAAGTCCCGCTCGGCGTCGCCGGAGGTCGTGGTGCCGTTGGCGACGTACTTGAGGTCGAGACCCTCGCCCTGGGCGACCATGACGGACAGGGTGTTCCCGAAGGCGAAGTCGAAGTCACCACTGACCACGCCCGGCACGGCGGCGGCGCCGCCGCTGGTGGTCTGGATGTCGAGGTTGATCCCCTCCTCCTCAAAGAAGCCCTGCTCCTCGCCCAGCCAGATGGCTGCCGTGTCGACGATGGGGATGACGCCGACGGTGACGTCCTGCATCTCCCCCTCGGCCCCGGTGCCACCTCCGCCGCTGTCGCCGCCGCACGCGGCCAGCGCCAGTACGGACGCTGCTGCTCCCCAGCTGATGAGCGATCGCCGCATCGTGTCTCCCCTGTGTCGTTCCGTGAACGTATTCCGTGGTCGTGCCTCGTGGTCGGTGCCGGACCCGCTGTCGGCACTGCGCTGTGCGACCCGGTGGATCCGGGTTGTGATAGGGCTCACTCTAGTGACGTAGCATTCACAAACCAGTGCATGTTGTCGATAGACCGATACATGACATCTATGAGTCACTGACCGAGGAGTGGGGCCGTGGAACTGGACCTGAACCTGATGCGCGTGTTCTGCACGGTCTACGAGCAGGGCAGCGTCACGGGGGCCGCCGCCGAGCTGCACCTCACCCAGCCCACGGTGAGCCACGCCCTGAAGAACCTGCGCCGGCAGTGCAACGACCAGCTGTTCGTCCGGGAGGGCCGGGGCCTGAGCCCCACGCCGTTCGCGAGGAGCATCTTCCCCCAGGTCAAGGCCGGGATCGCCCAGGTGACCGCGGCCGTCTCCTCCGGCGGGCTGTTCGATCCGGCGACCGCCCGCGAGCGCTTCACCCTGGCGCTGACCGACCTCGGCGAGCTGGCGTTCCTGCCCTCCGTCATGGTGGCGCTGCGGGAGCAGGCGCCCGGCGTGGAGCTGACCGTGCTGCCGCTGGACGTCGAGCGCGTCCCGGACGACCTGATGCGCAACCGGGTGGACGCCGCGATCTGCGCCCCGTACATCGGCGGCCCCGGCATCGTCCGGACGGTCATCGGCACGGACGAGTACGTGGTGATCGCCGCCCGCTGCCACCCGCGTGTCCGGGAACGGCTCACGCTCGAGCAGTTCGCGGAGGAGCCCCGGATCCGGCTCGCACCGTCGATGGGTCACGAGCTCGCCGAGGTGGCGGCGGAGCGGGCGGGCGCCCCGGGCAGCACGGCCCTGCGGCTGTCCCACTTCACGGGCCTGGTCTCCGTCGTGGAGCGCACCGACTGCCTCGCAGTGCTGCCGCGGTTCCTCGCCGAGACCCTCCAGGAGGCGGCCGGGATCCGGGTCTTCCCGCACCCGGTCGAGATGCCGGTCCTGCAGCTGGCCGCCTACACCCGCGAGACCGGCCACCAGCGTCCCGCGCAGCAGTGGTTCGCGCAGCTGATCGTGGACACGCTGCGGGAGTCCGTCTCGCCGGACCCGTCCGCGCCGCTGCATCCCGGGCCCTGGCATCGTCGCCGTCTATGAGGGGATAGAAAACATCGACTGGCCGCACCCCCGGCCCCCTTCTACTCTCGCGGTGAGGCGACACACCGGTGCCGCGTCCCGATTGGAGCGCAGCGTGACCACCATCCGTGCCAGGACCCACCGCTGGATGCAGGCCCGCGGCCTCGACACCGTGTTCGGCAACCCGGGCTCCAACGAGCTGCCCTTCCTGCGGGACCTGCCCCCGGACGTCCGCTACGTCCTGGGGCTGCACGAGGGCGTGGTCGTCGGCATGGCCGACGGCTACGCGCAGGCCACGGGCCGGCCGGTGCTCGTGAACCTGCACTCGGCCTCCGGCACGGGCAACGCCATGGGCGCGCTGACCAACGCCGCCAGCTCGCACACCCCGCTCGTGGTCACGGCCGGCCAGCAGGTGCGCGCCACGATCGGCGCGGAGCCCATGCTCGCCAACGTGACGGCCCCGGACCTGACCTCCCCGCTGACGAAGTGGGCGGGCGAGCCGCTGTCGGCGCAGGACGTCCCCCGCATGCTCGACCAGGCGCTGTGGGAGGCCACCACCGGCTCCCGCGGCCCGACCTACGTCTCGGTCCCCTACGACGACTGGGACCGGGAGTCCGCGGAGAACGACGACTACCTGCTGCCCCGGCGGGTGGTCGAGGGCCTGCATCCGGGCCCCGAGCACGTGCAGGAGATCGCCGGCCTGCTGGCCGGCGCCCGCCGGCCCGCGCTGGTGCTGGGCTCCGAGGTGGACGCCGTGGCGGCGAACGCGGTCAGCCGCGAGCTCGCCGAGCTGCTGGGTGCCGACGTGTGGGTGGCGCCGTCCCCCTACCGTCTGCCGTTCCCCAACCGGCACCCGCAGTTCCGCGGGGTCCTCACCCCGTCGGAGCGCGGCGTGCACGCCGCGCTCGAGGACAACGACGTGGTCCTGGTGCTCGGCGCCCCCGTCTTCCGCTACCACCAGTACGAGCCGGCCCGGTACCTGGCCGAGGGCACGCGGCTGCTGCACGTCACGGAGGACCCGGAGGAGGCCGCTCGGGCACCGTTCGGGACGTCGTTCGTGGCCGGGCTCGCGGCGACCGCCGTGGCCTTGGTGGCCGCCCTCCACGAGCGGCGCGGCGGAGCGCGCCCGGCTGCCCCGGTGGACTGGACGGTGCCGCCGCCGGCCCGGGAACCCGTGGACGGCGTCTTCCACCCGGGGGCCGTGTTCGAGGTGCTGCGCGAGACCGCGCCCGCGGACACCGCCTACGTCGTGGAGTCGACCTCGACGAACGGGGACTTCTGGAGGCACATGGACCTGCGGGAGCCCGGCTCCTACTTCTGGCCGGCCTCCGGCGGACTGGGCTTCGGGCTGCCCGCGGCGGTCGGCGTGAAACTGGCCCGGCCGGAGCGGCCCGTGATCGGGGTGGTCGGCGACGGGTCCGCCAACTACGGGATCACGGCCCTGTGGAGCGCGGCGCAGTACCGGGTCCCGGTCGTGTTCGTCATCCTCAACAACGGCACCTACGGCGCGCTGCGCTGGTTCGCGGGCATGCTCGGCACGGGGGACGTCCCGGGACTGGACGTGCCGGGCATCGACTTCCTGAGCCTCGCGCGGGGCTACGGGGTGCCCGCGCACGCCGCGGGCACGGCCGCGGAGCTCGCCGGCCTGGTGCGGCAGGGCCTCGCGGCCGAAGGCCCCACGCTCATCGAGGTCCGCACGGAGCTGACCACACCGTGAGCGGCACCGGGCACCGGGCGCGGCTCAGCGGCAGGAGACCGTGAACACCCGGGCGGCACCGGACAGCTCGATCGTGCCGGCACCGCCCCGGTGCAGCAGCGACTCCCCGCCGGCCAGCTCCCACTCCCGGTCCGCGGTGCGCACCAGCACCCGGTCCCCGGTGTTCAGCAGGACCGTGGTCCCCCGCAGCTCGACGGGGACGGCCCGTCCCGGCACGAGCTCGTGGGCGGTCAGCGACAGCCGTTCGTCCCACAGCGGGTAGACGCGGCGGCCGTGCTCGTCGGCGGCGGGCTCGCCGATCTCCGGGACCGCCTGCTCGTCGGCCAGCACGGCGAGCAGCTCGGCCACGTCCACGTGCTTGCCGGTCAGCCCGGCGCGCAGCACGTTGTCCGACGAGCTCATCACCTCGATCGCCGTCCCGCCCAGGTACGCGTGGAGCTGCCCGGCCGGGGTGTGCAGGGACTGCCCCGGGGCCAGGCGGACGTGGTGCATGCACACCGCGACCAGCAGCCCGCGGTCGTCCGGGTGACGGTCGTGCACGTAGCGGACCAGCGCGGCCACGGGCTCCTCCGGATCCGCGGCGCGGGCCGCGGCGACGGTCGCCAGCAGGGCGGCCCCGGCGGCGGCGTCGTCGAGCGTCAGCACGGCGGGCAGCACGGGACGTCCGCCGTCGGCGACGTCGTGCAGCCAGTCCAGCCCCAGCCGCGCGGCGGTGGCGCGCAACCGGTCAACCGGTTGCACCCCCGTCAGCAGCTCCACCTCGGTGAGCGCCACCACGGTCTCGGGCTTGGCGGAGCGGTCCTTGTAGTTGCGCCGCGGGTCGTCGAGCGGGATCCCCGACCGCTGCTCCCGCTCGAAGCCCGCCTCGGCCTGCTCCGGGGAGGGGTGGACCTGGAGTGACAGCGGGGCCTCGATGGCCAGGATCTTCAGCAGGAACGGCAGGTCCTCCAGCGGCTCGTCCCGGCCGTCCCGGACGACGACGGACGGGGCGGAGGGGTGCGCGCCGACCCACAGCTCGGCCTCGGGCTCGGGGCTCGGCACGGGCCTGCCCTGGAGCCGAGCCAGCACCTCGCGGGAGCCCCACGCGTAGTGCTGGACGGGATTGCGCATGCGGAGGATCTCGACCATGCTCGTCATCCAATCACAGGACCGCCCGCGCCCTGCGGCACCCGGGAGCGGCCGTGGCCTAAGATCACCCCTTGTGACTATCGATCTCTCAGCTTCGTTCAAGGCCTACGACGTCCGCGGCATCGTGGGCGAGTCCATCACCGAGGAGACGGTCCGGGCCACCGGTGCCGCCTTCGTGGACGTCCTGGGTCTCGCCGGCCTGACGGTTCTCGTGGGCGGGGACATGCGCCCCTCCTCGCCGGAGTTCGTGGACGCCTTCGCCGAGGGCGCGGTCCGCCGCGGCGCGGACGTCGTGAAGATCGGGCTGATCTCCACCGACGAGCTGTACTACGCGTCCGGGACGTTCGACGCCGCCGGGGTGACCTTCACGGCGAGCCACAACCCCGCCGAGTACAACGGCATGAAGATGTCGAAGGCCGGAGCCGTCCCGGTGTCCTCCGAGACGGGGCTCTACGACATCCGTGACCTCGCCCAGCGCTATCTCGACGAGGGCGGAGTCCCGGAGGCTGCCGACCCCGGCACGGTCGCCGAGCGGGACGTCCTGGCGGGCTACGCGGAGTACCTGCGCTCCCTGGTGGACCTGTCCGGAACCCGCCCGCTCAAGGTGGTGGTCGACGCCGGCAACGGGATGGCGGGGTTGACCACTCCCGCCGTGCTGGGCGACGCCGTCCTGGAGGCCCTGCCGCTGGAGATCGTGCCCCTGTACTTCGAGCTGGACGGCACGTTCCCCAACCACCCCGCGAACCCGCTCGAGCCGGAGAACCTCGTGGACCTCCAGCAGGCCGTGCGCGAGCACGGCGCTGACCTGGGCATCGCGTTCGACGGCGACGCCGACCGCTGCTTCGTGGTCGACGACCAGGGCGGGGCCGTCTCGCCGTCGGCCGTCACCGCGCTGGTCGCCGAGCGGGAGATCGAGCGCGCCCGGGCGGAGGGCGTGGAGCACCCGGTGATCATCCACAACCTCATCACGTCCCGCGCCGTGCCCGAGCTGGTCACCGCCCGCGGCGGCCGCCCCGTGCGCACCCGGGTGGGCCACTCGTTCATCAAGGCCGTCATGGCGGAGGAGGGCGCCGTGTTCGGGGGCGAGCACTCCGCGCACTACTACTTCAAGGACTTCTTCAACGCCGACACCGGCATGCTCGCCGCGATGCACCTGCTGGCCGCGCTCGGCGAACAGGACCGGCCGCTGAGCGAGCTGATGCACCAGTACGACCCGTACGCGGCGTCCGGGGAGATCAACTCCACGGTGGAGGACAAGACCGGCGCCGTCCGGCGGGTCGTCGACGCCCTGGCCGGCCGGGACGTCAGCGTGGAGGAGCTGGACGGCACCACGCTCAGCTGCCCGGACGAGGGCTGGTGGTTCAACCTGCGCCCCTCCAACACCGAGCCGTTCCTGCGCCTCAACGTCGAGGCGAAGGACCGGGCGACGATGGAGCGGGTCCGGGACCGGGTCCTCGGCATCGTGCGCGCCTGAGACTCCCCGACACGCACGGGCCCCGCCGGACGAGCCGTCCGGCGGGGGTCGTCGCGGTGCCGTCGGCGGGCTCGCGGGTGATCGCCTCGGTGCTGGTCCCGGTCCGCTCCTCGGCCGCGACCCGGTACGGGGTGGGCACCATGGTGTTCGCCTGCCCCGCGCAGGGGCCCTCCCCGATCCGGAGCAGGGCGTCGGCCATCAGCAAGTACACCTCGTCCCAGGAGGCCACGACCTCAGGCGTCGCGGCGTCGTCGAGTTCCCGGGCGATCGCGCCGAACGGGTGTGCGTGGACGATCGGGCAGTGCGCGGGCAGCACGCCCAGGGACGCGTGCTGGTGCGCCCACCGCCGTGCTTCCCGGCGGCTCGGGCGGGCGCAGCCCGATGGACACCAGCACCGGGCCGACCTGCTGCTCGCTCACGAGGTCCCGCACCCGCACGTCGTCGAGGGAGCCGTAGAAGGCCTCGCGCGCGTCCGCGAGGGCGCGGCGCAGCCGGCACCCGCGGTCCAGCGGGCAGTCCCCACCGGCCGATTCGCACTCGACCATCGCGGAGCCCGCCTCCAGCTCGCGCAGGAGCGAGCCCACGGTGGCGTCCAGGCCGGCGGGGGTGACCGACACCCCGCCGGTGCGGCCGCGGCTCGAAGCGAGCAGGCCGAGCCCGCTCAGCCGGCCCACGGTCTTGGTCACGTGGTGGTAGGGGGCGCCCACGCCCTCGGCGATGGCGCGCGTGGTGAGCTTCTCCCCCTCGGGAACGGCTCCCGTCAGCAGCAGGACGCGCAGGGCGATGTCCGAGAAGGCGGTCAGCCGCACGGCGCGGTCCTCCGGTCGCTCATGGCAGCTCCTTCCGAGACCTCGCGCGTCCCGGCCGGCCGCGGGAGCGCCCCCATTGTCCCACGCGGTCCCCGGACGCGGACGAGGGGCCTCCCCGCGGGAGGCCCCTCGTCCGTCCGCCGGGCCCGGGCGCAGCGCCCCTGGCCCGGGATCACGCCTGGTTCAGGCGGTCCTCCAGGCCGGCACGCTGCTCCAGGATGGGCTCGGGCACGTGACCGAGCCGGTGGAACCACTCGTCGATGCTGGGCAGCTCGGCCTTCCACTCCTCGGCGTCGACCTTGAGGGCGGCCTCGAGCTCCTCGTCGGAGACGTCCAGTCCCGTGAGGTCGAGGTCCTCCCGGGTGGGCACGATGCCGATCGGGGTCTCCCGGCCGCCGGCCGTGCCTGCGAGGCGGTCGAAGATCCACTTGACCACGCGGGAGTTCTCGCCGAAGCCCGGCCAGGCGAACCCGCCGCTCGGGGTGCGCCGGAACCAGTTGACGTAGAAGACCTTCGGCATCTCGTCCTGGCCGATGCGCTCGCCGACCTCGACCCAGTGCTCGAGGTAGTCGTTGGCGTTGTAGCCGATGAACGGGAGCATGGCCATGGGGTCGCGCCGGACGACACCGACGGCGCCCTTCGCGGCGGCCGTGGTCTCCGAGGACAGCGTGGCGCCCTGGAACACGCCGTGCTCCCAACCGAAGGACTGGGACACGAGCGGGACAGTGGTCTTGCGGCGGCCGCCGAAGACGATCGCGGACAGGGGCACGCCCTCGGGGTCGTCGTACTCGGGGGCGAGGATGTCGACCTGCTTGATCGGGGTGCAGAACCGCGAGTTCGGGTGCGCGGCGGGACGGCCGCTCTCCGGGGTCCAGTCGCGGCCCTTCCAGTCGGTCAGGTGCTCGGGCGTCTCGTCCGTCATGCCCTCCCACCAGACACCGCCGTCGCCGGTGAGCGCCACGTTGGTGAAGATGGTGTTGCCGCGGGCGATGGCGCGCATGGCGTTGGGGTTGGTGGGCCACCCGGTGCCCGGGGCCACGCCGAACAGGCCGGCCTCCGGGTTGGTCACGCGGGCCTGGCCGTCCTTGCCGAAGCGGATCCAGGCGATGTCGTCGCCGACCATCTCGGCCTTCCAGCCGTCGATCGTCGGCTCGAGCATCGCGAAGTTCGTCTTGCCGCACGCGGACGGGAACGCCCCGGAGATGAACCTGCTCTCGCCCTCGGGGTTGGTGACCTTGAGGATGAGCATGTGCTCGGCCAGCCAGCCCTCGTCGTGGGCGATGGCCGAGGCGATGCGCAGGGAGTAGCACTTCTTGCCCAGCAGGGCGTTGCCCCCGTAGCCGGAGCCGAAGGACCAGACGGCCCGGTCCTCGGGGAAGTGCACGATGTACTTGGACGGATTGCACGGCCAGGGCACGTCCTCCTCGCCCGGGGCCAGCGGGGCGCCCAGCGAGTGCAGGCACTCGACGAAGAAGCCGTTCTGCTCGGTCATCTTCTCCAGCACGGGGGTGCCGATGGTGGCCATGATGCGCATGGAGCACACCACGTAGGCGGAGTCGGTGATCTCCACGCCGTAGCTGGGCTTCGAGGCCTCCAGGTGACCCATGACGAAGGGAATGACGTACATCGTGCGCCCGCGCATGGCGCCGCGGAACCTCTTGCGCAGGGAGTCCCTCATCACCTGCGGGTCCTCCCAGTTGTTGGTGGGACCCGCGCCCTTCTCCGTCTTGGTGCAGATGAAGGTGCGCTCCTCGACGCGGGCCACGTCCTCCGGGTCCGAGAACGCCGCGAAGGAGTTGGGGAACTTCTCCTCGTCCAGTCGGACGAAGGTGCCCGCGTCCACGAGCTCGTCGGTGAGCTGCGTCCACTCGGCCTCCGAGCCGTCGACCCAGTGGATGCGGTCGGGCTGGGTCAGCTCCGCCATCTCGCGCACCCACGAGAGGAGGTGCGCGTGGGTGGTGGGCGCGTTGTCCAGGGCGCCCTTCACAGCCTCGTTCAGCCCGGTGGTCTCCGTCGTTGCAGTGGGGTTGTCAGCCATTGACATGTCTCCTCGTTGAGGCCGTCCGCCGACCGCCCGGGGCTCTCGTGCTGGTGCTCGTCGTCGAACACTCGGCCCGGTGTCACCGGACCCACAGTGAGCGGCGTGGAGGTGGGCGGCCGGTCTCTACTGTGATGTGGGCCCATCGTAGCGTCCCGGCCCCGGCCGCCCCAGTAGGATGACGCGCGCCGCGGCCCGTCACGTCGGGTGTCGAGCCGGACGCCGGCGGATTTTGCGGAGCCGGGGGCCACATGTAGAGTTGTATCCGGCTTGAACGGCGGTGACGCCGGGACGCCGATGCGCCTGTAGCTCAACGGATAGAGCATCTGACTACGGATCAGAAGGTTGGGGGTTCGAATCCCTTCGGGCGCACAGGCAACAGGCTCCTCACTGGTGGAAACACGAGCGAGGGGCCTGTTCCACGTTGACCGGGACGTGTGCCGCCCACGGTTGCCCCACTTCTTCGTCCGGGACCTGTCCCCCGCGGGGGTCCAGCACAGCTGAGACGTCCGGCGCCACACCGGCCCGTTCCACGTCGACACGCCCCGTGATCGCCAGGGATGAGTGCCCCAGCAGCGCGGCTGCGTCGTGGACCGTGGACGACCCCTCCACCATCGTCGCGACCGATCTCCGCAGCGCGTGCAGGTTCACCCACTCCAGGCCGTCCAAGTGCTTCGATGCCCCGGCTGCACGCCACAGCCGCTGAACGATGTTCGTCCACCGCAGAGTGCCCGTGCTGGATGGGAACGCGAGGTCGCCATCGTCGGGCCACTCCTCGACCGACCGGGCCAGCAGCGCATCGGCCACGAACCCCGGCACGGTCACCACACGGAAGCTGCTCGACGTCTTCACACCCTGCCGCACCACACCCCCGGCGAGCTGCACCACGGTCCCACTGATCGTGATCCTGACCGGCGTAGCCCCGAGGTCGACATCGGACCACCGCAACGCCAGCACCTCTCCGATGCGGGCGCCCGTCCCCAGCCTCACGTCGATGATCGCGGGAAGATCCTTCGGGCGGGGATGACCCGCCTGATCCGGGTCACTCACGTAGGCCCGCTCGTACCGGGACAGTGTTCGGGGCGGCGCCTCCCGGACTGCTCCAGGTCCGCCAGCCATACGGTGAGGAGGTCCCGGACGAGGGTGGTGGGCGTGACAGTGGTCCCCGTGCGCCTGGCCGGCGACGCCCTGGATGCGTGCCGGCGTCGCGTTCAGGAAGACAACCGCGGCCACCGCGGACGAGCGGGCGGTCAACGGGCGGCTCGAGCATCTGCGCGGTTCTGCGCTCGGGTTCCGCAACCGCACCGATGGCATCGCCAGATCCCTGCTGGAGACCGGCGGGGTCAACCCCCGACGACACCCCGGATTCTGAAGAGTTCCATTGATCGTTGTCCAGGGCCTCGCGTCCTGCTGAACACGAAAGCGCCCCCGCCTGGGAGTGGGTGGGGGCGCTTCCTGGTCCAGCACGGGGGTGCTGGACCGCCCAGCCGAGGGGGTGGCTGGGGTGGGTGCCGTCGGGGCCTGGTCCTGTCCATGGGTCCATCGGCGGGAACATGTCTATGACTACGCATTTTACGCCGAGGGGGCCAGCACGACGTGTCGCGGGGATAACGAAATGACCCCTCCCTATACCGCAGGGGTCGCGCATGGTGACGCCCCCACGATTGACGCCGAAATGATATCGACTCTCTTTCCGGGTGTCAGTAGCGTCGGCTGTGCGGTGACCGAAGCGGCGCACAGGTTTGATGCATCGTGATCCATGGGGGGACAGCGAACCTGCCGCTACCAGAGCCGGCTGCCGTAGAGAGCGCCCCCTCATTCCCCTGAGTGTGGGCGCTCTCGCTGTGCACGGAGCGTGGGCAAGCCCGCGCCCGACGGGGGGCGTCGGGACACGGGCCTGCGGCGCCGAGCCGCTCCAGCGCTTCGCCTCGCTTGCTGCAAGGAGGGGCGCAGCCGTGTGCGGTTGGCGGCGGACCAGGAGGTCAGTTCCTGCAGTGCCGCCGCTCCCCGGAGGTCAGCACTCCGCCCCGGGAGCGCCGGGAGAGCAGGGACCACAGGGATCGTGAGGACAGCACCGACATAGCGCTCAGGGAGCTCCCGATGGACAGAACTGAGCCGAAGGACCCGATGCTGGCGATGGAGGCGCTCGACCCGATGCTGCCTATGGAAAGGACCGAGCCTTTCGAGGCGATGGACAACAAGGAGTCGTCCGACCACAGCGACCATTTGGATCCATGCTCTGTCTTGCCCATGGGGCCATTTTCCTGCGCCGGATGCAGTGACGACAAGGACGTGCGCCATTCGTGACGGCGTGGTCCCTTCCGGGCGAATCAGCTACCGTGCGCCCGGGTTGCCGGTGTTCCGGGTTCTGCGCTCCTCGGTCCCCGTGGCAGGAATCTTGACGTGGCCGCGGGGGCCGAGGCGGACGGTGCGGTCGGCCCACGTTCACCCCACGTCTTCGAGGCTTCCCCACGGAATCGGACGACACTCAGATGTGAGCGGATCCGGCTACTTCCTTCTCGTGCCACGGATGACGGCACCCGGAGGCACCCGCCGGAGTGCTTGACGGCAGCACAGAAGGTCGGGGGTTCGAATCCCTTCGGGCGCACCCCATGGAGGAGCCCCTCAGCGGCGGAAACGCCGTGACGGGCTTCCCCGTGCCCGGCCCCCGCCTCGCAGGACCGGGACGGGTCAGGCCGCGGCGAGGGCGTGGATGTCTCCCCCGGCGCGCCCCACGAGGCCGCGGGTCACGACGCCGTCCAGCCCGGGCAGGGCGGCCAGGCGCAGCGCCAGACGCCGCGCTTCCAAGCGCCCCCGGGAGGACGGCAGGAACCACTGCGCTCCGCCGCGGGCGACGCGCTGCTTCTCGGTCACGACCGGCCGCCAGACCCGCTCCCAGCCCGTCAGCGCCTCCTCGACCGACGCGGCGCGGACCAGCCGCTCGGCGAGCAGCCACGCCCCGGCGATCCCCAGCGAGGCGCCCTGACCGCCCAGCAGGGACACCGCCTGGCCCGAGTCCCCGAGCAGCACGACCCGGCCGCTGCTCCACTGCGGCACCTCGATCTGCGCCACCTGGTCGTAGTAGAGCCGGTCCGCGCCGGGGCAGGCCGTCAGGGCGCGGGGCACGATCCAGCCGAGCGTGCCGTGGACGGCGCGCAGGGTCTCGCGGGGATCTGCCGGCAGGGTCGGCCCGGCGGCCCGGTGCACGGCGAACACGGCCAGGCGCCCGTCGCGCAGCCCGTAGAAGCCCATTGCCCGGTCGACGCTGTCGGTGAGACAGAATCGGTTGCCGACCTGCCGGTACGCCTCCGGGTCCTCGACCACGAACGCCGCCGTGTGCAGGCCCATCCAGCGGCGGAAGCGCTCCTCGGGCCCGAACACCGAGCGCCGCACGGCCGAGTGCACCCCGTCGGCGCCGACCACCAGGTCGGCGTCGAGCACCGTGCCGTCGTCGAGCACCGCGCCCGCGCCTCCGTGACGCTGCCGGACCCCCACGACGCGCCTCCCGAAGCGGAGGTCCGCGACGTCCCGGGCATGCTCGCGCAGCACCCGCTCGAGGTCGGGGCGCATCACGCTGACGAGGTGCCCGTCGAGGGCATGGGCGAACCGGGCGAACGGCAGCCCTGCCCGGTCGCGGCCGCGGTCGTCCACGTAGCTGAGCCGCTCCACCGTGTAGCCGAGCTCGAGGACCGCCGGCAGCACGCCCATCGCCTCTGCGGCGTCCCAGCCGGGGCCGAAGAAGTCCATCATGTAGCCCTGCTCCCGCGGGCTCGGCGCCCGTTCCAGGACGACGACGTCCCAGCCCTGTCGGCCCAGGCACCCGGCCAGCGCCAGTCCGGCAATGCCTGCCCCGCAGACGACCGCGCGCACGGCCCGCGCCCCTCAGTACCGGTCGCCGACGGCGCTGACGCCGTCTAGCAGGGCGAGGTCCTCGGCCGTCAGGCGCAGCTCCGCGGCCGCGGCGTCCTCCCGCAGGTGGCCGGGGTCGGTGGTGCCGGGGATCGGCAGCACGTGCCCGCCCCCCACCGTGGTCCAGGCGATCGCGACCGCCGCGAGGGAGGTCTCGTGCCGGCGGGCGACCTCGCGGAGGGGCGCGAGCACGGCGTCCTCGTTGGCGGCCCTGGCCTCCGGCGTGAAGCGGGGGCTGCGCGAGCGGAAGTCGTAGCCGGAGAACGTCCGGTCCGCGAGGGTCCCGGCGAGATAGCCGCGGCCCAGCGGGGAGAAGGCGACGAACACCGCCCCGTGCTCGGCGCACCACCCGATGACGTCCCCGGAGGGGTCCCCGTCGGCGGTGGGGCCCGATCCGTCGGGGTTGCGGGTCCACAGGGAGTACTCCGACTGGACGGCCGCGACCGGGTGGATCGCGTGCGCCCGGTCGGCCTGCTCCGTGCTGACCTCGGAGAGTCCCACGTGGCGCACCTTGCCCGCGGTCACGAGCTCCCCCATCGCGCCCCATGTCTCCTCGAGGGGCACGTCGGGGTCCACGCGGTGCAGGTAGTAGAGGTCCACGACGTCGGTGCGCAGACGGCGGAGGCTGTCCTCGATCGAGCGGCGCACCTCGTCGGGGTGCCCGCAGCGCTCCGTCCGGGGCGGTTCCAGGGACGCCGCGCGCAGCCCGGTCTTGGAGCAGAGGAACACCTCGTCCCGGCGTCCACCGAGAGCTGCGCCGACGAGTTCCTCGTTCGCTCCCCCACCGTAGAGCACCGCGGTGTCCACCACGTTCAGGCCGAGATCCACCGCCAGCGCGAGCACCTCGTGCTTGCGCCGCTCGGTCAGCCCGTGCCGGTCGTAGACCCAGCTCAGGCCCATGGCCCCGAACCCGATGGCACCCACGCGGTCCCCGGACGGGGTGAATTCGATCTGTCGCATCCAAGACTCCTTCGTCGGTCCGGCCGCCGCGCGGACGCCCGGCGGCCGGAGCGCCGCCGGTCAGCGGCCTCCCGCGGACGGTCGCGGCACCGTGAAGTCCACTAGGCGGGCGTCGGCGCCGTCCAGTCCCGCCCAGGTGCCGGCGACCTCGAGGACCGCCAGGCCGGCAGTGGGGCAGCCGTCGGCCAGGGCCATGACGGCGTCGTAGTCGGAGTCCGGTGTGGCCAGGCGGAGAGCTGCGTCGCGCAGTCCGGGCAGGTGGCCGATGAGCAGCAGGGACTCCACGGTCTCAGGCACGTGGTTGACCACCGCGATGATCCGGCTGTCCTGGGCCGCGTAGAGGGACTCGTCGAGCCGGGCGGTCGGTGCGAGGTCGCCGAGCTCGCTGCACACCCACGTGCAGGTCTGGCGCGCGCGCAGGGCGCTCGAGCACAGGATCATGTCCGGCACGTGCCCGTTCGCCAGCAACCAGCGCCCCGCGGCGGCGGCGTCCACGGCCCCGCCACGGTCCAAGGGGCGGTCGTGGTCGGCCACGCCCCACGGATGCTCGGCCTCCGCGTGGCGCATGAGGACGAGCTTCTTCCGGTCGTGGCGGGTCATCGGTTCATGATGCCACGTGTCCGCCGGGCACGGAGCGACCCCGGCTCCTTCCCGTCAGGGGAGGGAACCGGGGCTCGCACGGGTCGACAGCGGATCAGATGGAGTACTCGGGGGCGGCCCACACGACGACCTCGGGGTGCTCGTAGAAGCGGTAGCCCTGGCCGCGGACGGTGCGCACGGTGTTCGCCAGCCGGCCGAGCTTGGAGCGCAGGCGCCGGATGTGCACGTCGATGGTCCGCTCGTTGGGCACTTCCTCGGAGTCCCGCCACAGGCTGTGCAGGAGCTCGTGGCGGCCGACGGTCCGGCTGCCGTTCTCCACGAGGTAGTTCAGCAGCTCGAACTCCTTGAACGTGAGGTTCAGCAGACCGCCGTCGAGGAAGACCTCCCGCCGGGAGAGGTCGATGAGCACACCGGTGGACTGGCTGGTCTTCGTCTCGGGTGCCGGCGCGGGCGCGGCGGGCGCCGCGGGCCGCACGGTCCCCGAGGTGGGGTCGCCCAGGGCATTGCGGACGACCTCGAGGTCGGTGCCGGCGGTGTTGGCAGGGGCCAGCGCCACGGCGGCGTAGGAGTCGGCCTGCGGGACCAGCTGCTGGGCGTACGCCCGGATGCTCTGGACCATCTTGACCAGCGAGGTGCCGCTGGCCGCCGCGGTCTCCTCGTCGAGACCCACGTAGATCACGAATCCGCGGGCCTCGTTCTCCTGCGCCTGCGGACGCGGCGCCGCGTCCCGCTGCAGTCGGGTGGGGAGCGGGGCCTCGCCCGGCGCGGCCGGCATGGGACCCATCGTGCTCCGGAGGCTACGGTAGTCGGCGGGGGCCGCCTGCCCCCGCTCAGGAGCCGCGGCCGGACCGCGGGCAGCGCGAGCTTCGCTCGAACGGTTGCGCTGGGAAATGTGCACGTATCCCGGTGTGCCTGGCATTTGCTGCCCCTCTGTCTTTCCGTTATGCGGCGGACGAGACTCCGTCCGCCTGAGTCGATCCGCCCCTCGGAACGGCCCCACCACCGTCAGCTCCCGAACTCCCGGCTCCGTGGTGGTCGGGGAAGGTCCCCGCGAAGCTGACAAATTCCTGACAGTGGCATTGCTCTCATCGTCCACCAGCCTTATCGATCCTGCAAGTAATATTCACGGGGCTATCTCACGATGCGAGATTAGAACGCCAGCTGTCCAAGTCCTCCTCCAAAATGAACTCCCTTCACCAGACAGCGGCAGCACCATCGACCGCCTCTTCCCTGGAATATCAGACATCTGGGACGTTCTCCGTGGCCTTCCATCCGGAAGCATTTCTCAAGCCGCCTGTCAAGACGGCCATTGCGCGGAACAGCTCGTCTCACTCTGCGGACATGGGGTAAGGGGCACAAAAAGGGCCCGCCGACGAGGTCGACGGGCCCTTTTCGGTCCCCGGCCTGCGGATTCTCGGGTGCTGCGGTCAGTCGACCACGCCGTAGAGCCGGTCCCCGGCGTCCCCGAGCCCCGGGACGATATACGCATTCTCGTCGAGCCGTTCGTCCCTCGCAGCCAGGACGATGTTCACCTCGGAGTCCCCCAGCTCCTCCTCGAGGGCGGCCAGGCCCTCGGGGGCGGCCAGGAGGCACACGCACGTGATCTGCTCCGCCCCGCGGCGGTACAGGAACTTGATCGCCTCCCGCAGGGTCCCTCCCGTGGCCAGCATCGGATCGAGCACGAAGACCTGGCGCCCGGTGAGGTCGTCGGGCAACCGCTCGGCGTAGGTGATGATGTCGAGCGTGTCCTCGTTGCGGGCCATGCCCAGGAAGCCCACCTCGGCCGTGGGGACCAGCCGGGTCATGCCCTCGAGCATGCCCAGTCCGGCACGGAGGATCGGCACGACCAGCGGACGGGGCTTCGACAGCCCCACGCCCGTGGTGCGCGTGACCGGAGTCTCGATATCCACGGGTTCCACGCGGACGCCCCGCGTGGCCTCGTACGCGAGCAGCGTCACGAGCTCCTCGACGAGCAGGCGGAACACCGGGGACGTGGTGTTCTTGTCCCGGAGCACGGTCAGTTTGTGTGCCACCAATGGGTGGTCGAGAACGGTCACTCGCATGGACCAAAATTACCATCGGGCCACAGGGGCGCCCCGTCCCCTCGCCGGGGCCTGCCCGGCCCGGCGATCCGCCCAGGAGGAGACCTGCATGGCACTGCCCCCGCGCACCCGCTCCGAGGCCCGGGCGGAGGAGTGGATGTGGCTGGCCCTCGCCGAGGCCCGGGCGGCGCTCGAGACGCATGACGTGCCCGTCGGCGCCGTCGTCGTCGGCCCGGACGGGACGGTGGTCGGGCGCGGCCGCAACCGCCGGGAGGCCGACGGCGACCCCACGGCCCACGCCGAGATCCTGGCCCTGCGCGACGCCGCACGCACCCGGGGCTCCTGGCGGCTGGACGGCTGCACGCTGGTGGTGACCCTCGAGCCCTGCGCCATGTGCGCGGGCGGGATCGTCCTGGCCCGCGTGCCCCGGGTGGTGCTGGGCGCGTGGGACGACAAGGCCGGCGCCGCGGGCTCCGTCCTCGACGTGCTCCGCGAGCGGCGGCTCAACCACTGGGTGGAGGTGACCGGCGGCGTGCTGCAGGAGGAGTGCGCCCGGTTGCTCCTCGACTTCTTCACGGCGCACCGGCGCGGCGGGGACGACGACGCCGGACCGCCCGTCCCCGGTCCCGCCCGCCCCGCGGGTTTTGGCGGTTGAGCACGCCAGCCGGTACAGTACTGCGAGCTGGTGACGTGTCCGAGCGGCCGAAGGTGCATCACTCGAAATGATGTTTGGTGTAAGAGCCAACGAGGGTTCAAATCCCTCCGTCACCGCCAGTCGGGAAGGCCCCGGGTCCTGAGGGATCCGGGGCCTTCTGCTTCTCCGCCCACCTCGTCTGCTGATCCCGGGGTCAACGGGCACCCACGCGAGATCGTGGTCGGCCGGGGGCCTCGCCTCCCTCGAGTGCCGCACCGTGCGCGAGCGCCGGCCCGGCCGAGCCGGCGGGCCCGGCGCGGGCCCCGTTCCGTCCGGGGCGCCCGCCGCGCGACCGTACAATGGGGCGGGATTTCCGACGTCGAGACCAGGGGACACCACGCCCCGAGGAGGCCATCCAAGTGAGCAGCATCAACATCACCGTGATCGATCGCGAGGGCAACCGCACCGAGGGTGTCGAGTGGAAGGACTTCGAGAGCCTCATGGAGGCCCTCACCCGCCACAAGTACCCGATCCTCGCGACCTGCGGCGGCAACGCGTCCTGCTCCACCTGCCACTCGTACCTCGACCAGGACACCTTCGCCAAGGCCAACGAGATCAACGACGAGGAGGAGGACCTCCTCGACATGCTCGACGACACCCGGCACGACACCTCCCGGCTCAGCTGTCAGGTCGAGTGGTCGGAGAAGCTCGACGGCGCCGAGGTCACCATCGCCCCCGAGTGGTGACCCGCTCCTCCCCGCGGGGACGCTCCCGCCAGCTCTGACCAGACCCCGAACGGACCGGCCGTGCCGGCGCGCAGGAAGTGGACCATGACCGACATCCGTGACGACCTCACGACCCGCGCCGCCTACGTCTCGGACGCGTCGATCTACCGCCGGCTGCCCGAGGCGGTGGCCGAGCCGCGCAGCGTGGAGGAGGTCCGCGAGCTGCTCGCCCTGGCGAAGGATCGCGGTTGGTCGGTGGTCTCCCGCGGCGGGGGCACCTCCGTGGCGGGCAACGCGATCGGCGAGGGACTGGTCATCGACACGTCCCGGTACTTCAACCGGATCCTGTCGATCGACCCCGCGGCGGGCACCGCCACGATCGAGCCGGGAGTGATCTGCGACCAGCTGCGCTCCGCGGCCTCCGAGTTCGGCCTCACCTACGGCCCGGACCCCTCGACGCACTCCCGCTGCACGATCGGCGGCATGGTGGCCAACAACGCCTGCGGCTCCCACTCCGTGGCGTGGGGCACGTCCGCGGACAACCTGGTCTCGCTGAAGGTCATGCTCGCCGACGGCCGGGTGGTGGAGCTGCACGGGGGCGGCACCTCCGAGCCGGGGCTCGACCGGGCGCTGGCCGGGATCCGGGACCGGCACCTGGCGATGCTGCGCACCGAGCTGGGCCAGTTCCCGCGCCAAGTCTCCGGGTACGGGCTGCACTACCTGCTCGGGGAGAAGGGCTTCGACGCCGCCAAGGCCTTCGCCGGGACGGAGGGCACCTGCGGGATCATCACCGAGCTCACGGTCCGGCTGGTGGCCAAGCCCGCCCACACAGCCCTGGCCGTACTGGGCTTTCCGGACGCGTTCGAGGCCGCCACGGCCGCCCCGAAGCTGCGCGTGCCCGGGGTGTTCACGATCGAGGGCATGGGCTCCGACCTGCTCGACGCCCTGCGCACCCGCCCCGGCCAGGAGCACGCCGGCGGCGAGCTGCCGCGCGGCGGCGGCTGGCTCTACTGCGAGGTCGGCGCGGACAGCCTGGAGGAGGCCGAGGCCCGGGCGAGGGAGCTGCCGGGGCTGGTCCCCGAGAACGTCGTGGACTCCGTGGTCGTCTCCGGCGCGGCCGAGGCCAAGGCCCTGTGGCGGATCCGCGAGGCCGGGGCCGGCATCGTGACCCGCCTGCCCGAGGGCGGGGAGGCCTGGCCCGGCTGGGAGGACTCCGCGGTGCCGCCGGCACGGCTGGGCGAGTACCTGCGCGACCTCTACGACCTGCTGCACGAGCTGGGCCTCACCGGCATCCCCTTCGGGCACTTCGGGGAGGGGTGCGTGCACATCCGCATCTCCTTCGACTTCAGCACCGAGGACGGCATGGCGACGTACCGCACGTTCATCGAGCGCGCCGCGCGGCTCGTGCACCGCTACGGCGGCTCGGTCTCCGGCGAGCACGGCGACGGCCGGGCCCGCTCCGAGCTGCTCGCTACCATCTACTCTCCCGAGGCGCTGGCCTCCTTCGCGGAGTTCAAGGCCGTCTTCGACCCGGACGGCGTCTTCAACCCCGGCGTGCTGGTGGACCCGGAGCCCATCGACCAGGGAATCCGCCCCGGGCCCGGCGCGCGGACGTTCGCGCTCACGCCCGTGCACGCGTTCTCCGCCGACGGCGGCTCGTTCTCCAGCGCGGTGAACCGGTGCGTGGGCGTGGGCTCCTGCCGCTCGGACGTGGGCGCCATGTGCCCGTCCTTCCAGGCGACCCGCGACGAGGTGCACTCGACCCGGGGCCGGGCCCGGTCCCTGGCCGAGATGCTGCGCGGGGAGTCCATCACGGACGGCTGGAAGTCCAAGGAGACCCTCGAGGCCCTGGACCTGTGCCTGTCCTGCAAGGCGTGTGCCACCGAGTGCCCGGTCAACGTGGACATGGCGACCTACAAGGCCGAGTTCCTGCACCACCACTACCGGCACGGCCTGACGTCCTTCCTGGGCCGGGACCGGCGGCCGATGGCGCAGTTCACGATGGGCTGGATGCCGCTCCTGATGCGGATCGTGGAGAAGGTGCCCTTCTCCTTCCGGGTCATCAACCTGGCCGAGTCCTTCCGCCCCGTCGAGGAGCTGACCAAGCGCCTCGGCGGGATCGAGCCGAAGCGGCGGATGATCTCCTTCGCCGAGCAGCCGCTCACCCGGTGGTTCCGCTCCCGTTCCGCCACCCGGCCCGGGGGCGAGGACGCCGAGTCCCGCCCGTCCGTGGTGCTGTGGCCGGACACGTTCACGAACTTCTCCGCCGACGCCCCCGGGAAGGCCGCCGTGGAGGTGCTCGAGGCCATGGGCTACCGGGTGCTGATGCCCATGGGCAACGTCTGCTGCGGGCTGACGTGGCACTCCACCGGGCAGCTGGACATGACGCAGAAGGTGCTGCGCGACACCCTCGACGTGTTGGAGCCGCTGCTGGAGGCCGGGTACCCGATCATCGGGCTCGAACCCTCGTGCACGGTGATGCTCCAGGAGGAGATCACCGAGCTGCTCCCCGACGACCCCCGCGCCCGGCGCGTCACCGAGCTGACGACGACGATCGGCGCGTTCGCGGCCCGGCACCTGGCCGACGGCGGCGCGTGGCCGTTCCGGGAGCTGGCAGGCGGGGCGGGCCCGGCCGGTGCCGTGTGCCAGGTCCACTGCCACCAGCAGTCGATGAACGGCTACGGCCCGGAGCTGGAGGTCCTGGCGAAGCTGGGCGTGGACACCGCCGTGGTCGGCGGCGGGTGCTGCGGGCTCGCGGGCAACTGGGGCTTCGAGCCCGGGCACTACGAGGTCTCCCAGACCCTCGGCGAACGGGAGCTGTTCCCCGCGATCCGCGACGCCGCGGACGGCACGATCGTGCTCGCCGACGGCTTCTCCTGCCGCACCCAGATCGCCCAGGGCACCGGCGCCGACGGCGTCCACCTCGCCGAGGTGATGCGCGCGGCGCTGCCCCCGGAGGAGCCCGGCGAGCGGTAGCGCGCCGGGCGCAGCACCGGCCGGTGCGTGCGCCGCCTCCGGCCGCCGTGTCGGTGGCCCTGCCTAGAATGAAGGGCCCGGGAGGGTCGGCTTCCCGGGACGTGGCACGCCACGACGTCCGCTCGAGGAGGATATCCCCCCATGTCTTCGCTCTCCCCCGCGTCCCGTCCCGTCCTGGGCGCCCTCGTTCTCGCCGCCGCGCTGCTCGTCACCTCCTGCGCGGGCGAGCCGGATCAGACCGGCACGTCCGGCACCACCAGCGAGAGCGGGGCGGCCGCCACGGCGGCGCCGCCGGAGACCGCCCCCGCGGCCGAGGCGCGGGTCACCACGGAGCCGGCCGGGGAGCAGGCCGAGGACCGGCCCGGTGCGCAGGGCACCACCGAGCCGGCGGAGCCCCGCGCGGCGGACGACCCCGCGGACAACCCCGCAGAGGAGCCCGCCGCGGACAGGGCGGCCGAGGACCCGGCGGACGGCAGTGCCGCCGAGGGCGCCGGCACGCCGGCCGGCGGCACCACCGCGGGCGCGCGCACCGGGGGCGGCTCACCCCTGTGCTCCACGTCCCGGCTCGAAGTCGCGGCCGCCCCGGTGGGCGGCGCCGCCGGCTCCGTCCACGTGGACGTCGTCCTCACGAACACGGGCGAGAACCCGTGCACGCTGGCCGGCTACGCCGGGGTGTCCTTCGTCGACGCCACCGGCACGATGATCGGCTCCCCGGCCCTGCGGGACACCACCGTCCCCGGCACCGGCCAGGTCCTGGCGCCCGGGCAGTCCGTCACCGCCGGCCTGCGCATGAGCCAGGCCGGCAACCACCCGACCTGCGACGCCCGGACGGCCGCCGGGCTGCGCGTCTACCCGCCCGAGAACACGGAGTCCGTCGTGATCCCCTTCCCCGTGGAGGCCTGCGGCGATCCGCAGGTCCACCAGCTCGAGATCCAGGGCTTTGACGCCTGAACCAGCCCTGGGCCTGTTCACCGAGCACACCAGGGCATGGTTCTCGGGTGCGTTCGCCGCGCCCACCGCCGCCCAGGAGGGCGCATGGCGGGCGATCGCCGCGCGGCGGCACGCCCTGATCGTGGCGCCCACCGGCTCCGGCAAGACCCTGGCCGCGTTCCTGTGGGCGCTGGACCGGTTCGTGGCGGAGGCCTCCGCGACGCCCAGCGGCGGAGTGAAGGCCGCCGGACCCACGGCCGGCGCTGCGGGCGGCGCACCGGACGGTGGAGGGACCCTGCGGGCCAAGGCCCGCTCCACGAGCGCTGCGGGCGAGCGGCGCGGGACCCGCGTCCTCTACATCTCCCCGCTGAAGGCCCTGGGCGTGGACGTGGAGCGCAACCTGCGGGCCCCCCTGATCGGCATCTCGCAGACCGCACGGCACGCCGGGATCGAGCCCCCGGAGATCAGCGTGGGCGTCCGCTCCGGGGACACGCCCCAGGCGATCCGCCGGGCCCTGCTCACGAACCCCCCGGACATCCTCATCACCACGCCCGAGTCGCTGTACCTGATGCTGACCTCCAAGGCGCGGGAGACCCTCGCGGACGTGCAGACGGTCATCGTGGACGAGGTGCACGCCGTGGCCGGCACCAAGCGGGGGGCGCACCTGGCGCTCACGCTCGAACGGCTGGACGCCCTGCTGGAGCAGCCGGTGCAGCGCATCGGGCTGTCCGCGACCGTCGAGCCCATCGAGACGGTCGCCCGGTTCCTGGGCGGCCGGGAGCCGGTCACCGTCGTCGCGCCGCGGACGGAGAAGACGTGGGACCTCACGGTCTCGGTGCCCATCCCGGACATGACCGTGCTGGGCGGGCCGAGCGCCTCGCCGTCCCTGGCCGGCTCCGCCTTCGGGGACGACGACCTCGACGCCCTCGCCCCCACGACCACGGCGTCGATCTGGCCGCACGTCGAGGAGCGGGTCGTGGACCTGGTGCTCGAGAACCGGTCGACCATCGTGTTCGCCAACTCCCGGGGCCTCGCCGAGAAGCTCACGGCGCGGCTCAACGAGATCTACGCCTTCCGCGTGGAGCACACGGACCCGGACGGCGCCCCCGGGAACCGCACCGGCCGGGACGGCACCGGTCCGCACGACGACGACGGAGCACCCGGTCTCCCGGCGGGCTCTGCGCCCGGGCAGGTCGGGGACGTGCTCCGCTCCGCCCTGGCCGGACGGGGCCCGGCCGCGTCCGGGGAGGCCGCCCCTGAGCCCGCGGACCTGCGCCGGCAGACGGGCCGCTACGAGGGCGCGGCGCCGGTGCTGGCCCGCGCCCACCACGGATCGGTCTCCAAGGACCAGCGGGCGGTGATCGAGGACGACCTCAAGACCGGGCGGCTGCGCTGCGTCGTGGCCACGTCCTCCCTCGAGCTGGGCATCGACATGGGCGCGGTGGACCTGGTGGTCCAGATCGAGGCCCCGCCCTCGGCGGCCTCGGGGCTCCAGCGCGTGGGCCGCGCCGGCCACCAGGTGGGCGAGGTCTCGCGCGGCTGGTTCTACCCGAAGCACCGCGGGGACCTGCTGGACGCCGCGGTCACAGTGGAGCGGATGCTGCAGGGCCGGATCGAGCCGCTCGCGGTCCCGCTCAATCCCCTGGACGTCCTGGCCCAGCAGACCGTCGCGGCGACCGCACTGGGCCCGATCGACGTCGAGGAGTGGTTCGACACCGTCCGCCGGTCCTGCCCGTTCCTGACCCTGCCCCGCTCCGCCTACGACGCCACCCTGGACCTGCTGGCGGGACGCTACCCGTCCGACGAGTTCGCCGAGCTGCGCCCGCGGATCGTGTGGGACCGGGAGACCGGCACCCTCGAGGGCCGGCCCGGGGCGCAGCGCCTGGCCGTGACCTCCGGCGGCACGATCCCGGACCGCGGCCTGTTCGCGGTCTACCTCGTGGGCGAGCAGGACGGGAAGAACTCCAAGCGGGTGGGCGAGCTCGACGAGGAGATGGTCTACGAGTCCCGCGTGGGGGACGTGATCGCCCTGGGCGCCTCGAGCTGGCGGATCGAGGAGATCACCCACGACCGCGTCATCGTCTCCCCCGCCCCCGGCGTCCCGGGCAAGCTGCCGTTCTGGCACGGCGACGGCCCCGGCCGGCCCGTGGAGCTGGGCCGCGCGGTGGGCCGGTTCAACCGCGAGGTCGCCGGTGCCTCCGAGGAGGACGCCCGCGCCCGGCTGCGCTCGGCCGGTCTCGACGAGTGGGCCGCCGACAACCTGCTCGCCTACGTGGGCGAGCAGAAGGAGGCGGTGGGGCAGGTCCCGTCGGACCGGCTGTTCGTCGTCGAGCGCTTCCACGACGAGCTCGGGGACTGGCGCGTGGTGCTGCACTCGCCGTTCGGGATGCCCGTGCACGCCCCGTGGGCGCTGGCCGTGGGGGCCAGGCTGCACGAGCGGTACGGGCTGGACGGCTCCGCGCAGGCCGCCGACGACGGGATCGTGCTGCGCGTGCCGGCCATGGAGGACGAGCCCCCGGGGGCGGAGCTGTTCCTCTTCGACGCCGACGAGCTCGACCGGATCGTCACCGAGGAGGTGGGCGGCTCGGCGCTGTTCGCGTCCCGGTTCCGGGAGTGCGCCGCGCGGGCCCTGCTGCTGCCGCGGCGCGACCCCGGCCGGCGCTCCCCGCTGTGGCAGCAGCGCCAGCGCTCGGCGCAGCTGCTGGACGTCGCCCGGAAGTACCCGCAGTTCCCGATCATCCTGGAGACGATCCGCGAGTGCCTCCAGGACGTCTACGACCTGCCCGCGCTCAAGGAGCTGCACCGGGCGGTCGAGCGGCGCGCGATCCGGGTGGTCGAGACCACCACGGACCAGCCCTCGCCCTTCGCCCGCACCCTGCTCTTCGGCTACGTGGCCCAGTTCCTCTACGAGGGGGACTCGCCCCTCGCCGAGCGCAAGGCGGCGGTCCTGTCCCTCGACGCCGCCCTGCTCAACGAGCTCCTGGGCCGCGCCGAGCTGCGGGAACTCCTGGACCCCGAGGTCATCGAGCGCACGGAGGCGGAGCTGCAGCGCCTGGCCCCGGACCGGCGGCTGCGCGGGATCGAGGGCGCGGCCGACCTGCTGCGCCTGCTCGGCCCGCTCACCACCGCCGAGGCCGTCCGCCGGCTCCAGGACCCCGGGGACCCGGGGTCCGCCTGCCCCGAGGACGTCGCCGCCGGGTGGCTGGACCAGCTCGTGGCCGCCAACCGGGCCCTGCGGGTGCACCTGCGCGGCGTCGAGCACTGGGCCGCGATCGAGGACGCCTCCCGGCTGCGCGACGCGCTGGGCGTCCCCCTGCCCATGGGGGTGCCGCTGGCCTTCGTGGAGCCGGTCGAGGACCCGCTGGCCGACCTCGTCTCCCGCTACGCCCGCACCCACGGGCCCTTCACGGTGGACGAGGCCGCCGAGCGGCTCGGGCTGGGCACGGCCGTGGTGCGCACCACGCTGGAGCGGCTCGCCGCGGACCGGCGCGTGGTCGAGGGCGAGTTCCGGCCGGTGCGCCCCGACGGCGGCGGGGCCGGTCCGGCAGCCTCCGAGTGGTGCGAGTCCGAGGTGCTGCGCCGGATCCGGCGCCGCTCGCTGGCCGCGCTGCGCCGGGACGTGGAGCCTGTCTCCGGGCAGGTCTACGCCCGGTTCCTGCCGGCCTGGCAGCACGTCGGGCGGGGCCACCAGCTGCGCGGCGAGGACGGGGTGCTGACGGTGGTGGACCAGCTCGCCGGCGTCGCGGTCCCCGCCTCGGCCTGGGAGCCGCTCGTGCTGGCGGCCCGGGTGGCGGACTACCGGCCGGAGCTGCTGGACGAACTCACCGCCACCGGGGAGATCCTCTGGTCCGGGGCCGGGTCCCTGGCGGGCGACGACGGGTGGGTGTCGCTGCACCTGAGCGAGGCCGCCCAGCTCACGCTGCCCCCGGCCGAGACCCTCGCGGTCGCGGCGGCGGCCCTGGACTCCACGCTGGAGCGGCGGGTCCTCGACGTCCTGGCCCCCGGCGGCGCGTGGTTCTTCCCGCAGCTGCTGGGCCTGCTCGACGCCGCCGGGGGCCCCGTACCCGCCGCCGAGCTGACCACGGCGCTGTGGAACCTCGTCTGGTCCGGGCTGATCACCAACGACACCTTCCTGCCCGTGCGCTCCCTGCTCTCCGGCGGGCAGGCCGCCCACCGGCACAGGTCCCGGGCCCCGCGGGGCCGCTCCACCTCCCGTCGGGGCGCCGCCCGGCTGCGGCCCGGCGGGTCCTCCCGCCCCGGGGTCGCCGGGGGGTTGCGCGCCCCTGCCGGGGCGGCCACCCTGGAGCGCCACGACTCCCCGCTCGTGGCCGGGCGCTGGTCGATGCTGCGCCCCGAGCCGCTCGACCCCACGCTGCGGGCGTCGGCCACCGCGGAGCTGCTCATGGACCGCTACGGGGTGGTGACCAAGGGCCCGGTGGCGGTCGAGGAGCTCCCCGGCGGCTTCGCCACCGTGTACAAGGTGCTCTCCACGCTCGAGGACACGGGCCGGGCGCGCCGCGGCTACTTCGTCGAGGGCCTCGGCGCCGCCCAGTTCGCACAGGCCGCCACGGTGGACCACCTCCGCACGTTCAGCACCGACGACCAGGTCCGCACCGAGGAGCCCGTGGCGCTGGCGCTCGCCGCGACCGACCCCGCCAACCCGTACGGGGCGGCCCTCGAGTGGCCGGAGCCCGTGTCCGTGCCGGCCCCGGACGGCGAGGACGCGCCGGCGGGGCGGCACCGGCCCGGACGGAAGGCGGGCGCCGTCGTCGTGCTCGTGGACGGCGCCCTGACCCTGTACGTCGAGCGCGGCGGCCGGACCGTCCTCGCGTTCACGGACGACGCCGCCGTCCTCGCCGCCGCGGGGCCCGCGGTGGCGGAGACCGTCCGGCGGGGCGCGGTGGACAGACTGACCGTCGAGAAGGTCAACGGCGCCGGGGTCCTGGGGCACGGTCGCGTCGAGACCGCGGTCCGGGAGTCGTTGCTGACCGGCGGTTTCTACTCGACCCCGCGCGGGCTGAGGATGCGCCGGTGACCGCGGCGCCCGGAGAAGGAGGCCGCCGTGCCCGAAGGTGACACCGTCTACCGCCAGGCCGCACTGCTGCGCCGTGCCCTGGCCGGGCAGGTCCTCACGCGCAGCGACCTGCGGTTCCCGTCGATCGCGACCGCGGACCTCTCCGGGCGCACCGTGACCGTGGTGCTCCCGCGCGGCAAGCACCTCCTGATCCGCTGCGACGGCGGGCCCGAGGGCCTGGCGCCGCTGACCCTGCACTCCCACCTGCTCATGGAGGGGATCTGGCACGTCTACCCGCGCGGAACCCGCTGGCGGCGCCCCGGCCACCAGGCGCGCGCGGTCCTCGAGACCACCGCGACCCAGGCGGTGGGCTTCGACCTGGGGATGCTGGACCTCGTGGCCACGGCGGACGAGGACGAGCTCGTCGGCCACCTCGGCCCGGACCTGCTCGGGCCGGACTGGGACCGCACGGAGGCCCTGTCCCGGCTCGCCCGGCACCCGCACCGGCCCGTGGCGGCCGCGCTGATGGACCAGCGCAACCTCGCCGGGATCGGCAACGTCTACCGCAACGAGATCCTCTTCCTGCGCCGGCTGCACCCCTTCACCCCGGTGGCCGGGGTCCCGGACCTCGGCGCGGTCGTGGACCTCTCCCACCGGCTGCTGCACGCCAACCGGGACCGCTCGCAGCGCTCCACCGTGGGCGGCCCGGCGCGGCGCGGCGAGCAGTTCTGGGTCTACGGCCGCGGCCGGCAGCCGTGCCGCCGCTGCGGCAGCCCGGTCCGGGAGGCCCGGATCGACGACGCCGAGCTCGCCCCCGGCGAGGCGCACCCCGGCCCGCCGCAGGACCGGGCGCTGTGGTTCTGCGAGCGCTGCCAGCCCCTCCCCGGCTGAGCCCGGCCTATCATGAGATCGCCGCCACGGCGGCCCGACATCATGAGGAGGCACCATCAACACCACCCTGCTCGGCACAGAGTACTTCGCGGCACCCGAGGACGGCGCGGACGGCGAGGAGTTCCGCACCGCGTCCCGGGCCTCGGCCGCGGCCCTGGACCAGCGTGAGGACGTCGTCCGCTACAAGGACCGCTTCGCCCTGCGGATCACGGACCAGACCCCGCACGACGTCATGGTGCAGAACCTCCTGTTCCTGCGCGGTGTCCTGGACTCCGCGGGGGTCGACCACCTGCTGGTGCGGGGCAACGACGAGCGCCCCGTGATCGCGGTGGACCTCAAGGACCGCCCCCGGCTGCGCCAGGCGCTGGTGGAGGCCGCCGTGGGCGAGCCGTACTACGTCAAGCCGATGGACACCCGGAAGAAGACCGTCCAGCTGCTGGCCGACGGCGAGCTGTCCTCCCGCCGCAACGCGCGCGTGCTGCGGCTGTTCCGCCCCTACTACTCCGCGGAGGCCAAGCTGTACTACGGCGCCGGCACCGGCGTGCAGGTCGAGCTCTGGGAGTTCGGCGAGGACGAGATCCGGCTGCCCATGGAGAACTCGCTGACCCGGCGCACCGTCCCGGCGTCCGAGGCCGTGCGCGGCACGGTGGAGCGCTACGGCGTGACCTGGCCCACGATCGAGAACATGTTCGCGGACCACGCCATCGACATCGACTTCGCGATCGACATGGTCTTCTCGTGGGTCGACGGCTCCGACCACGAGTACCGCAAGGTCCGGGCCTCCTACATGGAGGGCGCCGTGGTCGGGGAAGGCGACGCCCACGAGGCACGCTTCCGGCAGGTCGACGAGCTGAAGTACTCCCTGCGCTCGGTGCACATGTTCGCGCCCTGGGTCCGGACGATCTACATCGCCACCGACTCCCGGCCGCCCGCGTGGCTGGCCGAGCACCCCCGGGTGCGGCTCATGCGCAGCGAGAAGTTCTTCGCGGACACCTCGGTGCTGCCCGTCTACAACTCCCAGGCGGTGGAGGCGCAGCTGCACCACATCGAGGGGCTCTCCGAGCACTTCCTGTACTCCAACGACGACATGTTCTTCGGCCGCCCGATCGGCCCGGCACTGTTCTTCTCCCCCGGCGGGATCACCAAGTTCGTGGAGAACGAGACCCGCATCGGCCTCGGTGAGAACTCCGCCGAGCGCTCGGGGTTCGAGAACGCCGCCCGCGTCAACCGCAAGCTCCTGTGGGAGCGCTTCGGGCGGATCACCACCCGCCACCTGCAGCACTGCGCCGCCCCGCTGCGCCGCAGCGTCGTGGCCGAGATGGAGCAGGAGTTCCCGCGGGAGTTCCTCCGCACCGCGTCCAGCCGCTTCCGCGCCGCGGACAACATCTCGGTGACGAACTCGCTCTACCACTACTACGCGCTGCTGACCGGCCGGGCCGTGACCCAGGAGACGGCCCGCACGGAGTACCTGGACACCACCACGCGCGCCGGGCTGCAGCAGATGGAGAAGCTGCTCGGCCGGCGCAACCTGGACATGTTCTGCCTCAACGACGGCAGCTTCCCCGAGGTGCCCGCTCCCGAGCGCGCGGAGCGGATGACGGAGTTCCTGGAGCGCTACTACCCCATCAAGGCTCCCTGGGAGAAGTGACCGCAGGGACGACCGGGCCCGCGGCGGCGCGGGGATCCCCGCGCCGCCGCGCGCCCGGTCGTTCCCGGCCGCTCGACGACGGCCGCGTCCGTCGCCCGGGCTCAGGTGCGCGGCCGGTCCCCGGAGCCGAGGTCGCCGTCGCGCCAGGTGCTGCCGTCGCTCCGGGTGCTCCCGTCGCCCCGGGTGCTCCCGTCGCCCAGGGTGTCGCCGTCGCGCAGGGCGGGCCCGTCCGGCCCGGCGCCGCCGTCACGCCGGTTCCGTGGGTCCTGACCGGCGTCGCTGTCCTGCCAGAGGGCGTCGTCGGAGTGCGCCCCGGCTCCGTGGTCGGTGGCGTCCTCGTGGCGTCCGCGCGGGGCGCCACCGGCAGAGGAGTCGTCCCCGTCCGGGGCGAGCGCCGCGGCGTCCCGGCGGTGGGTCTCCGCCTCCTGGCGCACCTTGTCGGCGTCCTCGGCACGCCGCTGGGCGTCCTGCTCCAGGCGGTCGGCCTCGATCCGGGCCTTCTCGGCCTCGGCGCGGGCCGCGTCCGCGTCCGCCTTGCGCTCGCGGGCCGAGAGCTCCTCCTCCTCGCTGCGGGCGCGCAGCTCGGCGGCGCGCTGCTGGTTCTCCCGCCGCTCAGCGACGTCGTGCTCCTTCTTCTTGCGGCTCCCGGCCAGCACGGCCAGGACGACCACGGCCAGCACGACCACGGCCAGCACGATCCAGATCCAGGTGTCCATCGGATGTTCCTCCTCGGTAGGCCCCACGTTCCTCAATAGAAGCAGAGCCGGACGGGTCCGGCCACCGGTCCCGTCGTCCTCGCGGGCGGCACCGTGCGGGACCGCCCGGTGGGCACGTCGCCGCGACGGGTCCCTCCGGCCGCCGGGCGGCGCGCCCGGCGGGCCCGCACCGAACCCGTTCAGCCTCCGCCGGGACGCCGGTCCGGGAGTCGCTCCATGCCAGCGCCGCATTCCGCAGCACGCGCCCCGGTCCGCTCCGCGGCGGCCCCGGGCCGCCCGAGCAGCGACGCGCCCGGCCGGGCCCCGCACGTCACCCCGGTCGTCACGAGGCGCCGACACAGCCGTGACCGAACATGACTCTCCGCGTCGGACCAGGGCGCAGCCGAGCGTGCGCCGCGGCCCACTCGGCGCGTCCCGCATGATCGGACATGTATTTGCTTTACTTAATACATCCGTGCTCTGCCCGCCCTCCCGAGAGGACCCCGCCATGCGCCTCAACCCAGCCGGCCCCCTGATCACCATCGCCGTCGGCCTGATCCTCTGGCTCGCGTTGCCGTCGGTCGCCGGGCCGCTGAACCTGGCACTGGCCGGCCAGATCATCTTCTGGGTGGGAGTCGCCTACCTCGCACTGGTCCTGATCGCCGCCGCCGTGCCGTCCCGGCGCCGGTCCACCCGCAGCACCGTGGCCGACCCCGGCACCGGGGAGCGCGTCGAGCGCTCGGAGACCGACCTCATCTGACGGGCCCCGGAGCACTCCTGCGGGTGCACTCGGCGGGGCTGTCCGGCGTGGGCTGCGGTCGGTCATCGCCCTGCCGCAGGGGCGGACCACCTGCCCCGCGAGGGCGGCGCCTTCGCCCAGCCGGCCCTCGGACCGCTGAACCCACCGGTTCCGCCCGAGATGCCTCGACATGCCCTGGGTGTCAGTTCGGGCGGAACCGGTGCGTTCGCGGATCCTGGCTCGCGGATCGGGGGTCAGGGGTCAGGGGGCGGCTCACACCGGTGCGGGGACCTTCCGCAGCGCCTCCTGCAGGGCGCCCAGGACGAGGGTGACCGACCCGGCGTCGGCGTTCGGGCCCATCAGGCCGATCCGCCACACCGTGTTCGCGTACTCCTTCACGCCCGCCCCGATCTCCACGGAGAAGTGCTCCAGCAGGTAGGCACGCACCCAGGCGGAGTCGACGCCCTCGGGGACCTTGACCGTGGTCAGCTCCGGCAGGCGGTGCCCCTCGGCGGCGAACAGCTCCAGGCCCATGTCCTGCAGGCCGGCCTGGAGCGCGTCGCCCGCGGCCTGGTGCCGGGCCCAGACGTGCGCCAGGCCCTCCTCGGCGATGCGGCGCAGCGCGGCGTCCAGGGACGCGATCATCGCCGTGGGCGCGGTGTGGTGGTAGGTCCGGGCGCGGCCCTGGGCCTCGCCCACGTAGCCGCCGAGCATGCCCAGGTCGAGGTACCAGGAGCGCGGGTGCTGCACCCGGCGCTCGAACGCGGCGTCCGAGATCGTGAACGGCGCCAGTCCCGGGGCGACCCCCAGGCACTTCTGGGTGCCCGCGTAGCCGAGGTCCACGCCCCAGTCGTCCGCGCGCAGCTCGATGCCGCCGATGGACGTGACCGCATCCACGAGCAGCATGGCGTCGCCCTTGAGCTCGCCCAGCGCGGCGATGTCGGAGCGCACGCCCGTGGAGGTCTCCGCGTGCACCGCCGCGATGATCTTCGGCGACGGGTGCGCCTCCGCGACGCGCTGCGGGTCGATCGGTTCCCCGTAGGGGAAGTCCACGCGCACCACGTCGGCGCCGCACCGTGCCGCGACGTCGCACATGCGCTCGCCGAACAGCCCGTTGACGGCGACGACGACGACGTCGCCCTCCTCCACCGTGTTGACGAACGCCGCCTCCATGCCGGCGGAGCCCGTGGCGCTCAGCGGCAGGGTGCGCCGGTTGTCCGTGCCCCAGACCGTGCGCAGGCCGTCGCAGGCGCTGTCCATGACGTCGAGGAAAGCAGGATCCAGGTGGCCGAGCAGCGGGTGGCCCAGCGCCGCCGTGGCCTCCGGGTAGGGGTTGGACGGGCCGGGGCCGAACAGGTGTCTCTGGATCAGGGGCACGGTGCACTCCTCAGGGTGAACGGGTGGACGGGTCCGCCACCCAGCCTATGGCCCGCACGCGCCGAACGACGCCGGCGCACGGCCCCGCCGGTCACCGGTGACCGCACCGACGTCGTCCACCTCACGGGCGTCCGAGGCGGCGGAGCAGCGTCCTGAAGCGTCGCCCCGGCGCGTGCCGGGGCGCGGCACCGCCGTCCGGGCGGCGAGGCTGCCGGGCGATCCGGGACCAGGAGTCGAACATCGCGCTGCCCTCGGTGGCCGCCATGCGGTTCTGGAGCGTGGGGCGCCCGGCGGGGCCCTGGACCACGCCGGTGCGCTTGTCGTAGGTGAAGCCGTCGTCGAGGACGATGTGCTCGTCCGTCTCGGCGACCACCGTGTACAGCACCACGTGCTGGCCGGAGTCCGCTCCGGGGTGGACGGTGGCACACGCGCCGGGATGCGTGGCGCCGCCGTGGTTGAAGTCGAAGAGGTCGGCCATGGGAGGAGCGCCCTCCAGATGAGCTCGGGGATTCCGGTCGCCGGCGGGGCGACGGGGCGACCGGGGCCCCGTGGTGCGGTCCCGTCGCGGCGGGTGGGTGCCTCCCACTCTAGCGACCGGCCGCGGGTCACCCGAGGCGGGAGACCACGCCCGTGACCAGCTGCCCCACGTCCCGCACGCCGGGGTATAGAGGGCGAAGATCGGCCCGATCCGGCCCGCGAGGAGCTCGGCGGTGGCGAGGGTCAGGGGTGCAGACCCCCGGACAGCCCCGAGTCGAGGTTGTCGACCAGCCCGGCCTGGCCGGCCGAGGGCAGTCCGGGCTCCTCGGGACCCGCTGGAGGAGCTGCCCGTGGACACCGGCCGGGCCGCCCGAGGCCGGCAGACAGGCCTCGACGGGCACCGTCCGGTGTCGCACTCACGCGGCGGCGCACGAGCCGCGGCCGGGAGCTGGTTCCACGGTGGGGAGCGAGCGGAGCTTGTCCGTCGCCCGAGCACCGACGCGTGGATGTGCCGGCACCATACCCTTCTGACCTGGCACGACGGCCCGCAGCAGCGACCGCCTTACTTCGTCAAGCACGCCCCGGAGGTGTCCTGCCGAGTGACAATGGATCAATGCTGGTCAGAGGTGTCCGAGGGGGAGCACCATGGGATCGTCCAGGAATGTCCGGCGCAGGCACGCTGCCGTGCTGGCGGTCACCGCCCTGCTCGTGAGCGGATGCGGGCCAGGGGACACAACGGCCGAGGAGATGGTGGAGCAGGCCGGCGCGGGAGCATCGACCGGCGCCACGGACATCCCGCACCATGAGGATGAGGGGCTGACCCTGTCCGGCCAGCTCCCTGAGGGCGACGACCATCCGCCCGACCTCACGACGCAGCAGATGCATGCGTTCGGCGACACCTCGGTGTTCGCGATCCAGGGGCGCCGACCCGACGACTACCTGGGGATGGGCACCGGATTCGTCGTGGACAAGGACGCCGGGATGGCGGTCACCAACGCGCACGTCGTTCAGGGTCTCGCGGCGATCTCAGGGAGGTTCAACACAGGACAGAAAGCCTCCCTTCACGTCATAGCCGTGGACCCGTGCACCGATCTCGCAGTGGTCCACTTCTCCTCCCCGCTGCCCGAGCAGTCGCAACCGCTCATCATCGGCAGCTCGGACGCGGTGACCCCGGGAGACACGGTCACCGCGCTCGGCTATTCGACCGCTCCATCCGACGACCCCTCCGGCCAGAAGCTTCTCATCGCCTCGGGACTCGTCAACGCGACCAAGGTCCCGGCACGGCCCCAGGGCGCTCCGGAGTACAAGGACACGATCCAGCACGGGGCCACCATCAACCCTGGCAGCTCGGGAGGGCCCCTGCTCGACCACCACGGCCGGGTCGTAGGCATCAACACCTCGACCCAGTTCAGCGGCCGGAACGCCGCGGAAGAGGGCCAGTACTACTCCATCTCGATCGACGCGGCTCGGCCGGAGATCGTCGACAAGCTGCTCAAGGGCCAGTCGCAGAACGACATGGGGTGGGCCGTGGAGGAGTACTACCCGGGGTACTTCGAGGCTCTCGACCCCGCCGGAGGCCCAGAACTCGATGCAAGGATGGCACGCGGCGGCATCGAGGGCGGTCTCTACGTCAAGGCCGTCACCCCTGGCTCCGGTGCCAGCAAGGCGGGCATCAGGCCGGGCATGCTGATCACGAAGATCCAGAACACGCCCACGGCCACCGTCTCGGAGATGTGCGCGATCGTGGAGTCGATCCTGCCCGGCACGGTCGCGGCGGTCGAGGGCCGCTACCTCCTCTCGGACCCCGAGCGCTTCAACACGCAGTTCTACATGGAGTTCGAGCTGCCCGGTCCGCACTGAGCAAGCACCGCGGACGCCCTACTGCGCGACCCAGATGGTGACGGTCGAGTTCTGCTGCACCGGGGTCCCCTCGACCGGGTCCGTGCGGACCACCTCGCCCGGCGCCAGCTCCGTGCCGGGCACGTTGACGACCGTGACCTGCACCCCCTTCGCCCTGATCTCGTCGATGACGGGCTGGGCGGCGCGCCCCACCATGTCCAGGGGCAGATACACGACCTCCGCGGCAGGAGCGGAACCGGGCCGGCCGCTCGGGATGCCCTCCGGAGGGTCCTCGGTCGCAGGCTCGTTCTCCGTCCCCGGAAGGTCGTCCTCGGCAAGACCGCGCGGACCGGTCGACTGGACGACTGTGATCACGGAGCCCCGCTCTACCCTGCCGGTGGGGTCCAGAGCGAGCACAGTGCCCTCCGCCCTCCCGTGCGACTCACCCCGCAGGCGCACGCCCAGACCCAGGTCCTGGAGTTCCTGGACCACCTCGTCCGTCGGCCGGTCACGGTAGGCGGCGGCGTCCACCTCGACGGTGCCCATCCGGGCGACCGCCGCCCACACGAGCATCCCGGCGAGCAGGAGCAGCAACGGGGCCGGCCAGAGCATCCGCACCCGCCGCTTCCCGCGCGGAACGGCGGGTCGGGCAGCCGGAGGACGACGTTCCACCACCGGAGCGGCAGGCTCGGTCACCGGCGCAGGACGCTCCACCGTCGGAGCACCGGGTTCCGCCGCCGGAGCGGCAGGCCCGGCCACCGGAGCAGGACCCCCCACGATCGGAGCACGGGGTTCGGCCGCCGGGGCAGCAGGCTCCTCCGCCGGAGCATCAGGTCCTGCCGCCGGAGGCTCGGTGACGCGGATCGGCGTCACGGACCCGGACGGGGACGGAAGCGCCTCCCCGGCTGCCACGGCCGGGACGGCGCCGGCCGTCGCAGCGGGAGTTTCCAGCGGATCGGGACGGAGCGACTGAGCCCTCTTCGCGCTCCGTCCCGGTTCCCGGGGTTTGCGGAGGCTGAACAGACGGGTCTCCCGTCCCCGCACGTAGAGGACGGGGGTGATCCACTCCAGGGTGTGACCATTCATGCCCAGGATGGACACGCGTCCGCTGCGGACCGCCGCGTCCACGGGACGCCCGGCGGCGATGGCGGAGTAGAAGCCCCGGGCGAAGGCCGCGGCCGCAGGGTCGGTGATCTCGAACTGCATGGCCACCACAGCGCTGACGCCCCCGCGCACCAGCGCAGAAGCCGTGCCGGAGAACAGGTCCACCGACCCGGAAACGGCCGACTGGCACGAGTTGAGCACGACAAGCCGCGGCATCGGGGTCGCCTCGTGCAGGAGGTCCGCGAATCGGCTGGCCTCCACGTGGTGCGCCCTCCCGTCACCGCCCACCAGGGCCAGCACGCCTTCGTCCTGCTCCGCGTCGAAGTCCCCGTGCCCGATGAAGTGGACGACGTGCCACTCGTGGGCCAGGAGCAGGTCGTGGACGCCGTCCCACGTGGCGTCACGGGCCCAGTGCAGCTCGATCTGCCCCCGGTCGACGGGCTCCCCGAGCGCCTGGGCCAGGTACTGCTCCTCGGCCTCGACGTCGAGGGCCGGAAGCCCACGGGGAGAGGCGGTGATCCCCAGGACCCGCACGGGCTGCTGCACCCGCAGCGGTGGTGGGGCGGCCGCGACCGGCACGTGACGCACGAGCGGCTCGATCCGGGCCACGTAGGTGCCCGCTTGAGCGTCGTACATCGCCTCCCAGGGCAGTGGCGTCAGCTCCGGCGCGGCCAGGCGCAGCACCAGTCGCAACGGCTCGCCGCGCTCGGCCGCGATGTCCACGCTGGACCGGTAGCGGGCCCCGATCACCGGGTGCCCCAGCAGCACGTCGAAGAGGTCCTGCCCCACCGCCCGGACGGTCGTCTCTGGGCCGGCGACCAGTCGGCGGGTGCTGACGGCCGAGGCCAGGAGCGCCTGTTGCCAGTGGTCGCGCCCCTGCATCATCCGCTCGCAGTCGATCGCCACGGTCGCGGAGGCCTCGCCCACCGGGGAGTGGACGATCTCGACGTCGTAGAGGCCTGTCTCCCCCGAACGGACGATGGACAGTTCCAGCACGCTCACGGGTTCTTCACCTCACGGATCCCGGATTCGGTGGTCCTCGCGCACGGGGCCGGACGGACCGGCGGGCGGTCGTGCCCGCTCAGTCCGTGCGCGTGTCCTCCCAGGTGAGCCGGACCATGAAGTTCGCGGTACCACCCGTCTTCGCGATGAAGGCGCCGGCCTCCGCGTGCAGGTCGACGCCGAACTCCACGCACACCGCGGACGGGCGGTGCGCCAGGGAGACCAGCTGGTCGATCAAGACCTGGACCGCGGGCTGGATGTGCCCCACCGCCTCCTCGAACGTCCGTTGGGCCTCCTGGACCACGCTCCCCTGGTGGCCGCCCCGGGTGACCGGTGTCCCGTACCCGTCCGAGGTCTCCACCAGGACGCCGCGCCCGTCGGTGGTCGGGAACTCGACGATGTTGCCCATGGTGGCGCCCCCTTCCTCCCGGACTGCACCACACGTTCACTGTGCTCCCCCGATTCCCCCGCTGGCAAGGAGGAACACCGGGATCGACGGTGGGAGACGGAATGAGACGGGCCCCCGGCGCAGGGGCGTCGGGGCCGCGGCGCCACAGCTCCGCCCGTTGTGGTCCGGCAACACTCCTCGGCAACCTATCGACAAGCCCGCGGCGGGTCCGGATCCCCGGGCCGCCCACCAGTCGGAACCGCATCATCGACCTCGCAGCGGTCCCCGTCGGCGCACATCCCCGACGCGCCCCGGGTGCTCCACGTGCCTGTCCGCCTTGCTGTGGGCGCGGCTGGACGCCGTTTGGTTCGCCGCGGACCGGCACGACGCGGCCTCCGGCGGCTTCGACGACGCCGAGTTCTACCAGTACTTCGCCGAGTCCGAGCACGAACGGTCCCCGCCGGGGCGCCCGGTGGCCCTGGACGAGCGGACCGCGCCGTTCGAGGCCTGGGCCGGCAACGCCGCATGACCGCCTGCTGAGCGCCTGCTGAGCGCCTCGGGGCACGCTCCAGGACCTGCCGAGCTGCACGAACCCCCGGTGGCGGCACGGAGCGCGTCGGACCATCCCCGCAGGTCGGAGCGGGTGAACACCCGCTCTGTGAGGCGCCTTACTAAATGATGCTCATTTATTTACAGGTCAGTACCCTTGCAGTGACGAGCCGAGGCCGGCTCACGGGTCCGATGTGCGATGCACGTGGGGGGACACCGGAGCGCAGTCGGTCGAGCTCTCCAGGCGCCGCTCTCGTGCCGATCCTCCGAGGGCGGCGCCTTCTCCCGTCCACCGGCGGGCGTCCTTTCCGGGGCCGGGCCGAGCGACGCCCGCCCCAGCTGGAGCAGGGCGCGAGAGGAGCCTGCGCCGGTCCCACGGCGCGGGCCGAGGACGGCGCGCACGACGTCACCCCCGGAGTGGGTTTGCAGAAGCACTTGCCATTCGACCCTCGACGCCCCGAAAACCATCAGTAGACTGTGTTTTGCGTTACTTCCCGTCTTGTCGATCCCACCGAGAGGCCGATCCCGTGAAGAAGTCCGCTCTGCTCGCAGCACCCGCCCTGGCCATCGCGGCCGTGGCCCTTCCTGCCGTCCCTGCCGCCGCGGCCGACAGCTGGTCCTTCCAGGCCGAGCTGGCGCCCGTCAACAACAGCACCGCCGCCGGCACCGCGGTCGTCGACGTCACGGGCCAGGAGGCCACGGTGACCGTCGAGGTCGCCGGTGCACCCGCCCTCTTCCAGGGCGCACCGTATCCGCACGCCCAGCACATCCACATCGGGGGCCAGGGGGTGTGCGCTCCCCCGACGGCCGACGCCGACGGGGACGGCGCGGTCAGCTCCATGGAGGGCCAGCCCTGGACGGGTGGGATCGGGGCTTCCCTGACCACCGCCGGCGACACGACCCCGGCCTCGGCCGTGGCGATCGACCGGTTCCCCGCCGGTGACGCCTACACCTACCAGCGGACCATCCCGGTGGACGCCGCGATGGTCGCGGCCCTGCAGAGCGGCACCGCCGTGGTCAACGTCCACGGCGCGGACCCGGCGGCTCTCTCGGCCGCGGCGCAGGCCCAGGTCAATCCGATGGCCCCGGAGCTGCCCCTCGCCTCCGACATCCCGGTGGCGTGCGGCGTCCTCGCGCCCGCCCAGATGGCCGTGCCGGAGGGCCCTGCGGACACGGGCGTGGAGACAGCCGGGACGGGCTCGGACACGAACGGGATCATCGGCGCGGCCGTGCTCGGCCTGCTCGCGCTGGGTGCCGCCGTGGGCCTGCGCCGCCGGGCGGCCGGCGGACGCTGACCCGCGGACACCGGATGGCACGGCACCGCCGCGAGTCCCGCCACCTCCGCACGGGGGTGGCGGGGCTCGCCGTGGTCCTGGCCCTGTGGTGCACGGGGGACGGCCCCGCACCGGGGACGACGACGGAGCGCGGGTCGGTCCCGGAGCACGTCGCCCCTCTCGCCACGGGCGCTCTGCCGGCACCGTCCCCGCCGCCGCCCGTTCGCCCGAGCGCCCCGGCACAGCCGCCGGCACCTGGGCCCGAGACGTTTCCGGCGTCGGAGCCGGTGCGCCTCTCGGTCGAGCGCATCGGCCTGGACGGCGAGCTCATGCAGCTGGGACTGCGCGCCGACCGGAGCCTGGAGGTCCCTCCGGAGGGCCCCGGCGCACCGGCCGGCTGGTACCGGCACTCGCCCACTCCGGGCGAGCCCGGCCCGTCCGTGCTGCTGGGCCACGTCAACGCCACCGGCGGGGGTCCCGGCGTGTTCGCCGAGCTGCACCGGTTGACCCCCGGGGACCGGATCACCGTGACGCGTCAGGACGGATCCGCGGCGGTCTTCGCCGTGGACGCCGTCGAGCGGTACGAGAAGGCCGCGTTCCCCACGCTGCGCGTCTACGGCAACACCTCCGGTCCCGAGCTGCGCCTGATCACCTGCGACGGCTACGACCCCGCGACCGGCTCCTTCGACGCGAACCTGGTCGTCCACGCGTCCCTGCTCCCGGGCTGAGCCACCGGGGGCGCCGCGACCGGGGAAACGGAACGGCCCCGGGACGTGGACCGGGCCCCGGGACGGGCCGACGGTCCACGGCCCGGGGCCGTGGCGGGAGGGCTGCTAGATCAGCCCGTCCGTGAGGTGGTTGGGGGTGCCGAAGCGGTGGGCCGTGATGCTCACGGCCTGCTCGTGCAGGAACGGCAGCATCTCTACCCGGCCCGCCCCGGTGACGCGGTGGGCGTAGACGGCCACGTCCGGACGGGACCCGGTCGCGGCGATGAAGGCCGCACGGTCCCCGCCGATGAGCCGGACGCGTCCGCCGCCGAGGGCGGCGGCGCCGGCCAGCCAGGCGGCGTCGTCCTCCACCAGGACCTGCACGCCGCGACCGGCGAGCACGGAGCGCACCGCGGCAGGCAGCTCAAGCGCCGAGGAGACGGTGAGCTCGGCACCGGCGCGCAGCCCGGCGGCGGCCACGCGCAGCAGTCCGGCGAGGGACTCGCCCTCGGACAGGCGCACCGTGACGGGCAGGGGCAGGTAGCGGAAGACGTTGCGCTCGGCGTAGAGCTGCGAGACGTCCCGGGCGACCCCGAACTCGTCGGCCCAGGCGGCCTCGTCGCTGCGCAGCGCCTGCTCGAGGACCTCGGCCTCCTGGGCCGTGATCCCGGCGCGACCCGCGTGGGCGGCGGCGAGCAGGTCGGCGACGGCGGCGTCGGCCACGGGGCGCCCGGCCCCGCGCAGCGGCGCGGGCTCCCACTCGCCCAGGCCCATGAGGTAGCTCGGGCCACCGGCCTTGGTGCCCGGGCCGACCGCCGACTTCTTCCAGCCGCCGAAGGGCTGGCGCCGGACGATGGCGCCGGTGATCCCGCGGTTGACGTAGACGTTGCCGGCCTGGACCTTCTCCAGCCAGTAGCCGATCTCCTCCGGGTCCAGGGAGTGCAGGCCCCCGGTGAGGCCGTAGTCGACCTCGTTCTGGATGGCGACGGCCTCCTCCAGGGTGTCCGCGGTCATCACGCCGAGCACCGGGCCGAAGTACTCCACCAGGTGGAACTCGGAGCCGCGCTGCACGCCCGTGCGCACGCCCGGGGTCCACAGCTTGCCGGTCTCGTCGAGCTGCTGCGGCTCGATCAGCCAGGACTGGCCCTCCTCGAGGGTGGTCAGGGCCTGGAGCAGCTTGCCCTCGGCGGGCTCGGTGAGCGGGCCCATCTGCGCCGCGGGGTTGGTCGGGTAGTCGACGGTGAGCGAGGTGACCGCGTCGACGAGCTGGTTGCGGAACCGGCGGGACTTCGCCACGGACCCCACGAGGATCACCAGGGAGGCCGCCGAGCACTTCTGCCCGGCGTGGCCGAACGCCGAGTAGGCGACGTCCTTGGCCGCGAGGTCGAAGTCGGCGCTGGGCGTGACGATCAGGGCGTTCTTGCCCGAGGTCTCGGCCAGCAGCGGCAGGTCGGAGCGGAAGGAGCGGAACAGCTCCGCCGTCTCGTAGGCGCCGGTGAGGATGAGCCGGTCCACGGAGGGGTGGGAGATCAGCTGGCGGCCGAGGGCGCGCTCCTCGAGGTCCACGAGGGCGAGCACGTCACGGGGAATCCCGGACACGTCCAGGGCCTCCCAGACGGCCTCGGCGACCACGGCGCCGCAGCGCTTGGTGGGGCCGGCCGGTTTGAACACCACCGGGGAGCCGGCTGCGAGGGCCGCCAGCACCGAACCGGCCGGGATGGCCACCGGGAAGTTCCACGGCGGGGTGACCACGGTCAACCGGGAGGGCACGAAGGACGCGCCGTCGACCTCGTCCAGCTCGCGGGCGCGCTCGGCGTAGTAGTGGGCGAAGTCGATCGCCTCGCTGATCTCCGGGTCGGCCTGGTCGAGGGTCTTGCCGGCCTCGGCGGCCGCGACCTCGAGCAGCTCGGCACGACGGGCGGCCAGGGACTCGCCGGCGCGGTGGAGCACCTCGGCCCGCTGGGCGCCGGTCATGGCGGCCCAGCCGCGGCCGGCCTCGAGGGCCGCGTCGATGATGCCGTCGAGCTGCTCCTCGGTCCGCACCGACGCGGCGGTGACGGTGTCCACGCCGGCCCGGGAGGCGGGGACGCGGTCGAGGATCGCCCGGCCCCAGTCGCGGTTGGCGGCCACGGCCGGGTCGGTGTCGGGGGTGTTGTCGAAGCCCTCAGTCGGGGCGGGTGCCGCGGGCAGCCGGCGGTCCTGGACCCGGTTGGGCAGCGGCACGGTGTCGTCGAGGGCTGCGAGGGAGTCGAGGAAGCGGTTCTGCTCCCGCTCGAAGAGCTCCTCGTTGGCGGAGAGCTCGAACACCGCGGACATGAAGTTCTCCTGGCTCGCCCCCTCCTCCAGCCGGCGGATCAGGTAGGCGATGGCCACGTCGAACTCGGCGGGGTGCACCACGGGGGTGTAGAGCAGCAGGGAGCCGACGTCGCGCTTGACCGCCTCGGCCTGGCCGGTGGCCATGCCGAGCAGCATCTCGAAGTCGATCGCCTCGACCACGCCGCGCTCGGTCGCGAGCAGCCAGGCGAAGGCGATGTCGAAGAGGTTGTGCCCGGCCACGCCGATGCGGATCGCGTCGGCGTGCGCCGGCTGCAGCGCGTAGTTGAGCACGCGCTTGTAGTGGGTGTCCGAGTCCTGCTTGGTGCCCCAGGTGGCCAGCGGCCAGTCGTGCAGGGAGGCCTCGACCTGCTCCATGGGCAGGTTCGCGCCCTTGACCACGCGGACCTTGACCCGGGCCCCGCCTGCCGCGCGGCGGGCCTGGGCCCACTCCTGGAGGCGGATCATCGCGGCCAGGGCGTCGGGCAGGTAGGTCTGCAGCACGATGCCGGCCTCGAGGTCCTTGAACTGGGGCTGGTCGAGGATCCGGGTGAAGACCGCGAGGGTCATGTCCAGGTCCTTGTACTCCTCCATGTCCAGGTTGATGAACTTCGCCGGCGTGAACGAGGCGGCCCGCGCGTAGAGCGGGGTGAGCTTCTCGACGACCTCGGCCACGGCCTCGTCGAAGGCCCACGCGGAGTGGGGGGCGACCGTGGAGGAGACCTTGATGGAAACGTAGTCCACGTCCGGCCGGGCCAGCAGCTCGTGGGTGCCCTGCAGCCGGCGGTCGGCCTCTCGCTCGCCGAGCACGGCCTCGCCGAGCAGGTTGATGTTGAGCCGGACGTCGTCCTTGCGGATCTTGGCGATCGACTTCCCGAGCTTGGCCTCGCTGGCGTCCACGATCAGGTGCCCGACCATCTCGCGCAGCGCCTTGCGGGCCGCCGGGATCACGACCTGCGGAGCGGCCGGGGCCAGGGCCCCGCCGGTGCGCACCGCGGTGCGCAGGTACCAGGGCAGGAAGCCGGGGACCTTCGGCGCCAGTCGCGCGAGGTTGCGGGCGGCCACCTTGATGTCCTCGGGGCGGATGACGCCGTCGACGAAGCCGACGGTGAAGTCCAGCCCACTGGGATCCTTGAGCACCCCTGCCAGCTGCTCGCCCGAGGCGTCCTTGGGGAACTGCTCCGCCTCGGTGAGCCAGCGGCGCACCGTGGCCACGGCCTGCTCGGGGAGCGACGCCGGGATGGCGGCGTGGGGGAGGGTGCGTCCGATCTCGGGCCGGCCAGGGATCGGCGCTGCCTGAGGGACGGGGATCGTGGTCATGGTGGTTCTCCCTGGGTTGGGCCGGAAGCACTGCGGTAGCTCTACTATGCGCCCCGGAACGATTCGGATAAAGTGATGTTTTCCGCAGATCATTCATCAGCAATACTGACCTTTGGAGGGCGGAGCCGTGCTGGACGTGCGCAAGCTGCGGCTGCTGCGGGAACTCGCGCTCCGGGGCACCCTCGCGGAGGTCGCCACCGCTCTGAACTTCAGTCCCTCGGCGGTCTCCCAGCAGCTCTCGGCGCTGGAGAAGGAGGCGGGGGTGGCGCTGCTCTCCAAGGCCGGCCGGCGGGTCCAGCTCACGCCGCAGGCGGAGATCCTGGTGGCGCGCACCACCGAGCTGCTGGAGGTCCTGGAGCGCACCGAGTCGGACCTGGCGGCGTCGCTGAGCACGGTCACGGGCACCGTGCGGGTCGCCGTGTTCCAGTCCGCGGCCCTGGCGCTGCTGCCGGACGTGCTGGGCGCCATGCGCCGCGAGCACCCGGAGGTGCGGGTCGAGATGGTGCAGGCCGAGCCGGAGCGGGCCCTCTACGAGACGTGGGCCCGGGAGTTCGACGTGGTCGTGGCCGAGCAGTACCCGAGCCACGCCGCCGCCCACCACCCGGACCTGGACCGGCGGCGGCTGATCACGGACGCCATCCGCCTGGCCGTTCCCCCCGGCCCGGAGCACGCGTCCGTCACCTGCCTGCGGGACGCCCACGAGCTCCCGTGGGTCATGGAGCCCCGGGGGGCCGCCTCGCGGCACTGGGGTGAGCAGCTGTGCCGGAGGGCGGGCTTCGAGCCCGACGTCCGGTTCTCGACGGCGGACCTGCAGGCGCAGACCCGGCTCGTGGAGTCAGGCAACGCCGTGGCGCTCATGCCGGACCTCATGTGGGCGGGCGGGGACTCGCCCTGCCGGCTGGTCGACCTGCCGTCCGGGCCCCGGCGGACGGTGTTCACCTCGATCCGCGGGTCCAGCGCGCACCGCCCGGCCATCCTCGCGCTGCGCGCCGCCCTCGAGACGGTGGCCGACAGCCTCGCCGGACGGCTGGACTGAGCCGTGGCCCCGGGGACGTCCCGCCCGCGTGCACGACGCACCTGCAGGAGACCCATGAGCGCCGGGCCGAGCGGAGGGCTAGGTGTAAGAGGGCATGACGTTATTGGCACGGGCCGGGACGCGTGAGGCCGGGGGCTGATCACCACAGGCGGTA